>JADGRJ010000136.1 GCA_017881025.1 Rhizobacter sp. | reverse complement strand
GGCGGTGATCGGCGTCGCAAGCGATGAAGCAGGCGAGATACCGAAGGCGTTTGTGGTTCTACGAGGCTCTGCGACGGCAGAAGAGATCATCGCTTACGTCGCCACACGCGTCGCGCCGCATGCCAAGATCCGCGCAGTCGAATTCGTCGATGCAATCCCGAAGTCGCCTTCCGGCAAGATCTTGAGGCGAGAGCTGCGGGAACGCATGAACACTTGATGACGGATGTTGATAGATGAGAGCGACAGCCGAAAGCTGTCGCTCGCCAATGACTGCAAGTGGCCGGGCACTGCCTGTCGCGGTCGGCGGGTATCGGGCCGCTCAACTCGGACGACAGCTAACCGGTGGTCAAATCGACGGCGTGGCTGTCTCAGGTCGACCCCTTGCTGACGCTCGGTCAAGTGAATTCACCGCCCGACAGCTGCCGCTCAGATCGGCGTGTGCCCTTCGGCCGCCGTCGCGGACACCACATGCGCCGCTCGGAGCCGCACGCATGCCGTGTGTCAGGCCAGTGGCGTGGCACTGACCTTGAGGTGCCCCAGGCGCGGATGAGAGGGTCACCTCCAGTTGTCAACGCCGGGACTATCGGCGGCGTTCTTGTGTAGGTGGCCGCTTCGTGTCCGTCAGTGCAGCGACCTTCTACGGAAATGAATCCGTCGACCCGCTGGAGAAACACATGAAATGCACGCTCGCCTCCCTTGCTCTCATTGGTAGCCTGCTCGCCTCGACCGCTGCACTGGCTCAGGCGCCGGCGGCGGCTCCAGCCGGTTCGACCGGTCTGTGCAAGGACGGGACCTATACGTCCAACGAGACCAAGAAGGGCGCCTGTGCCGGTCACAAGGGCGTGAAGGACTGGTTCGGCTCGGCGGCGGCCGCACCCGCGGCCAAGACTGCCGCAGCGGCTTCTGCACCCGCGATGGCCGCCACGCCGGCCAAGGCAGCGCCAGCCGCCGCGAAGACGGCCGCAGCCGCGCCCATGACGGCGCCGGCCGCCGGCGGTGGTCCCGGACAGGTCTGGGTCAACACGAGCTCGAAGGTCTATCACTGCTCCGGCACGAAGTACTACGGCAAGACCAAGCAGGGTGAGTACATGACCGAAGCGGCTGCCAAGGCAGCGGGCAACCACGCCGACCACGGCAAGGCCTGCGCTTCCTGACATTGTTAGAGACCCGCGTCGGCCGGGTCGCAGCGTGGGTTGCCGCCTGTGGCCTGTTCGACGCGCGAGATTGCGCGCTGCCCAAGCAGATCACGTCGGGGCGGCCCCGCGAGTTAGGTAGCGTCCTGTCGCGGCGTAGCGGCGGCTGGATCAATCGAACACCAACGCCGCGCGCTGAGACAATCACCGTCGCCTGAAACCCTACAAGGATCGCCAGCATGACTACACGTCGGACATTCATTCAGATCATTCCCGTCGCCATTGCCGCACTTCTCGGTACGCGAAGCGCCTTCGCGGTGGACGTCGACCCGAAGGAGGCGCAGGCATCTGCGCTGGGCTATGTCGTGGACGCTACGAAGGCTGACAAGGCCAAATTCCCGAAGTACGCGGTGGGGCAGGAATGTGGAAACTGTCAGCTGTATCAGGGAAAGGCCGGCGATGCCGTTGGGCCATGCGCGCTGTTCCCGGGCAAGACTGTCGCGGCAAAGGGCTGGTGTAGCGCTTACGTGAAGAAGGCATGAACGTTGATGGCGTCGACAGTCGACGGCTTCGTCACTGTCAGCGCCACGCCACCGATAGGTCGCAGATCGCGGCGAATTGATCGCTGGGTTACTGCCGCCGTAGTAGACACGCCGGGACCGGACGCTTGCCAGCGGCGGCTCATGGCCGTGAGCGTGAGTTTCCCGAAGTCTCGGAAAGCAGCCCGTGGCAGGTCGAGCCTCTGGACGCGAAGGACAGCTTACCGGCGCGGCAGCGAACTCACGCAGTCGGCCATCAGCGGGTGCTCCTGACCGTCCGGTTCAGGCACTCTGATCTTCGGCTCGGATTCGCTGCGAGGGACCCAAGACATCGTTGACACCCTGAGGTGGGCATCCGAACGCAGGCCCCATCAAGGGCAATGGCGGCACGCCGCTCGGTTTGAGACCCGGAAGCACCACAGTCTCGCTTCGAGTCCCGGGCATCGTGCCGAGTTGATCGCCGACAAGGTCGCGCGAACGGGAGGCGCTGACACTGGAAGCTAAGATTGAGTGTCCCGGGCGCATTCATGAACAAACGTCACGGCGAATGCGACCGAACCACCGCGCAACGGACGGGGGGTCGGGTGCCGACTCTAGCCGGCGTTCTGATGCTGGCGCTTGCCGTGCAAGGTTGCGAGTCATTGGGCTCGCATCATGGCGCCGTCGAGGCAGCCGATGTACCCGCCGGATGGTCGATCGCCGAAGGCGTCGCGGCGAACGGACCCTCGCCGCTCGTCCAGTGGTGGACGCGCTTCGGCGACGTGGAGCTCACCGCTCTCGTCGATCAGGCGCTGCGGGCCAACACCAGCGTCGCGGGCGCCCAGGCCGCTCTGCGCCAGGCCGTGGCGCTGCGCGATGTGTCGGCGGCCGGATTGTTGCCGGTGATCGCAGGCTCGGCATCGGCACAACACAGCACCGGTCGCAATGGCGCCGGCAACAACCTGCAGGCGGGCCTGGACGCGAACTGGGAGGTCGATGTCTTCGGTGCCAACCGGAGTGCGCTGCGCGCCGCCGAGGCCACAGCTCGCGCAAGTGCCGCAACCCTCGGTGATGTGCGCGTGTCGATCGCCGCCGAAGTGGCGCTCGAGTACATCGCGTTGCGCAGCGCGCAGGCGCGCCTGGAGATCGCCCGTGCCAACCTGGTCAGCCAGCAGGAGACCTTGCAGTTGACGCAGTGGCGGCTGCAGGCGGGCCTCGTCACCTCGCTCGAAGCCGAACAGGCGCGCGCCGCGACCGAACAGACGAGCGCCCAGGTGCCGGCCCTGCAAACCGGCATCGAGCAGAGCAGCCATGCGCTTGCGGTCTTGACCGGCCGGCCGCCGGCGGCCTTGTCGAGCGAGTTGGCTCCGCTGGGTGCCGTGCCGCAGGCTGCGGACGACCTGGCATTGCGCATCCCTGCCGAGACGCTGCGCCAGCGGCCGGACGTCAGGGCCGCCGAGGATCAGGTGGCTGCCGCCGTCGCCCGCGCCGACCAGGCCGATGCGGCGCGCTGGCCGACCTTCCAGCTCGGTGGTTCGGTGGGCCTGAGCGCAATGACGCTGGGCTCGCTCGCCAGCCGCGCCTCGGTGATCAGTGCGCTGTTCGCCAGCGTCTCGGTTCCGGTGTTCGACGGCGGTGCGGCACGCGCCCAGGTACGCGCCCAGGAGGCCGCGCTGGATCAGGCGCAAGCGACCTATCGGAGCGCGATATTGACGGCACTCAAGGATGTCGAAGACGCGCTCGTCGCCCTCCGCGGCGACCGCGAGCGGCTGGCCCACCTGGAGCAGGCCGCCGAGGCCGCGAGCAACGCTGCGCTGCTGGCACGCCAGCGCTACGGCAGCGGGTTGGTGGACTTCCAGATCGTCCTCGAAACCCAGCGCACCCAGCTCAGCACGCAGGACGGCGTCGCCAGTGCGCGTGCCGACGTCAGCGCCGACCATGTGCGCCTGTACAAGGCGCTCGGCGGAGGCTGGGTTCCCGACCCCGGCGACTCGACTCCGGCCGCCGCCGACAGCGCTGCGCGCGCGCCCCGCTCATGAATTCCCGCACTGCTGCCGAGAGCGTCGCCCCGACTCCGGGAGTCGAATCGAAGAATGAACTCGCCGTCTTGCTCGACGAGCCCGCGGCACTCCCCTGGTACCGGCGCCCCGCGTTGTGGGGCGGGGTCGCGGGGCTGGCGATCGCTGCGGGCGCGCTGTGGTGGTGGCAGCAGCGGCAGGCCGCGGACGCGGCGCCGAGTTACACGACGCAGGCTGCGGTGCGCGGCAATCTGACGCTGACCGTCACCGCCAACGGCACGCTGCAGCCGACGCGCTCGATCAGCATCGGCAGCGAGCTCTCGGGCACGGTGACGAAGGTCAACGTCGACGTCAACGACAAGATCAGGAAGGGTCAGGTCCTCGTCGAGCTCGACACCGCCAAGCTGCGCGACCAGATCCTGCGCTCGCGTGCGTCGCTGGCGGAATCGATCGCCAAGGTCGCCCAGACCGTCGCCACGGAGAAGGAAGCGGCAGCCAACCTGGCGCGCCTCGAGGAAGTGGCTCGCATCTCCGGTGGCAAGGTGCCGTCAAAGGCCGAGCTCGACACCGGCCGCGCGACGCTCGACCGGGCGATCGCCGACGAAGCCAGCGCCCGTGCCAGCGTCGACGATGCCCGGGCGGCGCTGTCGACCGACGAGACGAACCTGTCGAAGGCGTCGATCACTGCGCCCGCCGACGGCGTCGTCCTGACTCGCAACGTCGATCCGGGCAACGCCGTGGCGGCATCGCTGCAGGCGGTGACGCTGTTCACGGTCGCCGAGGACCTCAAGCAATTGCGCCTGTGGGTGTACGTCGACGAGGCCGACGTCGGGTCGGTCACGGTCGGGCAGGAGGCGACGTTCACCGTCAGCGCCTATCCGAACCGGAACTTCCCGGCGCGCGTGACCCGCGTCGGCTACGGTTCGACGATCACCGACAACGTCGTCACCTACCTGACCTATCTCGACGTCGACAACGGCGACCTCAGCTTGCGGCCCGGGATGACGGCCACCGCGACGATCACCGCGACGCAGCGCAAGAACGTGCTGCTCGTGCCGAACAGCGCGCTTCGCTTCGCGCCGACCGACGCTGCCGCCGCCGCCAAGCCGGCGGCCAGCGGCGGCATTGTTGCCAGCCTGACGCCGCGCATGCCGCCCAGGGGCGGCACGCGCAGTCCGGCCGCGGCCGGCGCGAGCACCGCGGCCGCGCGGCAGGTGTGGGTGCTGCGCGATGGCAAGGCCGTGCCGCTGCCGGTGACGCCCGGCATCAGCGACGGCCGGATGACCGAGATCATCGGCGGCGAGTTGCAGGCTGGCATGCTGGTGATCACCGACCAGAAGGCCATGGCCGCCAAATGAGCACAGCCGCCGGTTTGTTCCTGATCCGCTTGCGCGGAGTGACCAAGGTCTATGGCAGCGGCCAGGCCAGGCTGATGGCGCTCGCCGGAGTCGACCTCGACGTCGTCGCCGGCGAGTTCGTCGCCATCATGGGCCCGAGCGGCTCGGGCAAATCGACCGCGATGAACATCCTGGGCTGCCTCGATACGCCGAGCAGCGGCCAGTACCTGTTCCAGGGTGCGCACGTCGAGACCTTGTCCCGGGACCAGCGAGCGCGGCTGCGGCGTCGCTACCTGGGCTTCGTGTTCCAGGGCTTCAACCTGCTGGCGCGCACCTCGGCGCAGGAAAACGTCGAACTGCCGCTGCTGTATCGCGGCGAGACCGCAGCCAAGCGCCATGCGGCCGCGGCCCGGGCGCTGCAGTCGGTGGGCTTGGGCGGGTGGGAGGACCACACGCCGGCCGAGTTGTCCGGCGGGCAGCAGCAACGGGTGGCGATCGCCCGCGCCATCGTCACCGAGCCGGCGGTCGTGCTGGCCGACGAGCCCACCGGCAATCTCGACACCCAGCGCAGTCGGGAAATCATGGTGTTGCTGAGCGGCCTGAATCTCGATCACGGCATCACCGTGCTGATGGTCACGCACGAGCCCGACATGGCGGCCTATGCCAGGCGGCTGGTCCGCTTCGTCGATGGCCGCATCGACAGCGACGCGGCGAATCCCCACCCCGTCGTTCCCGGTGAGCCGACGGTCCCGGCGGCGACGGCAGGGGCGACGTGATGCTGCTGAACACGCTGTTCCTCGCGCTGCGCTCGATCCGCCGCAACCTGCTGCGCTCGTTCCTGACGATCCTGGGCATCGTGATCGGCGTCAGTGCGGTGATCACGATGGTCACGCTCGGCCATGGCGCCACGCAGGCGGTGCAGATGCAGATTTCGAGCCTCGGCACCAACCTGCTGATGGTGCGGCCGGGACAGCGCCAAGGGCCGGGCGGTGGTGGCGGCGGCGTGGGAATACCGTCGTTCAAGGAGGCCGATGCCGACGCGATCGAGGCGCAGATCGGAGGCGTAGCCGCGGTGGCACCCGAAGGGCGCGCCAGCGTCACGGTAGTTGGCAACGGCCGCAACTGGGCGACCAGCGTGACCGGCAGCAGCAACGCCTGGTTCGCGACCGGCAACTGGAAGCTGGCCTCGGGCCGCACGTTCACCGACGACGAACAGCGCGCCGGCGCCGCTGTCTGCATCGTCGGCGAGACGGTGCGGCGCGAGATCTACGGCGGAACGCGCGGTCTCGGCGAGCAATTGCGCATCAAGCAGTTCTCCTGCGAGGTGATCGGCGTGCTGGCCTCCAAGGGCCAGGCCGCGATGGGCAACGACCAGGACGATACGGTCGTCGTGCCGCTGCACACGCTGCAGCGCCGCGTGACCGGCAACCAGAAGGTCAACACGCTGCTGGTGTCGATGGAGGACGGCAGCGACAGCACGCGCCTGAAGGCCAGCCTGCGCCAGTTGCTGCGCGAGCGCCGCAAGCTGGCCGAGGGCGACGACGACAATTTCAACGTGCTCGACACGCAGCAACTCGCCGAGACACTGTCCGGCACGACGAAGGTGATGACGACGCTGCTCGGTGCCGTGGCCGCGGTGAGCCTGCTGGTCGGGGGCATCGGCATCATGAACATCATGCTCGTCAGCGTCACCGAGCGGACCCGCGAGATCGGCCTGCGCCTGGCCATCGGCGCGCTCGAGCGCGAGGTGCTGCTGCAGTTCCTGATCGAGGCGGTCACCCTGGCGGCGCTGGGCGGCCTGGTCGGCATCGTGATCGCCACCGCCGCGTCGTTCGTGTTTGCCGGCGTGATGGGAGTGCCCTACCTGTTCGACCCGACCATCAACCTGTTGTCCTTCGTGTTCTCGGCCGCTATCGGCGTGCTGTTCGGCTACTTCCCGGCACGGCGCGCGGCCCGCCTGGACCCGATCGAGGCGCTTCGACACGAGTAGCGCACGAGCGGCCAGACGACGCGTGAGCGGCGCGTTCAGCCGGACGCCGCCGTCGGGACGCGGTGATCAATGGCCGAGCGCACGCGCTCCGGCGTCAGCGGCAAGCGCAGCACCCTTGCCCCGGTCGCATCGAAGACCGCATTGGCGATTACCGCTCCGACAGTCGTGATCGACGGCTCTCCGCCTCCTTGCGGCGCCAGATCGTCGTTCTGGACGAGCACGGCTTCGACGCGCGCAACCCCGCTGAAGCGCGGGATCTCGTAGCTGTCGAAATTGCGGTCGAGGATCTCGCCGCCGCGGAACCGCAACTCCTCGGCCAGCGCATACCCGAGGCCCATCGTGATGCCGCCTTCGATCTGCATCTTCGCGCCCTCGGGGTTGACGACGATGCCCATGTCCTGCGCGCAGACGATGCGCAACACGTTGACCCGACCGGTTGCCGGATCGACCTTCACCTCGGCCATCGTTGCGACATGGGTTCCGGCGTCGACGCTGCACGCGATCCCGAAGCCGCGTCCGCTCGGCGCAGCCGCCGCCATCCAGCCGAACGCACGGGCCGCTGCCGCAAGCGCGCGGCGCATTCTCGCGTCCTTCAGGTTCTTCATCCGGAATTCGAAGGGGTCCATGCCTGCCGCCGAGGCCATGGTGTCGACCTGCGATTCGGTCGCGAAGACATTCATGTTCGCGCCCGGCGCCCGCCACGGGCCGACAGCGAACGGGTGAACGCTTTCTCCCTCTGCGTCGGATCCGTAGGCGGTTCGGCCGGCGGAGCGAATGCGTGCATCCGCGATGTCGTAAAACGTGGTGGCCCCTCGTTCACCGGCGGCGTAGACGGAGTAGTCCCACAGCGAGATCCTGCCGTCCCGATCGATTCCCGAAACGATCTTCACCACCGCGGCGGGGTCGAAGGTGTCGTTGAAGAACTCTTCCGCACGCGACCAGGCCACCTGCACGGGCTTGCCCGTGATCTGCGCCAGCAGCGCCGCCTCGACGGCCTGGGCGTCCGCGCTCTTGCCGCCGAAGCCTCCGCCGAGGAACGGCGTGATCACCCGAACGCTGCGGGCGTCGAGGCCGAGGACCTTGGCAATCCGGTCGCGCGTCGGGAACGGTGTCTGCGTCGACGCCCAGACCGTAGCCCGTCCGTCCTTGACCTCGGCCAGCGCCGCATGTGGCTCGATGGCCGCGTGGGCGACGTAACCCTTCTTGAAGATCGCCTCGAACACCCGTTCGGAGCGCGCTCGCGCGGCCGTCAGGTCGCCGCGATTGACAAGCTCCTTTTGCAGGGTCGACTGCGCGACGATGTGGTCGAAGATGTTGTCTTGATCCAGCTTCGACTCGGGCACGCGCCACTGCGCGTTCAGCCGCCCGAGCGCCGTTTCGGCGCGGTCGGGATCGGCGTGCAGCACGGCCACGAGATCGCCCTGCCTGGCGAGCGTCACACCGGGCATCCGCTCAACAGCGAAGCTGTCCAGCCGCATCAACGTCGCGCCGTGCGCCGGCGGGCGCAGGACTCGCGCGCAGAGCATGCCGGGAACCCGGAGGTCGGCCGCGTACTTTGCCGCTCCCGTGACCTTTGCGCGCGCGTCGAGCCGCCGGGGTGATGTGCCCATCACGCGGAATCCGGACGCTGCTTGCAGCACCGCCTTCTCGTCCACGACCTTCGCGACCCGGGCGCCTTTCGAAAGCGTGCCGTAGCCGATCGCGCGGCCCGGTTCGCCGGTCACGAAGACGAGCCCGTTTCTAACCTCGAGTCTTTCCGCCGGAACACCGAGGCGTTCAGCGGCCAGCGCGATGAGCACGAGCCGGGCCTGGGCCGCGGCCGCGCGCAACGCCGGGCCGAACATGCGGGTCGTCAGGGAACCGAAGGTCCCCATGTCCCACGGGCACCTCTCGGTGTCGCCCAGCACCATGTCGATCGCTGCGAGCTCGACGCCCAGCTCTTCGGCCACCATCTGGGCCTGCGAAGTCATGACTCCCTGGCCCATTTCGATCTTTCCCGAGAAGACGGTGACCCGGCCGTTCTCGCCGATCACGAGGTAGGCGTTGAAATCCTCCGGGTAGAGGCGCGGCGCATCCTGCGCGCGAAGCGTCAGTGGACCCAGTGCAACCAGCATGACCACGCCGCCGCCGGCGAGCCTGAAGAAGCTGCGACGGGTCAGCCCCGACGATGCGCTCACGATGCTTGCCCCAACGCCCGTGAAACGGCTTCGATGGCGGCAACGATGCGCTGGTGGGCGCCGCAACGACACAGGTTGCGTTCCAGGTGCGCCACGATCGCCGCTCGCGAGGGTTTCGGAGTTTCGCGCAACAGTGCATGTGCCGAGAGCAGCATCCCTGGCGTGCAGTAGCCGCACTGGAACGCACCGTGATCGATGAAGGCCTGCTGCAAGGGATGCAATCGCTCACCGGACGCAAGCCCTTCGATCGTGACGACTTCCTTGCCTGCGACCGCGTGAAGCGGGGTCGAGCAGGCTCGCGTGGCCTTGCCGTCGACGAGCACGGTGCATGCTCCGCACAGGCCCTGGCCGCAGCCGTACTTCGCGCCGGTTAGCTCGAGGTCCGTGCGTAGGATCGAAAGGAGCGTGCGGTCGCGATCGACGTCGAGTGCGACGTGCCGGCCGTTCAGACCGAATCGGATCCCGCTCGCCATGCCGTCACCCTGATTGCCGAATCGAAAGCGCCAGCATTTCACCGTGTTCCGTCCCTGTCTTTGCGGCGGATCAATTGCTGGGGGGAATTCGCTGGCAAGACGCAGCCGGCTTTCGAAGGAACCCGCCGGCGTGCTTGACGAAGCTCAAGGCTTGAAGTCGATCTCTCGCTACCGTGGAATGGATTCGGGCTCACCGCACGTGCGTTCGATGCGCTAGCGGACACCCTCGCCATGAACACCCTGACCAAGCTCGCCCTCGGCCTGATGGGGCAGCTCAGGCCGCAACCACCCGTCGGCGACCCTGCGACCGCCACCGCGCTGCTGCAGCCCACCCGGCAAGGCGGCATGCCGCTGATGGAAGCCTTGCTTCACCGAGAGTCGAAACGCGAGTTCTCGCCCGAACCGTTGAGCGAGCAAAGCCTGGCCGATCTGCTGTGGGCTGCCGCTGGCGTCAACCGGCCCGAGCTCGGCGGGCGGACTGCCCCGAGCGCGATGAACGCCCAGGAGGTCCAGCTCTATGTCGCCTTGCCGAAGGGGCTCTTCGTCTACGAGCCGGTGGCGCACGCATTGCGGCTGGTGGCCGGCAGCGATGTGCGCCGCGTCACCGGCTATCAGGATTTCGTCGACCTTGCTGCGCTGGATCTCATTTATGTGGCCGATCACGCGCGAATGAAGCTCGTGCCGGCGGCGCAACGAGAGCCCTACTCGTTTGCAGCTGCTGGCGCCATGGCGCAAAATGTCTATCTCTACTGCGCATCGGCCGGGATCTCGACGGTGGTTCGCGCTTGGTTCGACCGCCAGGCGCTGGCGCAGGCGATGGGTTTGGGAACAGACCAGCAACTCCTGCTGGCGCAGACGGTGGGTAGTGCCCGAGCCGTTGCGCCGCTTCACCCGACGGATTGATCAGACTGGTTCCCGGGACGAGGATCGGCGGCCCGCTGGCCGTGACTTTCGCGCGCACGACGGCGCCGGCGCGGTCACGCATGTCGGGCCGTCCTCAAGACCGCGTGTCGTCGGTCGTCGACAACGGCCACTTCCGGCCGTTCACTAACGACCACTCCTCGGCACGGCACTTCAAGTTTCGGGCGTGCCTCTTTCAGTTCCTATACGACATGGGCCCACTGTTTGGCCGGCAGTGTCTATACGCACCAGTGTCCGCGATTCACAAAACAGCCGCGAACACCGGTGGAATGGCGATCACTTGTGCCCGACGTCCTTTAGAACTTCC
>JADGRJ010000135.1 GCA_017881025.1 Rhizobacter sp. | reverse complement strand
CAGAAGCGGAACGCCGCCGCGCGCATCAGCGCCGGCAGGAGGCGCACCTCGGCGGTCTCGAGCGGCCGGACCGCTTCGTAGGCGGCGACGAAGGCCGACGCGCGATCCTCGTCGAGGCGACCCGAGGCGAGGTCGACGCACCAATCGTTGAGGGCGACGGCGATGTCGAAGAGCAGGGTGTCGACGCCGGCGAAGTAGAAGTCGAACACGCCGGCGAGCGTTCGCTCGACGAACATGACGTTGTCACGGAAGAGATCGCCGTGGATCGCCGCACGCGGCAGCGTCGCGTACGCCGACGACGCGGCGAGGTGGCGCTGGTAGGCGAGCTCGTCTTCCATCAGGGCCGCCTGCTCGACGCTCAGGTGCGGCACGACGACCGGAACGGTCTCGCCCCACCACACCAGGCCGCGCAGGTTCGGCTGCGCCGGAACGAAGTCGCGCGCCGACGCGTGCAGGCGTGCGAGCACCGTGCCGACGCTGGCGCAGTCCGCGGCGTCGGGGGCGAGATGGTGTTCGCCGGGCAGGCGCTCGACGATCGCCGCCGGCTTGCCGGCGAGCGCGAGCAGGAGCGAGCCGCTCGCGTCGGCGTGCGGTCGCGGCACCGGCAGCCCATGGTCGGCGTGGTGCTTCATCAATTGCAGGTAGAACGGCAGCTCGTCGGCGCGCAGGCGTTCGAAGACGGTGAGGACGAAACGGCCCGCGGCGGTGTCGGCGAAGTAGTTGGTGTTCTCGATGCCGCCCTTGCATGGCGCGAGCGACTGCAGCGCGCCGAGGCCGACGCTGCCGATGAGCGCGGCGGCTTCGTCGAAAGTGACTTCCGTGTAGACCGCCATCCGGCGGCTAGGGCCTGCTGGCGCTATGGGAGGGCCCGCGCACCTGCCCTGCGGGTGATCTCGGCAAACAGGCGCCCGCCGCGTTGCAAATGCTCGCCACAGCAGAGGCTATGTCTGCGCTTTGCGCCTTGCGGGCGCCTGTTTGCCGAGTCACGCGAGCCCTCCCATAGCGCCAGCAGGCCCTAGAACCTGAAGACGTTCCAGACGCGCTTGCCGGCGGAGCCGCGCGAGGTGCCCGGATCGTCGCCGACCGCGTGCGCGCCGTCGCCGAGGAGGATCTCGTAGCCGGGGACGCGGCCCTTCGGATCCACGGTGACCTTCTGCAGCTGGCCGCGAACGCGCAGCTCCTCGATGCGGGCGCGGCCGTCGTCGATGACGGTGCGCTTGACGGCCGGCTCGCCGGCGCGCGCGAGCTCGGTCTCCTCGATTGGCGTCGCCGGCGCGATCGGCGCCGGCGCACGCACCGCCGGCACGGCATCGGCGGCGCTCGCGGCGTGGCCGGCGAGGGCGACGACACAGGCCGCGACGGCGAAGACAACGCTCGTTTTCATGGCGCCGATTCTAGGGCTGCGGCGCGCCGGCCATCCGTGCCCCTTCCTTCACAATGGGCTGCATGGTGGACCGGACCCTGCTGCTCGTCGATGGCTCGAGCTACCTTTACCGCGCCTATCACGCGCTGCCCGACCTGCGCGGACCCGGTGGCGTTCCGACCGGCGCGATCCGCGGCGTCGTCTCGATGATGAAGCTGCTGCGCGAGCAGTACCCGGCCGCGCACGGCGCCTGCGTCTTCGACGACAAGGGCAAGACCTTCCGCGACGACTGGTACCCCGAATACAAGGCGACGCGGACGTCGATGCCCGACGACCTGGCGCTGCAGATCGAGCCGATCATCGAGGCGGTCAAGCTGCTCGGTTGGCCGGTCCTCACCGTGCCCGGGATCGAGGCCGACGACGCGATCGGCACGATCTCGTGCATGGCCGCCAAGGGCGGCTTCAAGGTCGTCATCTCGACCGGCGACAAGGACCTGGCGCAGCTCGTCGACGAGAACGTCACGCTCATCAACACGATGAGCAACGAGAAGCTCGACGTCGACGGCGTCGCCGCCAAGTTCGGCGTCCCGCCGGAGCGCATCGTCGACTACCTCGCGCTGATCGGCGACTCGGTCGACAACATCCCGGGCGTCGACAAGGTCGGCCCGAAGACGGCGGCGAAGTGGATCGCCGAGCACGGCTCGCTCGAAGGCGTGATCGCGGCGGCGCCGCAGATGAAGGGCGTCGTCGGCGAGAACCTTCGCAAGGCGCTCGACTGGCTGCCGCAGGGGCGCCGGCTCGTCACCGTCGTCACCGATTGCGATCTCTCGGGGCACGTCCTCGGCTGGCCGGAGTTCGACGCGCTCGCGCTGCGCGAGATCGAGGTCGACGCGCTGCTTTCGTTCTACGACCGCTACGGCTTCGCCTCGATGCGGCGCGAGCTCGAAACGGCGCTGGGACGTACCGGATCGGCGCCAGCGGCGGCCGCGCCGCGGCTTGCAAAGGCGGCGACGCTCGACGTCTCGGACGCCGTGCCGTCGGAAGCGATCGCCAAGAACTACGAGACGGTGACGACGCTCGACGCGCTCGACGCCTGGATCCGCCGCATCGAGGCCGCGGCGCTCACCGCGCTCGACATCGAGACCGATTCGCTCGACCCGATCCGCGCCCGCCTGGTCGGCCTCTCGCTCTCGGTCGCGCCGGGCGAGGCGTGCTACGTCCCGGTCGCGCACAGCTACGCCGGCGCTCCCGACCAGCTCGCGGTCGAGACCGTCGTCGCGCGCCTGAAGCCGTGGCTCGAGAACGCGGCCGCGGCCAAGGTCGGCCACAACACGAAGTACGACGGCCACGTCTTCGCCGCGCTCGGCATCGACGTCCGCGGCTACGTCCACGACACGATGCTCGAGAGCTACGTCTGGGAGGCGCACAAGGCGCACACGCTGGAGAGCCTCGCCTTCCGCCACCTCGGCCGCACCGCGCTGACCTACGAAGACGTCTGCGGCAAGGGCGCCAACCAGATCCCGTTCGCGCAGGTCGAGGTCTCGCGTGCCGCCGAGTACGCGTGCGAGGACGCCGACATGGCGCTGCACGTGCACCAGGCGCTCGCGCCTCAGATCGAGGCCGAGCCCGGCCTGGCCGACGTGTACCGGCGCATCGAGATGCCGACCTCGCGCGTGCTCGGCAGGATCGAGCGCACCGGTGTCCTGATCGACTCGGCGCTGCTCGCGGCGCAGAGCCAGGAGCTTGCCGAGCGGATGGCGGCGCTCGAGCAGGAGGCGTACGACATCGCCGGCCAGCCGTTCAACCTCGGCAGCCCGAAGCAGATCGGCGAGATCATGTTCGGCAAGCTCGGCCTGCCGGTCGGCAGGAAGACCGCGAGCGGCGCGCCGTCGACCGACGAGGACGTGTTGCAGGAGCTCGCCGCCGACTACCCGCTGCCCGGCAAGCTGCTCGAGCACAGAAGTTTGTCGAAGCTCAAGGGCACCTACACCGACAAGCTGCCGCTGATGGTCAATCCGCGGACCGGTCGCGTTCACACGACTTACGCGCAGGCTGTCGCCGTCACCGGGCGCTTGTCGAGCAACGACCCGAACCTGCAGAACATCCCGATCCGCACCGCAGAGGGGCGGCGCATCCGCGAGGCGTTCATCGCCCCCGAAGGCGCGGTGATCCTCTCGGCCGACTACTCGCAGATCGAGCTCAGGATCATGGCCCACATCTCGGCCGATGCCGGCCTGCTCGCGGCCTTCGGCGCCGACATCGACATCCACCGCGCCACCGCGGCCGAGGTCTTCGCGGTGCCGGTGCCGGAGGTCTCGCACGAGCAGCGGCGCTACGCCAAGGTCATCAACTTCGGTCTCATCTACGGCATGAGCGCGTTCGGCCTCGCCGCCAACCTGGGCATCGAGCGCAGCGCCGCGACCGCCTACATCGAGCGCTACTTCGCGCGCTATCCCGGCGTCAAGCGCTACATGGACGAGACGCGCGCGTCGGCGCTCGAGCGCGGCTACGTCGAGACGCTGTTCGGCCGGCGCGTCCACCTGCCCGAGATCCGAAAGCCCGGGCCGCGCAAGAGCGCGGCCGAGCGCCAGGCGATCAACGCGCCGATGCAGGGCACCGCTGCCGACCTCGTCAAGCTGGCGATGATCGCGGTGCAGGACGAGCTCGACCGCGAAGGCAAGGCGACGCGGATGATCATGCAGGTGCACGACGAGCTCGTCTTCGAGGTGCCTGCCGGCGAGCTCGACTGGGCGCGCGAAGCGGTGCCGCGGATCATGGCCGGCGTCGCGACGCTCGCCGTTCCGCTCGTCGCCGAAGTCGGCGTCGGCGCCAACTGGGACGAGGCGCACTGATCCGCGCGGGCCCGGGGGAAGGGACGGCCGGCTACTAGGGCAAAGCCCCGTTCCTTTCTCCGCCTGGCGCCCTATCGTGCGCCCATTCGCAGCTTGCCCGGGGCACGCCATCGCCCAGCCCTTGCTCGAGGTCGAGAATGTGTCGGTCCGCTTCGGTGGGATCGTCGCGCTCGACCGGGTGTCGTTCGCGGTCGCGGCCGGCCACATCGTCGGCTTGATCGGCCCGAACGGTGCCGGCAAGACGACGATGTTCAACTGCCTGTCGCGCCTGTACGTGTTCAGCGACGGCCGAATCGCCTTCGAGGGCCGATCGCTGCTCGAGACGCCGCCGCACGGGATCGCCGCGCTCGGCATCGGCCGCACGTTCCAGAACCTGGCCCTGTTCCGGACCATGAGCGTGCGCGAGAACGTGATGCTCGGCGGCCACGCGCGAACGCGCACCGGCTACGTCGCCAACGCGCTGCGCCTGCCGGCGGTGCGGCAGGAGGAGGCGCGTCTCGGCGCCAGCGTCGATCGCCTGCTCGCGCTGCTCGACCTCGAGGCGGTCGCCGAGGTCGCCGTGATGGACCTGCCGTTCGGCACGCAGAAGCGCGTCGAGCTCGGCCGCGCGCTGGCGAGCCAGCCCAAGCTCCTCCTTCTCGACGAGCCCGCCGGCGGCCTCAACCACGAGGAGGTCGGAACGCTGATGGAGCTGCTGCGCCGGATCCGCGCCGAGCTCGGGCTGACGATGCTGCTGGTCGAGCACCACATGAACATGGTGATGCGGATCTCCGACCGCGTCGTCGCCCTCGACTTTGGCAAGAAGATCGCCGACGGGACGCCCGCCGAAGTGCAGGCGAACGAGGACGTCATTCGTGCCTATCTCGGGGTCGCGGCATGAGCGCCGCTGCGGCGACGATCGGCGGCGCGTTGCTCGACGTGCGCGGTCTCGCCGCGCAGTACGGCCCGACCAAGGTGCTGCACGGCATCGACTTCACGGTCGCCGAAAACGGCATCACCGCGATCCTCGGCGCCAACGGCGCCGGCAAGACGACGCTGCTGCGCGCCGTCTGCAACATGATCAGGACGAGCGGCGAGGTCCGCCTGGCCGGTGACCGCATCGACGGGTTGCCGACCGAGTCGATCGTCCGGCGCGGCGTCGCCCACGTCCCCGACGGCCGCGGCACGTTCATGAACCTGAGCGTCGAGGAGAACCTGCGCCTCGGCGCGCACACGCGCAAGGACCGCGGCGAGATCGGCGCCGACTGCGAGCGCATGTACGCGCACTTCCCGCGCCTGAAGGAGCGGCGTCGCCAGCAGGCAGGAACGCTCTCGGGCGGCGAGCAGCAGATGCTCGCGGTCTCGCGTGCGCTGATGCTCCGGCCGCGCCTGCTCCTCCTCGACGAGCCATCGTTCGGCCTCGCGCCGCTGATCGTCCAGCAGCTGTTCGAGATCCTGAAAACGATCAACCAGGGAGAGCGGATCGGCATGCTGCTGGTCGAGCAGAACGCGGCGATGGCGCTTGCGCTCGCCGACCACGCCTACCTGCTCGAGACCGGGCGCGTCGTCATGTCGGGCCCGGCCGAGGCGATCCGCAGCGACGAGTCGATCCGCCGCTCGTACCTCGGCTACTGAAGAAGAGCCGCGCCGATGGACCTGCTCCTGCACCAGATCCTCTCCGGCCTCGCCACCGGCGGCATCTACGCCAGCGTCGCCCTCGCCCTGGTGATGATCTACCAGGCGACCCACCTGGTGAACTTCGCGCAGGGCGAGATGGCGATGTTCGCGACCTACCTCGCGTGGGCGTTGCTTCAGGCCGGCGTTCCGTACTGGGGCGCCTTCGCGATCACCGTCGCGAGCGCGTTCGTTCTCGGCGTCGCGCTCGAGCGGATCGTCATCCGGCCGGTCGAGAACTCGCCGATCCTGGCGGTCGTCATCGTCTTCATCGCGCTGCTCGTGATCTTCAACAGCCTCGCCGGCTGGATCTTCACGTACACGATCAAGCCGTTCCCGAGCCCGTTCCCGGCCCAGCCGCTGTTTGGCAACTCGTACGTCTCCTCGCACGAGCTCGGCTCGATGGCGATCACGCTCGTCGTCCTGCTGCTGCTGTTCGTCTTCTTCCGCTTCACGCCCCTCGGCCTGGCGATGCGCGCTGCGGCGCAGAACCCGGTCTCGAGCCGGCTCGTCGGCATCCGCGTCGGCTGGATGCTCGCCCTCGGCTGGGGCCTGGCGGCGGCGATCGGCGCGATCGCCGGGATGATGGTCGCGCCGACGGTCTTTCTCGAGCCGAACATGATGGGCGGCGTCCTGCTCTACGCCTTCGCGGGCGCCCTGCTCGGCGGCATCGACAGTCCCGGCGGCGCGGTCCTCGGCGGCTTCATCGTCGGCGTGCTCGAGAACGTCGTCGGCGCCTACGTCGGCACCGAGCTCAAGCTCACGGTCGCGCTGATCGTCATCGTCGCGGTGCTCGTCGTCCGCCCGTCGGGGATGTTCGGCAAGGTTCACGTGGTGCGCGTATGAGCCTGCCCGTCGAGCGCCGCAAGCTCGTCGCGCTGGCGATCCTGCTGGCGCTCGCCTGCGCGCTGCCGTTCTTCGTCGCCAACTACCGCGTCTTCCAGATGACGCTCGTCCTCGCCTACTCGATCGCGCTGCTCGGCCTCAACATGCTGACCGGCTACAACGGCCAGATCTCGCTCGGCCACGGTGCGTTCTACGCGATCGGCGCCTACACCGCTGCCGTCCTGATGGACAAGCTCGGCGTGCCGTACTGGGCGACGATCCCGGTCGCCGGCGCGGTGTGCTTCGTCGCCGGGTTCCTGTTCGGCCTGCCGGCGCTTCGCCTCGAAGGCCTCTACCTCGCGCTCGCGACCTTCGCGCTCGGCATCGCCATGCCGCAGATCCTGAAGCACAAGAGCCTCGAGCACTGGACCGGCGGGTCGCAAGGCATCGTTATCGTCAAGCCCGATCCGCCGGCCTGGAGCGGCGTCTCCCAGGACCAGTGGCTGTACTTCTTCACCCTCGCCTGGGTCGTCGTGCTGTTCATCCTCGGCTGGAACCTGCTGCGCGGCAGGATCGGCCGGGCCATGGTCGCGATCCGGGATCAGCCCATTGCGGCGCAGGCGATGGGCGTCAATACTGCGATGGTGAAGTCGCTGACCTTCGGCGTCTCCGCGCTGTACACCGGGATCGCCGGCGCGCTCGGCGCGATCGCGATCCAGTTCGTGGCGCCGGATTCGTTCACCATCTTCCTGTCGATCACGCTGCTGACCGGCGTCGTCATCGGCGGCCTGGCGTCGATCTCCGGCGCGTTCTACGGCGCCTTGTTCATCCAGTTCATTCCCAACATCGCCGACGAGATCTCGAAGGCGGCGCCGTGGGCGATCTACGGGATCGTCCTGATCGCCTTCATGTACGCCATGCCGACCGGCGTGGCCGGGTTTGTCCGCATGATCCGCGCCCGGCTGATGCGTCGGCGCGCTGCCTGATTTCCGCGTTGATCCCACACCACGTTCTTCGATGGAGCGAGACATGAACCAGAAACCCCTTCGCATCTCCCGCCGCACCGCCCTCGGCGCCGGCCTGGCACTGTCCCTGGGCGGCGGCAACGCGTTCGCGCAGGCCGCCAAGTACGGCCCGGGCGCCTCGGCGACCGAGATCAAGCTCGGTCAGACCATGCCGTACAGCGGCCCGGCGTCGGCCTATGGCACGATCGGCAAGCTGCACCAGGCCTACTTCAAGATGATCAACGAGGCCGGCGGAATCAATGGCCGCAAGATCAACCTGATCAGCCTCGACGACGGCTACAGCCCGCCCAAGGCGGTCGAGCAGGTGCGCCGCCTGGTCGAGCAGGACGAGGTCCTCGCCTTGTTCCAGACCCTCGGCACGCCGAGCAATTCGGCGATCCACAAGTACGTCAACGGCAAGAAGGTACCGCACCTGCTGCTCGCGACCGGCGCGACCAAATGGGGCGATCCCAAGAACTATCCGTGGACGATGGGCTTCAACCCGAGCTACGCCGCCGAGGGCGCGATCTATGCCCGCTACCTGCTGAAGACCAAGCCGAACGCCAAGATCGGGATCCTCTACCAGAACGACGACTACGGCAAGGATCTGCTCAAGGGCGTCGAGGACACGCTCTCCGGGCCGAATGCCAAGATGATCGTCTCGAAGGTCAGCTACGAGGTGACCGACCCGACCGTCGACTCGCAGATCCTGACGCTGCAGGGCTCGGGTGCCGACACCTTCATCAACATCACGACGCCGAAGTTTGCGGCGCAGGCGGTCCGCAAGGCGTGGGATTCGGGCTGGAAGCCGCTGCACATCGTCAACAACGTCGGCGCCTCGGTCGGCTCGGTGCTGGTTCCGGCCGGCCTCGACAAGTCGGTCGGCCTCCTGACGATGCAGTACTACAAGGATCCGAACGATCCGCAGTGGAAGGACGACCCGGCGATGCTCGAGTGGCGCGGCTTCATGGGGCGCTATTACAAGGAGGGTGACCCGAAGGACGCGTCCAATCTCTACGCCTACATCACGGCGCAGCTGATGGTGCAGATCCTGAAGCAGTGCGGCAACGACCTGAGCCGCGAGAACGTGATGAAGCAGGCGGCGAACCTGAAGAACATCAAGCTGCCGCTGCTGCTGCCGGGCATGTCGATCAACACGTCGCCCGGCGACTACTTCCCGATCGAGCAGGGCCAGCTCGCGCGCTTTACCGGGACGCTCTGGCAGGGCTTCGGCGAGCTGATCTCGACCGACGCCCGCTGACGACCTCTGGGGAGGGCTGCTGCCGGCATCGCCCGGCGGCAGCCGTTTGTCATCGAATCGTCGCGCGATTTTCATAGACTTCGCGCATGAGCGAGAGCGAAACGCGGCCGCGCCCGGCGATGCCGCCGCTGCTGAACCGCGAACGCGCGGTCCTCGAGTTCAACCGCCGGGTGCTGGCGCAGGCGCGGCGCGACGACGTGCCCCTGCTCGAGCGGCTGCGCTACGTGTGCATCGTCTCGTCGAACCTGGACGAGTTCTTCGAGGTCCGCTTCGCCGATTGCCTGGAGGCGGCGCGCCGCCCCGACAGCGGCACGACCGCGGCCGACATCGAGGCGCTCGCCGCCGACGCGCACGCTCTCTTCGACGCGCAGTACGCCGTCTTCAACGACGAGGTGATGCCGGCGCTCGCCGCGCGCGGCATCCGCATCCTCAACCACGCCGACCGCAACGCCGCCGAGCGGCGCTGGGTCGGCGCGTTCTTCGAGGCCGAGGTGCGGCCGCTGCTGGTGCCGGTCGGCCTCGACCCGTCGCATCCGTTCCCGCAGGTCGCCAACAAGTCGCTCAACTTCATCGCCCGGCTCGCCGGCAAGGACGCGTTCGGGCGCCACAACACGGTGGCGATCGTCAAGGTGCCGCGCGTCCTGCCGCGCGTCATCAAGCTGCCGCGCTCGCGCGGCAGGAAGGGGCAGTCGTTCGTGCTCCTGACGAGCGTGATCCGGGCCCACCTCGGCTCGCTCTTTCCGGGTCGCGAGGTCGAGGCGTTCTCGCAGTTCCGGATCACTCGCGACTCGGACCTCGAGGTCGACGCCGACGTCACCAACCTGCGCCAGGCGCTCCGCTCGGGCCTGACGACGCGCCACTTCGGCGAGGCGGTGCGGCTCGAGGTCGTCAGCACCTGCCCGGCCGAGCTCTCGCAGTTCCTGCTCCAGCAGTTCGGCCTCTCGGAGCTCGCGCTCTACCGCGTCAACGGGCCGGTGAACCTGGTCCGCCTGAACGAGCTCATCGACCTCGCCGATGCGCCGGCGCTTCGCTTTCCGCCCTTCGAGCCGGCGCCGCCGGCGACGGTGCGGCGCGCGCAACCGATGTTCGATCGCATCCGCCGCGGCGCGCTCCTCCTGCATCACCCGTTCGAGTCGTTCGAGCCGGTCGTTCGCTTCCTGCGCGAGGCCGTCAACGACCCCGACGTGCTCGCGATCAAGCAGACGATCTACCGCGCCGGCAGCGTCTCGCCGCTGATGGACCTGCTGATCGAGGCGGCGCGGCGCGGCAAGGAAGTGATGGCCGTCGTCGAGCTGAAGGCGCGCTTCGAGGAGGAAGCCAACATCAACTGGGCGGAGCGGCTCGAGGCCGTCGGCGCGCAGGTCGTCTACGGCGTCGTCGGCCTGAAGACGCACGCCAAGCTGCTGCTCGTGACGCGGCGCGAGAAGGACGGCCTGAAGCGCTATGCCCACCTCGCGACCGGCAACTACAACCTCGTCACGGCGCGCCAGTACACCGACCTCGGCTATTTCAGCGACGACGCAGAGCTCACCGCCGACATCGACGCCGTCTTCCAGCAGCTCGCGAGCCTCGGCCGGACCCGGCCGCTGCGCATCCTGCTGCAGGCACCGTTCACCCTGCACCGGCAGATGCTCGCCCACGTCGCGCGGGTGGCGGAGGCCGCCGCGGCGGGGCGAACGGCGCGCATCGTCGTCAAGATCAACGCGCTGACCGACGTGCCGCTGATCGGCGCGCTCGTCGCCGCCGGCCAGGCCGGCGCGCGGATCGACCTGATCGTGCGCGGCGCCTGCGTGCTGCCGCCGGGTATCGCCGGCGTCACCGACCGCATCCGCGTCCGCTCGATCGTCGGCCGATTCCTCGAGCATTCGCGCGTCAGCTATTTCCGCTGGGGCGACGGCGACGACGACGAGGCGGTCTACCTCTCGAGC
>JADGRJ010000134.1 GCA_017881025.1 Rhizobacter sp. | reverse complement strand
TCGATCGCAGCGTCGTCACGATTCGCGGCGACGGCACGTTCGCCACCGGCAGCGCGACGCTGGTGTCGGATCGCGAGGCGCTGATGGGCCGCATTGCCGATGCGCTTGCGCTGGTGCGGGGCAACGTCCTCGTCACCGGCCACACCGACAACCAGCCGATCACGCGCAGCGCCCGCTTCCCGTCGAACTGGCACCTGTCGGACGAGCGCGCGAGGAACGTCCGCGACCTGCTCGTCGCCCACAAGGTCGCCGCCGACCGCATCCGCGCCGAGGGCCGCGCCGACGCCGAGCCGGTGGTGCCGAACGACACCGCCACCAACCGCGCGCTCAACCGGCGCGTCGAGGTGACGCTCTTCGTCGGCCGCCCCTTCGAGGCCAGCGCCAGCCGGCCGCAAGGCAAATGATCGCCAAGCTGCTCGGCCTGGTCTTCAACCGCTGGGTGCTGCTGGCGATCCTGCTGCTGGCGGTCTCGCTCGTCGTCTGGATCGCCGGGCCGCTGATCGGCCTGACCGACCGCACCGGACGGTCGTGGTTCCCGCTCGAGCCGGAGTCGGCGCGCTGGATCACGATCGCAGCGATCGCGGCATTGATGGCGATCGTCATTGCCTGGCGCGCCTGGCGAGCGCGGCGCGGCAACACGGCCGTCGTCAACCAGCTCATGGCCGCGCCGGCCGGCGAGCGCAAGGAGGCCGAGAGCCCGGACATGCTCGCCGTGCGGCAGCGCTTCGAGAAGGCGCTCCTCACCCTGCGCCGTGCCCGCTTCGGCGCCGGCGGTGGCGTCCTCGCCGGCTGGAAGGCCAAGCTCAACGGCCGCTATCTCTACGAGCTGCCGTGGTACCTGATCATCGGCGCGCCCGGCTCCGGCAAGACGACCGCGCTGCGCCACTCCGGCCTCAAGTTCCCGCTTGCCGACGTCGCCGGCGAAGACGCGATCCGCGGCGTCGGCGGCACGCGCAACTGCGACTGGTGGTTCACCGACCAGGCCGTGCTCATCGACACCGCCGGCCGCTTCACGACCCAGGACAGCGACCGCGAGAACGATCGCTCGACCTGGAGCGGCTTCCTGGCGATGCTGAAGCGATCGCGGCCACGCCAGCCGGTCAACGGCGTGCTCGTCACCGTCTCGGTCGCCGATCTGCTGACGCGAACCCTCGCCGAGCGGCGCCAGTACGCCGCCACCGTGCGCCAACGCCTGCAGGAGCTGCACGAAGGGCTCGGCATCCGCTTCCCGATCTACCTGCTCGTCACTAAGGCCGACCTGCTCGCCGGCTTCACCGACTACTTCGCGACCCTCGACAAGGACCAGCGCGCGACGCCGTGGGGCGCGACCTTCCCGGTCAAGGCCAGCTCGGCGCAGAACCTGCAGCGCTTCGGGCACGAGTTCGACGCCTTGGTGAAGCGCCTCGAGGACGGCCTGGTCGAGCGGCTGCAGACGGAGCGCGACACGCAGAAGCGCGCCCGCATCTACGGCTTCGCCGGCCAGTTCGCCGGCCTGCGCGGCGTGCTGCAGGAATTCCTCGAGGTCACGTTCTCGTCGTCGCCGTACGAAGCCGATGCCCTGCTGCGCGGCGTCTACTTCGTCAGCGGCACGCAGGAAGGAACGCCGATCGATCGCGTCCTCGGCTCGATCGCGCGCAGCTACCGCCTCGAGCGCGCGATCATCGCGCCCAACCAGGCGAGCGGGCGCAGCTTCTTCCTGCCGCGCCTGCTCGGCGAGGTCGTCTTCGCCGAGAGCGGCCTCGCCAACACCGACCTCAAATGGGAGCGGCGCCGCACCGGCCTCGTCGTCGCCGGCTATGCGGCGATCGCCGTGCTCACCGTCGGCGCGATCGCCGCGTGGCTCGTGAGCTACGCGAACAACCGCCGCTACGTCGACGAGGTCGCCCAGCGCGTCGGCAATGTTCGCCAGCTCGTGCAGAGCACGCCCAATCGCGCCTCGCCCGACCTGCTGCCGATCCTGCCTGCGCTCGCCGCGACACGAAGCCTGGCGGGCACGAACGACGAGGTGCCGTGGAGGCTCGGCTTTCGCCTGTACCAGGGGCCCAAGCTCGACAGCGCCGCGCGCAGCAGCTACCAGCGCATGCTCGTCGACGCGATGCTGCCGCGCATCGGCCTGCGCGTCGAAGAGCAGCTGCGCCAGGCGAGCAACGCGACCGAGACGCAGTACGAGGCGCTCAAGACCTACCTGATGCTGCACGACGTGCAGCACTTCGATCCCGATGCGCTGAAGAACTATCTCGAGAACGACTGGGACACGCTGTTCGGCCGCTCGCTCACCGCCGACGAGCGTGCCGACCTCGACGCCCATCTGTCGGCGCTGCTCGCCCAGGGCGCGGCGGTGTCGCCGCTCGCCGAGGACAAGGCGCTGATCGAGTTTCACCGCCAGCGCCTCGCCGCCGTGACACTGCCGCAGCGCATCTACGACCGCATGCGCCAGCAGGGCCTCGGCAAGGACTTCCCCGAGTTCACCGTCGTCCGCGCTGCCGGCAACAACGCGCCGCTGGCGTTCGCGCGAGCGAGCGGGCAGCCGCTGACCAAGGGCGTGCCGGGCCTCTTCACCTACGACGGCTACCACAAGGGATTCCAGAAAGCGGTGAAGTCGGTCTCCGATCAGCTCGCCGACGAGCAGGGCTGGGTGCTCGGCGTGAAAGAGCCGCCGAAGGATGCGGTCGCGGCGGTCCGCGGCAGCGAGCCGCTCCTCGACCAGGTGCGCCGCATCTACCTCAACGAATATGCGCAGCGCTGGGACCAGTTCATCGCCGACATCCGCCTCGTGCCGATCACCGGCGGCCTCGCCCAGCTGATCCAGACGGCACGGCTCATGTCGTCGGCCGACAGCCCGCTGCCGCCGCTGATGAAGGGCCTGACGCGCGAAACGACACTGCTATCGACCAGCGGCAAGAACATCGTCGAGAAGGGCTCCGACAAGGCGACCGGAGTGCTGAAGGACGTACGCGATGCGATCGCCGGCCAGGTCGCACCGCGTCCGGCCGACGCCGGCAAGCCGATCGAGAGCATCGTCGACGACCGCTTCGTCGGCCTGCGCCGCTTCGTGAGCGCGCCCGAAGGCGGGGGCAAAGCGCCGATCGACGACACCATGGCGCTGATCGGCGAAGTGCAGTTGATGCTCAACGCCGCCGATGCCGCGATCAAGAGCGGCGGGGCGCCGCAACCTTCGCCGGTGCCGCTGAAGCTGAAGACCGATGCGCAGCGCCTCCCCGAGCCGGCGCGCTCGATGATGGATACGCTCGGCGACAACAGCGCCCGCATCTCGCAGATGATGGTGCGCCAGAACCTGAGCGGCGAGGTGCGCTCGCAGGTCGGCGAGTTCTGCCAGCAGGCGATCGGCGGCAAGTATCCGATCGACCGCAACTCGACACGAGACGCGACCCCGGCCGACTTCGCGACGGTGTTCGCGCCGGGCGGCAAGATCGACCAGCTGTTCCAGCAGCGCCTCGCCGCGTACGTCGACACGACCAAGCGGCCCTGGCATTTCCGGCCCGTCGAGGGCGGGGCGCCGCTCGGCACCGACATCGGCAGCCTGGCGCAGTTCCAGCGCGCGCAGGCGATTCGCGAGACCTTCTTCCAAAGCGGCAACGTGCCCAAGCTCGCCTTGACGATCAAGCCGATCGAAATGGACAACTCGCTGAAGATCATCATCATCGACATCGACGGCCAGATCGTCCGCTACGACCACGGCCCGCAGTTCCCCGTGCCCGTGGTCTGGCCCGGGCCGCGCGGCACGATGCAGGTTCGCGTCCAGGTCGATCCACCGGGATCGGGAACGACTTTCGGGTCGTTGTACGAAGGACCGTGGGCCTTGCTCAGGCTGTTCGACCGGATCAGCTTCGAGCCCATCGCCAACTCGCAGACGGCGTTTCGCGCGGTGCTCGACATCGGCGGGCGCAAGGCCGTCTTCGAAGTGACCGCAAGCAGCGTGCGCAACCCGTTCAAGCTGCCGGAGCTGCACGACTTCCAGTGCCCGATGGGCCTGTGACGCGCCGCACGCCGCAGAGTCGCCGATGAGCCAGACCCTCGCCGCCGCCGACATCAGCGAGGTCGCCGCCTGGTACGGCAAGCTCTCGTCTCTCGGCGACTTCGCGCAGCGCCGCATGCCCGCCGAGTGCTTCGGCGCGTTCGACAGCTGGCTGTCGACGGCGATGCGCGACGGCCGCGAGCAGCTCGGCGAGCGCTGGCTCGACGTCTACCTGACGGCGCCCGTGCTGCGCTTCGCATGGGCGCCGGGAATCGTCGACTCGCGCTGGTGGTTCGGCCTCCTGATGCCGAGCTGCGACAGCGTCGGCCGCTACTTCCCGCTCGTCATCGTCCAGCCGCGCATGCGCGCGCCGGAGGACCGCATCGCCCTCGACCACCTCGAGCTCTGGTACGAGCACCTCGCGCACGCGGCGCTGCACACGCTGAGCGACGAAGGCGGCTCGCTCGAGGCGCTCGAGGCGGCGCTGCACGAAGCGCCGCCCTGGCCGACGCCGGGCCGGCAGGCGACCGTGACCTCGCGCGAGACGCTGCACGGCGACCATCTCGGCCTCGCACCCGCGGCGACGCTGAACCAATGGCTGCACGGTCTCGCGCTGCGCGACCTCAATCGCCGGCTCGCCGGCTGCACGGTGTGGTGGCGCGTCACCGAAGACCGGATCGGCGATTCGGTCGACATCCTCCACGGCCTGCCCGACGGCGCCGACTTCGCCACGCTCCTGAGCGGCGATTGAGCGGCGCGGCAGCGACGCGACTAGCCCATCGCCATCGGCCGGGTCGATTCGATCGGGTCGCGCACCCAGACCGCGACGGCGCTGAAGTTGTCCTGACGCGGTGCCGCGAGCGCCTCGATGACCTCCTGCATCGTCGCGAGCCAGTCGTCGGGGCCTGCCGCGCGCGCGAGAGAGGCGGTGATCCCCGCTTCGTCGAGTGCATCCCACCAGCCGTCGCTGCACAGCAGGAAGGCGTCGCCTTCGTACAAGCGTTCGGGTGAAGCAACGGTGTGCGGCTCGACGCCGTCCTCGATGCCGAGCGCGGCGATCAGCTGGTTCTTCTGCGGGTGCGATTCGGCCTGCGCCGCGGTGATCAAACCGGCGTCGACCATGCGCTGGACGACGCTGTCGTCCGACGTCAGCGCGACCGCGACGCCGTGGCGCACGCGGTACAGGCGCGAATCGCCGACGTGCGACCAGAGCGCGCTCTGGCGGTCGAGGTCGATCCAGAGGACGACGACGGTCGAATGCATGCGCGCGACGCCGTGCGCTTCATCCTGCGCCGCCTGGACGTCCTCGTGCGCCGCCAGCACGGCGGCGGTGAGCGCGGCGGCGCTGAACTCGGCGTCTTCGTCGCAAAGCGCGGCCTCGAGCGCGTCGACGGCGCGCCGCGACGCTTCGGCGCCGCCGCGATGACCGCCGGCGCCGTCGGCGAGGACGGCGACCCAGCGCGCGCCCTCGCGGCAGATGCGGACCTTGTCCTCGTTGGTCTTGCGTTGCCCGAGCTCGCTTCGCGATGCCGCGACGATGTCGAGCGAAGAGCTCACTTCGGCGCCGCGGACTTCTCGCGGCGCAGCCGTTCGAGCTGCTGCTCGTAGGCGGCCAGGAAGGCGCGACCGAAGAGGGTGTGGAAGTCTTCCTGCGCTTCGTCGCGAATCGAGTCGTAGTGCTGCAGGTAGAGCTCCCACAGCTTGGCCTTGCGGTTCATCGGCAGGACGCTGTCGAGCACCGACTTGTCGGCCAGCTTGGCCTCGAGCTCCTGCGGGCCGAAGCGCTTCAGCACGCCCTCGAGCGCGGCGCGCGTGCCGGCCATCGTGCCGATCGCATGGCTGAGCAGATCGTTCATCGCGTCGGTCACCGCGGCCGGGCCGGGAAGAAAGCCCCGCACGGCCGGCTGCAGGACCTGTTCCATCGCCGACTGGCCATCGGGCGCGAACTTGAGCGGGTTGTTGTTGCGCGGCCGGATCACGGTGACCTGCGCCTGGAGCTCCTGGCGCGTCGCCTGGCGCATCGCCATCAGCTGCACCGTGCCCTCGACGGAAGCGCGCAGCATCATGCCGACGACGCGCATGAACGCGGGGCCGGTGTTCGGCGGGGGGTCGAGGCGCACGCCGGCGCCTTCGCAGAGGGCGTTCCAGACGGCGAGCGCGTCGGGCGGCCAGCCGACGGCCGGAGGGACGGTGGATTCCTCGGCATGCGCGGCGGCGCCGACCGCGGGGGCGGTCGGTGCGGGTGCGGGTGCCGCCGGCGCAGCGACGGCCGCCGGCGCGACTGCCGGCGGCGCGGCCAGCGCCGGAGTCGCCGCGGCCTTGGCCGCAATGGGCGGCATCGGCTTGGGCGGCAGGAACGCGGCGCGCAACTCGGGCGTCTGGTCCGGCAGCGATTCGCTCGCGGGCGTGCGACGCGGCGCCGCATCGGCGCCGAACAAGGCGAGCGGATCGGTCGACATCGGCGCATCGCGCGGGGGCGATCCCGCCGGCGGCGCGGCGGCGAGAAACGCCGCCAGCGGGTCCTGCGAGCCGCCCGGTTTGAGATCGAAGAAGGAATCGATCGACGCCGGCGACGTGCTCGGGATGAGATCGTCGAAGGCACCGCCTCCCATCGATGGCGGAGGCGCCGGCCCTGCCTTCGGCGGCGCGGGCGCGGCGAACGGATCGAAATCGTCGGGGAGCCGGCTCGGCGCGGGCTGCGACCCCCCGCCGCTCGACGACGGCGGCCGCGCGCCCGGCACCGGATCGCCGAGCAGCTCGGCGAACGGATTTCCCGCCGACACCGGGCCGCCCAGGTCGGCGAACGGCGACGAGGACGGAAACGCAGCGGCGCTGCGCTGCGTCTGCGTGGGCGCGGCGGCGAGCGGCGGCGCGCGCTGCAGTGGAGCGAAGGGGTCCGGGAACGATGCCGCGGAATCGACCGCCGTCCGGTCTTCGGGTGCGGAATCGTCGATCGCTACCTCGAGCAGATAGCCGCCGATGCGCACCTGGTCGCCGTGCTGCAGCGGCGCGGATTCGCCCTGCGCCAGCGATTGGTCGCGAACGATGATCGGGTTGGCGCTGCCGACGTTTTCCAGGACGAAGCTCGATCCCGAAGCACGAATGTCGGCCTGGCGGCGCGAGATTCGACGCTCGGGGTCGGGCAAGGCCAACGTATTCGTGTCGGCGCGGCCGATCGACCCTCCGGTCGGGCCAAAGCTCGCCGTGATGGGCTGCGTGATCGGCAGGTCGTTGAGCGAGACCGCACGAAGCGTCAGGGGCATGTCCTATCGGGCGTCGCGCGCCGTTCGGCCGGGAGAAAAAGACATCGTCGCGCCGCGCGGGCGTGCCATCAATGAACCAAAGTCACTGCACGACGGCGACGCTGCTGCGGTCGTTCGGGTCGTACCTGACGTCGATCTCGGCGCCGACCTGATAGCGCGGCAGCGTCACGACCGAAACGATCGCCCGTGTCGTCGCGATGAAGGTGGAACCGTCGGCCGGGTGGACCTCGAGCTGGAACTCGATCGAAGGATTGCTGTTGAGCCGACCGCCCGTGTCGCGGATCTTGAGGACCTTCGCCTTGGCCGCGGTGCCGGTGTCGAGCGTGCGCTGGGTGTGGCTGAAGTCGAAGGCGTCGCCGTCCGGACGGTGGCTGACGAGCAGGTAGGCCGCGACGCCCAGCACGGCAAGACCCACGACCGCGAGCAGGGCCATCAGCATCGACTTCATCGGCTCGGTGTGCCGCGGCGGCGCGCGCTCAAGGCCCGAGAAGAAGCACCTTGACCTGGCTGGGCACAACGCGACAACCCGGGCAGTTGGTGCTGTTCTGCAGCGACATGCTGGTCAGGCGCGTGGCGGGCATGCCCATGAGCAGGGTCATGAACGCGGCCGTCAAGTGACGCGACGGGCCCATCACCGTGCCGGACGCGACACCGGTGGCGACGCCGGCGTTGTCGCCGTTGGTCATCGGGATCGTCGTCGCCATGTTGTGAGCCGGCGCGCCCATGAAAAGGATCGTCGGGCAGTTCGGCACCGCGGTCGGGCCCATCGCGATGTTCGGGTACGGGATCGGAATCGGCGCCGGCGAAGGCGGCGCCGGGGTCAGGCAGACATCCGGGAAGCCGGTGTCCATTCCCATCATCTGGGTGTTGGCGAACATTGCGGGCGCCGATCAGCCGATGTGGATCTGGCCGCCGTCGATCTTGACCAGCGTCTTGGCCGTGGCGATGACTTCGGAGCCCTGAAGGCTCAGCGATTGCCCGGCGCGATAGTCGATCGTCGTGCTGCGCACCTGATCGACGCCATCGACGACTCGCGCACTGTGGCCCGCGAACTGATTGACGCGTTCGAAGAAGGACTCGAACACGTTGCCGACCAGCTTGATCCTGCGCACCGATGCCGTGACCTCGCGTCCGAAGCTCGACAGGTGGTCGATCAGCGTCGTGGCGCGGCCCGCGCGCACGACAAGCTCGTCGCTCGAGACGGTGAGCTTGCCGCGCGAGCTGATTTCCGCGTCGCGCCCGAGCGTGAGCCGCAACGGCAGGTCGCCCGGCCGTTCCAGGACGGCGATGACGTAGAGCGCGGCCACTTCGGGCCCGCACACGAGCACGCTGTCGCCGACTTCCGGCGCGAGGAGGCAGCTCGCGGCACGCCGCGCCGTGCAACGGCCGCTCGCCATGACGACGGTGACGTTGCCGGCATCGTCACAGGCCGCGACCCGGCCGATGGCGTTGACGGGCATGTCGACGATCTGTCGGATCAGTTCATCGGGACGAGCACCCACGGTCCTCTCCTCAGGCTGGAGTTACTTCGCGCGCTTGCCAGCGTTCGGCGGCGAGCAGGGGCTCGTCGCTCTCCAGCGCGCGCCCTCGATCGGTGAACTCTGCGCCGGCGCATTGTGCGCCGTGCAGTCGCGTGCGGCGCAGCGAAGCACCGTTCAGATTCGCATCGCGCAGGTCGGCGTGCGAGCAATCGGCCTCGTCCATCGTTGCGCCCTCGAACCTCGCCTGGGCGAGGATTGCGCGCAGGAACAGGGCCTGCCGCAGGTCGGCACCGGCGAAGTCCGCGCCCGTCGCGAGCGCTTCGACGAAGATCGCCTGGGTGAGCATCGCGCCGCCGAAGTCGGCGTCCGCGAGCTCGCAGGCCATGAAGATCGCGTTTCGCGCATCGGCCTTCGCGAATTTCGTAGCGATCGCCTTGCCGCCCTGGAAATTGCATTGGCGCAATGACGCGCCGGTGAAATCGCAGCCGCTGACGTCCGCGCCGATGAGCTGGCTTTGCGCCAGGTCGCTGCCCGCGAAGCTCTGCCCTGCCAGCTGGCACTGCAGGAAGACGACGTTCTTCAGCCGGGCACCGGTGAAGTTCGCAGCGCGCAGGTCGGCCTTCAGCACGACGACGCGGTCGAGGAGCGTGGCGCTGAAATCGGGGCCGAGCATCTCGCACTCGAGCCAGTTCGCCCGATCGGTTCGCGCGCCGCAGAAGCGGATGCGCTCGAGCCTGGACTTGACGAACACCACCAGTCCCAGGTCGGCGTGGCTGAAGTCGCAGTCGCTGAACTGGCACTCGGCGAAGTTGGTGTTGGCGGCCATGGCTCGCTGCCAACCCGCCTTCGCGAATGTGCAGCGAGCGAAGAAGCTGTCCTGCGTGCAGGCTCCGGACAAGTTGCTCGCGTCAAAGCGGCAGTCGAAGAAGCTCGATTGGCGCATGTCGGCGTCCGCCAGATCGGCGCCGGAGAAATCACAGGCGTTGAACACGCCGCCGCTCAGCGCCGCCTTGCGCAAGTCGACACCGCGCAGATCCAGGGCATTGGCCTCGAAGCCCGAGTGCACGAGCGCTGCCAGCTCTTCGCGCGTGCGTGCCGTCACGATGACACCGTGCCGGGATCGCGTCGGCGCGGGAACACGCGCGCCTTGGTCGTCAGCGCGCGGTCGAACCGCGTCTCGGTATCGATGGCCACCCGGGCGAGATCGGCGCCGTAGAGGTTGGTCTCGCGCAGGTCGGCCGCTTCCAGTCGTGCTCTCGCGAAGCTGCTGTTCATCAGCTTCGCGCCCGCCATCGTGGCCTCGCGCAGGTCGGCCTTGACGAAGCGGCAGTCGGTGGCGTCGGCAGCGGCGAACGTCGCCGAGCTCAGGTCCGCGCTCGAGAAGTCGGATTCTCGGATCCGGGCCCGATCGAAGCGCGTGCTTCGCATGCTCGCCGGGCGGAAATTGCAGGTGTTGATCTCGGCGCCGCTGAAGTTCGCCCCGTCCAGGACGTTCACACCGACGAAGACGGTCTTGACCAGGCGCGCGCCGGCGAAGACCGTGCCGCTCGCCTTCACCTCGATGAACGCGGCGCGTTCGAAGCTGGTGCCCGAGAAATCGCTGCCAGACAGATTGCAGCGGACGAAAGCGGCCCGATCGAGGCAGGCGTTTCGACAGACCAGGCCGCGCAGGTCGGCATCGAGGAGGACGACGTCGGCGGCGTTGCTGCCCGACAGGTCGGCCTCGCGAAAGTCGGCGCCACCCATCAGGTTGACCTTCTCGAAATTGGCGCCGACGAATCGCGCGCGCGCGAAATGCGCACCGCGCAGGATCGCGCCTTCGAGCACCGCGTCGCTGAAATCGGCGTCGGCGAGATTGGCCTCGCCGAGATTGGCTTCGCGAAGGCTCGCGCCGACCAGGCTCGCGCCGGCGAGATTCGCGCGTGCCAGCACGGCCTTGTCGAACCGGCACCCAGCCAGGTTGCAGCCGCTGAAGTCGACGCCTTCGAGCAGTGCCGCGGTGAAATCGCAGCCGGCGAAATCCATCCCGGCGAGGTTCGCGGCGGTGAGATCGATGGCGGCGAAAGACCCGCCGCGTTGCAGGTGCTGGCCGGCGCGCTCGCGAATCCATTCGACCCGGTCGTTCGGCATCGGATCGACGGCGTCCTGAAGGTGCGCGCTGAGCCGATACGCCTCTTTCGACTGTCG
>JADGRJ010000133.1 GCA_017881025.1 Rhizobacter sp. | reverse complement strand
CCGTACCTTCGGCCCGCATTCGCTCAGGCGACAACCGGCCGCGCCGCAGCGCGGGCATTCAGGTACACCGAGTAGAGCGAAGTCGTGGCGCAGATGAAAAGCCGGTTCAGCTTGGGCCCTCCGAAGCACACGTTGGCCACCGTCTCCGGCACCCTGATCTTGCCGAGGAGCTGGCCGTCAGGCGCATAGCAATGCACGCCGTCCCCCGCGCTCGTCCACAGATGGCCTTGGTCATCGACGCGAAACCCGTCGAAGAGGCCCGAGGCGCAGTCGGCGAAGACCTCGCCGCCGCAGAGGCTGCGGCCGTCGGCGCCGACCCGGAAGCGGCGGATATGGCGCGGCCCGTCCGCCCAGTGCGTGGCGCCGGTGTCGGCGACGTAGAGCAGGCTCTCGTCGGGCGAGAACGCTAGGCCGTTCGGCTGCACGAAGCCGTCGGCCACTGGCTCGACCGAGCGGCCGTCCGGCGCGATGCGGTAGACGCGGCGATCGCCGACCTCGCTGGGGGCCGCGTCGCCTTCGTAGTCGCTGTCGATGCCGTAGCTCGGGTCGGTGAACCAGATGCTGCCGTCGGACTTCACGACCACGTCGTTCGGCGAGTTCAGGCGCTTGCCGTCGACATGCGAGGCGAGCACCGTGCGCCCGCCGTCGTGCTCGGTGCGCGAGACGCAGCGGCCGCGGTGCTCGCACGAGACCAGACGGCCCTGCAGGTCGACGGTGTGGCCGTTGGTGTTCATCGCCGGCTGGCGAAACACCGAGACCGAGCCGTCGGTCTCGTCCCAGCGCAGGATGCGGTCGTTCGGGATGTCGGACCAGACCAGGTAACGCCCGGCCGCGAACCATGCCGGTCCCTCGGCCCATCGGCAGTCGGTGTGCAGCTTCTCGAGGTGCACGTTGGGGAAGGCCAGTTGCCGGAAGCGCGGATCGATGACCTCGAAGCTCGGGCTGAGATCGACAGCCATGGGATGCTCCAATCACGTCTTGGAAAAAGTCTTCGGGGGCGCGCCGCTGCGACCGCACGCCGCGCAGCATACCGAGGTTCGCGTCTCGCGCGCGTCCGCCAGCGCCGTCGGCCCCCGTGTTGCCCCTTATGAACGCCGTCCGCGCATCGGCTAGGCTGGCCACCTGCAGATGGCCCGCCGTGGAACGACCGAAACCCCCGCAAGCGGAGCACAGCCTGCCGTGACCAGCGCCGCTCCCGTCCTGGTCGACAAGCTCCTGGCGATCTCGCGCGCGCTGGCCGGCCACGTCGATCCCGGCGCGGCGTTCCGGGCCACGGCCGCGGAAATCGAGGCCCTGATCCCGCATGCCCACATGGATGTGGCGGTGTTGCTCGACGAAGGCCGCAGCCATGCCTGCTACGAAGCGGGCTTCCACACGAGCTGGAGCAAGCTGTCGGATCATCCGTTGCCCGCGGATTGCAGCCCGGTGCGCTCGGTGTTCCGCGGCGAGGTGCCGTACCTCCTGGCCGCCGACGCGCTCAGCGATCCGCGGTTTCACTTCGAGGGCGCCCTCGACGAACCGATCTTCGCCGCCCAATTGCGCAGCCGCATCATCGTGCCGATGCGCGCTCGCGGCGGGGTCGTCGGCACCCTCAACATCAGCCGGCACGAGTCCGACTGCTATCACGAGTCCGACGTCGTCATCGCCCAGCAATGCGCTGACTTCATCGCCCCCTACATCTTCGCGCTGAGCCAGGCCGAAGAGGCGCGGCGCGCCATGCTCGCCGAGAGCGGCGCCCGCAGCCGCGAAGAGCTGCTCCGGGTCGGAGCGTCGAAGCTCACAGAGGGGATGGAGCGGGAGCGCCGCCGCATGGCCATGGATCTGCACGACCAGACGCTCGCCGACCTGTCCCGGATCGCGCGCAAGGTGTCGTCGCTGCGCCACGACGGCGTCGCCGGTGGCGAGCAGCTCTCGGATCTCGAACGCGAGGTCGCGAGCTGCCTGACCGAATTGCGCCACATCGTCGACGACATGCGGCCCAGCGTGCTCGAGCTGTTCGGCTTCCGCGATGCGATCGAGGCGCACCTGAACCGCAGCGTCAACGGCGCGCGGCCGCCGATCGCCGTCCACATCGCCGATCACAGCGGAGCGATCGCCGACCGCCTGCCGGAGACGACGCGCACGACCTTGTACCGCATCGTCCAGGAAGCGATCAACAACGCGGTGCGGCACGCCGCCGCCGGCCGCATCGACGTGCGCGTCGGGGGGGCCGAGGGCGCGTTGCGCGTGGTCGTGACCGACGACGGTCGCGGCTGCACGGCTGTCGATTCCGCGTCCCTCGGCGGCATCGGCCACATGCGCACGCGCGCCGCGCTGATCGGTGCGCACCTGCGGATCGGCCGCGTCGACCGCCGCGGCGGAACCCGGGTCGCGATCGAGGTCGGGCCGGCAACCGGCGCCGACGCCCCGTCCGGGTTGGAGCCGGCATCGACGACATCGGGGGATGACCGATGCGCGTCCTGATCGCCGAGGACGACGGCCTGCACCGCGCATTCGTCCGCACCGTGGTCGAACGGCTCTGGTCCGGCGAGGTCGAGGTGATCGAGGCCGAGAACGGCGACGATGCGATCCGGCTTGCGGCCCGTGACGACCCGCCCTGCGTGGTGCTCGACCTGCAATTGCCCAAGGCGACGGGCATCGAGGTCGCCAGGGCCATCTGGGGGCGCCGCGCCGACACCCACATCCTCTTCTGGTCGAACTTCGCCGACGAAGCCTATGTGCGCGGCGTGGCGCGCATCGTACCGCCCGGCTCGGTCTACGGCTATGTGCTCAAGTCGTCGTCCGAAGTGGGGATGGAGACGGCGCTGCGCGGCGTTTTCCGCGAAGGCCATTGCATCATCGACCGCGAGATCCGCGGCATCCAGCACCGCGTCGAGGACAGGCTCGAAGGCATCACCGACAACGAGTACGAGAGCCTGATCGACATCGCGCTCGGCCTCACCGACAAGACCATCGCGCAGCGGCGAGGGCTGTCCACCCGCGGTGCGCAGAGCCGTATCCAGCACCTTTATGACAAGCTCGGCGTCTGCGCCGCCGGCGCTGCGGCCGCGGATGGCGCGTCGCCGTTCAATTCCCGCACCCGGGCGGTGTGCGTGGCGGTCGCCCGCGGCCTGATCAACGCCGACGTGCTGCGGCGCGAGCAGCGACGCTTCGATGCCTGGCTCGAGGACAGCGCCGCCGCACGCCAGGCAGGCTGAGACGCCCGCTCGGCGCCAGGGGCGCCGGCGGACCTTCGACGCGGCTCGCGCGAAAATGACCCGCCCTGGCCGGAGTGCGGGAAACCGCAGTCGGGACTGTGCATCGCCACGTTCCGCGATGCGCACCGCGGCCCTAGCCTCCAGACCCGCGTATGCCCCCAGCCAGGAGGTGCCCATGCCGTTCGTCAACATCCGGATCCTCGAAGGTCACTCGCAGCAGCGCAAGGACGAGATCGCGCGGCGCGTCGTCGACGCCGTCAGCGAGGTCGCCGAACTGCCCCGCGAGGCCATCTGGGTCGTCTTCGAGAATGTTGCGCCGACCGACTGGTACGTGGCCGGGAAGGCCGTGGCGGACGTGCGGAAGTAGCCCCGTGGCCACCGGTCAACCTTTCCACAACGTCGTCGGCGACGCCGCGCTCGAGACCGTGGCGAGCGGATACGGCTTCCTCGAGGGGCCGGTCTGGCATCCGTACGAAAAGTGGCTGGTCTTCAGCGACATCCCGAACAACCGCATGCATCGGCGGGACGCGGCCGGCAGGATCGAGTGCGTCCGCGAGCCGACCCGGATGGCCAACGGCAACACCCTCGACCGCGCCGGACGGCTCCTGAGCTGCGAGCACGCGGCAAGCCGCGTCACGCGGGCCGAGGTCGACGGCGCGACGACCGTACTTGCCAGCCACTACCAGGGCCGGGAGCTCAACAGCCCGAACGACATCGTCGTGGCGACCGGCGGCGCCGTCTACTTCACCGATTCCACCTACGGGCGGATGGCGTACTACGGCGTGCCGCGCACGCCGGAGCTGTCGTTCCAGGGGGTCTACCGCATCGATGCCGACGGCGACCGGCTGACCCTGCTGGCCGACGACTTCGCCCAGCCCAACGGTTTGTGCTTCTCGCTCGACGAGTCGCGCCTCTTCGTCAACGACACCGAGCGCCAGCACATCCGTGTCTTCAATGTCACTGCCAGTGGCGACCTGAGCGGCGGCGCCGTCTGGGCGATGACGCGCGGCGAGGGGGCGGGTGCGCCCGATGGCATGAAGATCGACAGTTGTGGCAATCTCTATTGCTGCGGGCCGGGCGGCGTGCACGTGTTCGACCCGTCCGGCGACCTGCTGGGCGTCATCGCCACGCCGGAGATGTCCGCGAACTTCGCTTTCGGCGACGAGGATCTGCGCAGCCTGTACATCACCGCGTCGACGTCCCTGTACCGGCTGCGCGTGCGGGTCCCGGGCTTGAGGGTGTTCTGAAAAGAGACAGTGTTCCCCCTGGCCGCCTGTGCGGCTCATGGCGCCTAGGCGTCGAACCGGACCTCCGCACTCCCCGACGGCGGCCGGACAACCGATGAGGAGACTTGAGAAATGAGAACCGCAATCGTTGCGCTAGGCGCCCTCGTGGCCGCGCTGGCCGCGGCCCCGTCGCTGGCCGACACCAGTGGGAAGAAGATCGCCTTCTCGAACAACTACGCCGGCAACTCGTGGCGGCAGGCGATGCTCGCGAGCTATGACGCGGTCGCCAAGAAGGCGGTCGCCGACAAGGTCGTCAAGGCCGCCGACGTGTTCACCACCGCCGACAAGGCCGTGCCGACCCAGGCCGCGCAGATCCAGAACCTGATCCTGCAGGGCTACGACGCGATCGTCATCAACGCATCGTCGCCCGATGCGCTCAACGGCGCCATCAAGAAGGCCTGCGATGCCGGCATCGTCGTCGTCTCCTTCGACGGCATCGTGACCGAGCCCTGCGCCTATCGCGTGGTCGTCGACTTCAAGGAGATGGGTCGCCAGGAAGTGGTGCAGATGGCCAAGTTCCAGCCCAAGGGCGGCAACCTGCTCGAGATCCGCGGCCTCGCCGGCACCTCGATCGACGACGAGATCCATGCGGGCATCCTCGCCGGCGTCGCGGCGCACCCGCAGTTCAAGATCGTCGCCTCGGTCACCGGCGACTGGGATCAGACCACCGCGCAGAAGGCGGTCGCGACCGTGCTGCCGTCGCTTGCTCCCATCGTCGGCGTCGTCGACCAGGGCGGCGACGGCTATGGCGCGGCGCAGGCTTTCGCCGCCGCCGGCAGGCCGCGTCCGACCATCATCATGGGCAACCGCCAGGACGAGCTCGCCTGGTGGAAGGAGCAGAAGGCCAAGGACGGCTACACCACCTGGTCAGCCTCGATCGCCCCGGGTGTCTCGACGCTCGCGTTCTGGGTCGCGCAGCAGGTCCTCGACGGCCGCAAGGACATCCCCCACGACCTGCGCGTGCCCTTCCTGGCCTTCACGCAGAGCGACTTCGAGACTGCGCTGCCGAAGATTCCCAAGGGCAGCGTCGCCACCAAGGAGTACACGCAGGCCGAGGCGACCGCGGCCATCCAGTCGAACCTCAAGAAGTAGGCGCCGTCGGCAGGTGCGGACGTCCCGGGTCCGGGTCGGCTGAGTGCGCACGGTGTCGTCCGGGACTGCCCCCGTCGTCGTCGAGCTGAGCGGGGCCGAGAAGCGGTTCGGTGCGGTTCGCGCCCTGGAGGGGGTCGACTTCTCGGTCGGCGCCGGCGAGTGCGTGGGCCTGGTCGGCCACAACGGTGCCGGCAAGTCGACGCTGGTGCAGGTGCTGGCGGGCGCGCTCGCGCCCGACCGCGGCCGCATCACCGTCGTGGGTGCGCTCCAGGCCGACTACACAGTGAATCGCGCCCTGCAGCTCGGCATCCGCTGCGTTTTCCAGGAGCTGTCGCTCTGCCCGAACCTGAGCGTTGCCGAGAACATGGCCGTCAACCACCCGTCGCTGCGCGGTGTCGGCTGGCGACGGCGCGCCGCGGATCTCATCGGCTCGAAACTCGACGAGATCTTCCCCGGCCACGACATCGACGCATCGGACATCGTCCAGGAGCTTTCCATCGGCCGGCGCCAGATGGTCGAGGTCGCGCGCGCCTTCACGGTCACTGAGGCGCCGCTCGCGCTGGTGATCCTCGACGAACCGACGTCATCGCTCGACGCGCGCACCGCCAGCCAGTTGCTGGCGTTCGTTCGGCGCTTCGTCGCGGCCGGCAAGAGCTGCATCCTGATCTCGCACCTGCTCGGCGAGGTGCTGGGGCACGCCGACCGCATCGTCGTGATGCGCGACGGCCAGGTCGCCGCGGCCGACGCCGTCGCTGCCTTCGATCGCGACACGCTGGTGGCGGCAATGGGCGGCAGTGCCCCGGCGGCGGCCGTGGCGGCCTCCGCCGGGGTGCCGCGGGCGGACCGGGCGCTGCGCGTGCGCGCCCGCCCGGAGCGCCAGACGAACGATGCCGAGCTGGTCGCACGCGAGGGCGAGATCATCGGCCTGGCGGGCCTGGCCGGCCATGGCCAGACCGACCTGCTGCTGGCGGTGTTCGGGGCGGCCGAACACCGCGCGGCCGGCATCGAGGTGACCGCCCAGGTGGCGCTGGTTGCTGGCGACCGCCAGTCCGACGGCATCTTCCCGCTGGCGTCGATCGCCCAGAACATCGGCATCCGTTCGCTCGCCAGGCTGCGCAGCGGCCCGTTCATCTCGGCGCGCCGCGAGGCCGAACTCGCCCGGTTCTGGCAGGACCGGATCCACATCCGCACCCCGAGCATGGACAACAACATCCTTTCGCTCTCCGGCGGCAACCAGCAGAAGGCGCTGTTCGCCCGCGCGCTGGGCTCGGACGCACGGATCGTCCTCATGGACGATCCGATGCGCGGCGTCGACATCGGCACCAAGCTCGAGGTCTACGACCTGCTCCGCGAGGAGGCGCGCGGCGGCCGCACTTTCCTCTGGTACACCACCGAGACCGAGGAGCTCGAGCACTGCGACCACGTCTACGTCTTTCAGAACGGCCGCATCGTCGCCGACCTCGACCGCAGCGAGGTGACGGAAGAAAAGGTCATCCAGTCCTCGTTCAGCGATGCAGGCTGAGGCGACCCCGCACGCCGCGACACCGGTCGCACGCAGGCCCCCCCGGGCCGGGGTCGTGCCCGCGCGAGTTGTGCGCGCGTGGCTGCCGGCGCTGTCGTTCGCGCTCGTGCTCGGCGCGATCGCCTGGCTCAACCCCCGCGCCATCAGCTACTTCGGCTTCAACCTGATGCTGAACCTGGCGGTGCCGATCGCGTTGGCGACCGTCGCGCAGATGTTCGTCATCGCCGGCAACGAACTCGACCTGTCCATCGGCCCCTTCGTCGGTTTCGTCGGCTGCGTGACCGCGACCTGGCTCCACGATGCGCCGTTGCTCGGCGTGGCGGCCCTCATCGGCGCGATCGGCGTCTACGCGGCGCTCGGGGCGCTGATCTACCTGCGCGACCTGCCGTCGATCGTCGTCACCCTGGGCATGAGCTTCGTCTGGCAGGGGCTGGCCATCCTGCTGTTGCCCAAGCCCGGCGGCAAGGCCCCGGACTGGCTGCTCTCCATGGTCGGCTTTCAGCCGCCCTGGGTTCCGCTGCCGATCCTCGCGGCGCTGGCGATCGCAGGCGTGGCCCATTTCGGGCTGATGCGCACGTCGTACGGCACGATCCTGCGCGGCTCCGGCGGCAATCCCGCGGCGCTGGCGCGCGCCGGCTGGTCGCTGCTGAAGACCAAGGTCGTGCTGTTCGCTCTGGCGGGCTGTTTCGGCGTGCTCTCGGGCATGACCTTGATCGGCATCACGACCTCGGCCGATGCCAACATCGGCAGCGGCTACACCCTGCTCGCGATCGCCGGCGTGATCCTCGGCGGCGGGGAGTTCGTCGGCGGCCGCGTGTCGCCGGTCGGAGCCGTCATTGGCGCACTGACGATGGCGCTGGCCGCCTCACCGCTCCTCACCTTCATGAACATCCCGCCGGACTGGCAGGTGGCGGCCAACGGCGCGATCCTGATCATCGTGCTCGCGGCTCGCGCGCTCGTCAGCACCCGGGAGCGATGAAGGTGACGAGCCTGCCGCGCACGCTGCTCGCCAAGCCCTGGCTGTGGTCCTTCCTGGGGGCGCTGCTGATGTGGCTGGTCACGGTCGCATTCACCGGAGGGCGGGGCGGCGGCGGCATGCTCACGGCGGCGCTCGCGCTGGCGCAGTTCACGGTGATCGTCGGCATCGGGCAGATGTTCGTCATCACGCTGGGACCGGGCAACGTCGACCTGTCGCTGCCGGCGAACATCGGTCTGGCAAGCGCGGTCGCGATGAAGGTGATGAACGGCAACGACTCGATGGTGGCGCTGGGGCTGCTCGCGGCCCTGGCCTGCGGCGCCGCGATCGGCGCGGCCAACTACGCGCTGATCCGGGCCCTGCGCATCCCGCCGATCATCGCGACGCTCTCGGCGAGCTTCATCATCCAGTCGGCCGACATCAGCTACGGCCGGGGCCTGCAGATCAAGCCGCCACCGGGCTTCGCGGACTTCACCAACCTGCAGTTTCTCGGCATCCCGCTGCTGGCGATCCTCACCATCGTCTTCAGCATCGGCGCCGGCATCGCGCTGCAGCGCATGGTCTACGGACGCTCGGTGCTGGCCATCGGCCAGAACATGCGCGCGGCCTGGCTGGCCGGCATCCCGGTCGGCCGCATCCGCCTGTTGACGTACACGCTGTCGGGGGCGCTCGGCGGCATCGACGGCGCGCTGCTCGCCGGTTACTTCCGCGGCGCCAACGTCGATATCGGCAACGAGTACCTGCTGGCGTCGCTCGCCGTCGTCGTGATCGGCGGGACGTCTGTCGCGGGCGGCAAGGCCAACGTGCCCGGGATCTGGGGCGCGGCGCTCTTCCTGGTGCTGCTGCTCACGATGCTCAACACGTTCGGCGTCAGCGCCGGCGTCCGGATGCTCGTCACCGGCCTCGTCATCGTCGGCGTGATTGCCGCGGCGGGCGGACGCCAGCCGGCGCGCTGATTCCCAAGGGCGAGCCACCGCGCCTCGGCCTGGAAGTTCATCGGCTCGCAACGACACCCAGTCGAACTCACAGGCCGCTTCCAGCTTCGCGACAGCTGTGCAGCGGGAACGGTCATCGGAGCTCGGCCGTCGAATCTACCCCAGTACTGCGCATAGCCGAGCACTATTCAACAGCCCTGCAGCGGTCACTCGATCGCTTGGATACGGACTCGCTGGTGGCGTAGTACGGCTGGAAAGGGAAGTCGACGACCATGCGGATGGCATCTCACGATCCTTGTAGGATAGAAAGCCACTCACTGAAAAGTTTGCAACCATGCACGAACTAGCGGGTGGCTAGGCCAGGATCGCCCCCTTCAACCCGAGGAGAAAACACATGTCTTCCAGACGTACCTTCCTGAAGACATCAGGTGCGGTGGCGGCCGGTATTGGCGTTGCACCGACCGCACCGGCCTCAACCAATGGGCATGCAAATCTCAAGAAGTACCGAGGCCCCCATGAAATGCCGACCAGTGTCACCTTGCTAGCCATGCAGAACGCCGATGGATCGGAGACGCTGGGCGTGAAACTTCACGACGACGTCGTGCTGGATGTTCGCAAGGCATCGCATTTGCTCGGCATCGCGGCTCCCACGACACTGGAAGATTTGCTCAAGGAAGGTAACGCCAGGGACCTCAACAAGCTCGTGGCTGCCGCGAAGACCAACCCCAAGGCCAAGGCTGCGATGGTCGAGGAATCGTCAATTACCTTTGGCAGGCTCTTCGCGAATCCAGGCAAGATCGTGTGTATCGGGCTAAATTACCGGGCCCATGCCGCAGAAGCCAATGAAAAGCTTCCCTGGGTGCCGATCTTGTTCAACAAGTACAACAACGCGCTCGCGCCGCACAATTGCACGATCAAGCTGCCGCCTAAGGAAGTCTCATACAAGTTCGACTACGAAACGGAACTCTTGATCGTCATCGGAAAGACAGCACGCAACGTGTCCGAAGCCGATGCGCTGAACTACGTTGCAGGCTATTGCACGTCACAAGACTTCTCCGCACGCGATCTGCAATTGGAAACGCCGAGTGTCCAGTGGATGGTCGGCAAGACGCTGGACAGCTTCGGCCCGATCGGTCCGTACTTTGTGTCGGCGGACGTCGTCGGTGATCCCAACAACCTGACAATCGAGACGCATGTCAATGGCGAGAAGCGTCAATCGTCGAACACCAGTTTCATGATCTTCAATCCGCAGAAGCTGATCGCCTACATCAGCAAGATGTGGACGCTAGAACCCGGTGACATCATTTGGTCGGGGACACCCGAGGGAGTGATTCTCGGATACCCGAAAGACAAGCAGGTGTGGTTGAAGGCTGGCGATGAAATCGTGAGCTCGATCGAGAAGCTGGGCTCGTTGAAGTTCAAGTTGGCGTAACGTGTTCTCCCGCGGCGCTTCGGCGGCCTCACGCGCGTCGTTGTGCGTTTGCTTCGAAGAGGCGCGACGGTCAGCCAGGGGGTTGCGGGCTGCCGTCCGACGCCGTCACTGAATGACCGCAATCAGTTCCAGACCTTGGGTCGCCAGGCTCGAACGGCTGGTCATGGCCGGCAGTGTGAGTACGAGGCCGCGCCACGAAGCTGACTTCGATGCCTGGGCCGAGCCGGCCAAGGTCAGCTGTCAGCGAAGCCCGGGAACTCACACTGCCGGCCAGGAGCAGCCGTACGTGAACGACTGCTATCTTCATTCGCAGCCGTATGGAAGTCGCCGACGCTGAGCTTTGCACTGCGCCAGAGCGGCTTCTAAGCCAACACCATCGCGCCGTTCGCCCCGAATTTGAGGTGTCGCGGCCTAGGGGCCGCTGGGTTCAAGCAGCACCAGAGCAGATTGAGACGACCGTTCTCGGCCA
>JADGRJ010000132.1 GCA_017881025.1 Rhizobacter sp. | reverse complement strand
ACATCGCGTTGACGGTGAAGTCGCGGCGCTCGGCGTCCTCGATCTGCGGGCCCCAGACGTTGTCGCGCAGGACCCGGCCCTCGGCGTCGACGACGTGGCTCTTGCCGGCCATCTCGCTCTTCGAGGTCTTCTCGTTGCCGCTCACCTGCTCGGCGTCGGCAGCGGCGAGCACCGCCCGGAAGGTCGAGACCTCGATCACTTCCGACAGGCCGCGGTCCTGGCGGCCGCGGCCGAAGACGACGTGGACGATGCGAAAGCGCCTGCCGATGATGAAGGCGCGCCGGAACAGCGACTTCACCTGCTCGGGCGTGGCGTTGGTGGCGACGTCGAAGTCCTTGGGGCGCAGCCCCACGAGCAGGTCGCGCACCGCGCCGCCGACGACGTAGGCCTCGTAGCCGGCGTCGGCGAGCGTCGAGACGACCTTGACGGCACGTTCGTCGACGAGCGCGGGGTCGATGCCGTGCTCCGATTTCGGCACCTCGACGCGCTTGCCGCGCGGAACGGCAGCGCCTGCATCGTCCGATTTGCCGAGGAGCTTGGAGATGAATTTCTTGATCATGCGAACAACGTGAGGATGCGCCAGCCGCGATCGCGCGCGACGGCTTCGAGCTCCGGCGAAGGATTGGTCGCGACCGGGTCGGTCGCCTTCTCGAGCAGCGCCAGATCGTTGAGCGAATCGCTGTAGACGCTGATCCGCGCGAAGTCCGACCAGCCGGCGCCGCTCGCCGCCAGCCATTGTCCGACACGCGCGACCTTGCCCTCGCGAAACGCGGGAACGCCGTCGATCCGCCCGGTCGGCGCGCCGTCGGCGCCGCGCTCGAGGCGGGTGGCGATGAGCGACTCGACGGCGAACGCCGCGGCGATCGGCGCGGTGACGAAGTCGTTGGTCGAGGTGACGATCGCGAGCCGGTCGCCGCGCTCGCGGTGCGACTCGACGAGCGCCCGCGCCTCGGGACGCAGCGCCGGCGCGACGACCTCGCGCATGAAGCGCTCGCGCCCGGCGCCGAGCTCGGCCGCGCCGCGCTCGCGCAAGGGCGCGGCGGCGAAGGCGATGTAGGCGTCGATGTCGAGGCGGCCGGCGCGGTAAGCGGCATAGAACGCGTCGTTGCCGGCGCGGAACGCCGCGGCGTCGGCCCAGCCCAGCTCGATCATGAACTCGCCCCAGGCGTGGTCCGAGTCGATCGGCAGGAGCGTCAGGTCGAGGTCGAAGAGGGCGAGGTTCACGGCGCCCCTTCTTCGGCCAGCATCTGCTTCAGGAGCGGCACCGTGATCGCGCGCTTGCTGGCGAGCGAGAATTCGTCGAGGCGATCGAGCTGCGCCATGAGGTGCTTGAGGTCGCGCGCGAAGCGGGTCAGAAGGTAGTCCATGACCTCGTCGGTGAGGAAGGTGCCGCGCCGGTCGGCCTCGCGGCGCAGCGCCGCGCGCACCTCGGCCTCGCCGAGCGGCGCGAGGGCGAAGACATGGCCCCAGCCGAGGCGCGTCCGCAGGTCCTCGCGAACGTCGAGGTCGACCGGCGGAACGCTGCCGGCGGCGATGACGCCGGCGCCGCGCGTCGTCGCGTCGACGAAGAGCGCGAACGCCGCCTGCTGCTGGGCGGCATCGAGCGCGTGGGCGTCGTCGATGACGAGCCAGTCGCGATCGCCCGTCGTCGTCCAGGGCGCGGGCGTCGTTGCCGAGAACCAAGCCGCCTGCTGGCCGTGCGCGGCGGCACGTTCGACGAGCGCATGCAGCAGGTGCGTCTTGCCGCTGCCGGCGGGCCCCCAGAGATAGACGGGAGGCGCGCCCGGCGCGAGCGCGAGCAGGTGCGCGAGCGCCTCGCCGTTGGCTCCCGGCAGGAAGTTCTCGAACGTCCGCGCCGGCTCCGGCCCGATCGCGAGCGGGATCTGCTTCATCCGTTGTAGAGGGTGCTTTGCGTGTAGCTCGCGCGCAGCCGCGCCGTCGCGACGGCGATCAGCGCGCTCGCCGGCAACGCGACCAGGACGCCGACGAAGCCGAACAGGTGGCCGAACGCGAACAGGGCGAAGATGACGGTCAGCGTGCTCATGCCGATGCGCTGTCCCACCATCTTCGGCGTCAGGAACAGGCCCTCGACGATCTGGCCGATGCCGTAGACGACGAACACCGCGATCGGCCCGTACCAGCCGGTGAACTGGAGCGCGCCGGCGAGCAGCGCGAGGATCATGCCGATGCCGAAGCCGACGTAGGGAACGAAGATCGCCAGGCCCGTGAAGACGCCGACCGGAACCGCGAGCTCGAAGCCGAACAGCGCCAGGCCGACGCTGTAGAACGCGGCCATCATGAGCATCACGAGCAGCTGGCCGCGCAGGTACTGGCCGAGGACGACGTCGCAGTCATCGACGAACGAGGCGACTCGCGGGCGCAGGCGCGGCGGCACGAGCGCGATCGCGCGCAGCACGTAGAACGGCCAGTCGACGAGCAGGTAGAAGAGGACGACCGGGACCAGGATCACGTAGCCGACGACGGTGACGACGATGCTGCCGCCGATTCGCGCCGAGACGAGCGCCGCCGCGATTCCCTCGTCCCAGTTGGCGTTGAGGTACTTGATCAGGAACTCACGCAGGCTCGCCGGGTCGAGCGAGACGTGGATTCCCATCTGCGCCAGCCAGGGCGAGACGGCGCGGTTGATGCGCTCGACCAGGAGCGGCAGCTGCTCGTTGAGGAGTGGCAGCTCCTTCGACAGGATCGGCACGATCAGGAGGATGAGCGCGGCGAGCGCGACCAGCGCCGCGATCTCGACCAGCATCACCGCGACCAGGCGCGGCACGCGGCGCGCCGCGAGCTGCTCGACCGCCGGGTGCAGCGCGTAGGCGAGGACGGCACCGATCACGAACGGCGTCAGCACCGGCCCGAGCAGCCAGAGCAGGCCGAGCGCAACGGCCGCGAGCAGGGCCCAGTTGAGGATGCGCCTCTGCGACGGCGTCAGGCCCATCGCAGCGCACGGGGAGTGAGGGTGTCGGTGCCGGTCAATGCAGGCGCGACGGGTCGCCGTGGCCGAGCTCGAGCAGCCGCTCGTTGATGGCGAAGCGGTCGCCCGCCTGCGGCACGTGCTCGAGGTAGCTCGAAAGGTCGGCGACCGCCGCCTTCACCGCACCGAGCTGCGCCGCGGCCAGGCCGCGGTCGCGCCGCTCCTCCCAGGCCGCCGGCAGCAGGACGACGAGCCGCTGCGCCACGGCATGCAGGCGCACCCAGTCCTCGGCGCTGCGATGGATCTCCTTCAGGTTGCGCAGCATGCGGGCGACGATCTCTCGCGGCGTCGCCGCCTGCAGGAAGAGCGCGAGCGACACCGGCGAATTGCCCGGCAGGCCTTCGCGGCGCCGGTAGGGAACGAGCAGCGCGTCGAGCGCCTCGCGCGACATCGACTGTCCGGTGAACGGATCGATCACGACCTCGCCCTGCGGCATTCGCAGCTTGACCAGGAAGTGGCCGGGGAACGACACGCCGCTCGCGTGCAGGCCGATCTGGCTCGCGATCTCGACGTAGAGGACGGCGAGCGTGATCGGGATGCCGCGCCGGCTCTGCAGCACGAAATGGAGGAAGCTGTTCTTGGCGTCGTAGTAGTCGTTGACGTTGCCGGCGAAGCCGAGCTCCTGGAAGAAGAAGCGGTTGAGCAGGCGCAGCCGCTGCATCGGCGCGGCGTCGCTCGCGATTCGCGATTTCAGGCGCGCGGCGAGGCCGTCGATCTCGGCGAGCACGCTCTGGCAGTCGAGCGCGGGGTAGTCGTCCTGGGCGATCGAGAGCGCCGCCTCGAGCACGCTGAGGCTGGCGTCGTCGGCGACGAGCGAGGCGAAGTACTCGAGCGCGGTGGGCGCGTGCAGGCGGAGGGACCCGGTCATCGCAGAAGTTTAGAGCCTCGCGCCGGGCGTTGCGCGAGCGGAGTAGCCCTCAGGCGCGGCGCGAGAAGTCGCGCGGCCGCATCCCGGCGGCAAGCAGCACGCTGAAATAGACGACGGCCGCCGCACCGAGACAGCCGGCGAGCCAGGCGACGCGCAGGCCCTCGCGGCCGGCGAGGCCGAGCCAGTCGATGTTGACGGCGGCAAAGGCCAGGAGCGCGCTCATCGCCAGGGTCGCGAAGACGACCTTGAGGGCGAAGCGTCCCCAGCCCGGCGCCGGCTGGTACCAGCCGCCGCGCTTCAGGCCGGCGAAGAGCCAGACCGCGTTGATCGTCGCGCCCAGGCTGACCGAGAGGGCCAGCCCGGCGTGGCCGAAGAGCGGCACGAAGACGACGTTCATCGCCTGGGTCAGCACCAGGACGATGACGGCGATCGTCACCGGCGTGCGGATGTCCTGGCGCGCGTAGAAGCCCGGCGCGAGGATCTTGACGCCGATCAGCCCGACCAGGCCGACGCCGTAGCCGCGCAGCGCGTACGCCGTCTTGGCGGCGGCGAGCGCGTCGAACCTGCCGCGCTGGAAGAGCGTCGCGACGAGCGCTTCCGGGAAGACCAAGAGCGCCGCCGCGCACGGCAGCGCCAGGACCGCGGCCAGGCGCAGGCCCCAGTCGAGCATGCCCGAGTAGCCGGCGGCGTCGCCGCGCCCCTGCGCCGCCGACAGGTGCGGGATGAGCACCGCGCCGAGGGCGACGCCCAGCAGCGACGTCGGAAACTCCATCAGCCGGTCGGCGTAGAACAGCCACGACACGGCGCCGACGCCCTGATGCGACGCGATCTGGGTGTTGATCAGGATCGACAGCTGCGCGACCGAGACACCGAGCAGCGCCGGCGCCATCTGGCGCACGATGGTGCGAACCCCCGGATGGCGCCACGCCTCGGCGAGCGAGCGCAGGCCGAGGCCGATGCGCGGCAAGACGCCGATGCGCCAGAGCGCCGGGATCTGCACCGCGAGCTGGAGCACGCCGCCCAGCATCACGCCCGCCGCCAGCGCATAGATGCGCTCGACGCCGGCGCGCGCGAACACCGGCACGAAGAACCAGACCGAGGCGATCATGGCGAGGTTCAGGAGCACCGGCGTCGCCGCAGGCACGGCGAACCGCTTCCAGGTGTTGAGGACGCCGGCCGAGAGCGAGACCAGCGAGATGAAGCCGATGTACGGGAACATGACCCGGGTCATGACGACGGCGTCGTCGAAGCGCTCGAGGCCCGAGGCCATCAGCCAGACGACGACCGGCGCGGCGACGACGCCGACGATGCAGGTGACGACGAGGACTGCGAACAGCACCGTCGCGACGGCGTCGACCAGCTTCCGGGTGGCGTCGTCGCCTTCGGCGCCGCGGGCGCGGGCGAGCGTCGGCACGAAGGCCTGCGAGAAGGCGCCCTCGCCGAACAGGCGGCGCAGCAGGTTGGGGATGCGAAAGGCGACGTTGAAGGCGTCGAACGAGGCGCCGGCGCCGAACACCGACGAGATGACGATGTCGCGCAGCAGCCCGGTGATGCGCGAGGCCAGGGTGAAGAGGGAGATCGTCGACGCCGCGCGGAGCAGGTTCATGGGAGGAAGGAGTCCGGGGCCATGCTCGTGACGAGCCCGCCGATGCTATACTCGCGGTCTTTGCCGAAATACCTCTAGCCTCACATGGCCACCGCCTCCAAAGCCAAGAAGAAGACCGTCCGCATCGCCTCCGGGCTGAAGCGCGCGCGTCAGGACATCAAGCTCAACGCCGCCAACACGGCCCTGCGCTCGCGCTTTCGCACCGTCATCAAGAACGTGCAGAAGGCCGTCGACGCCGGCGACAAGGCCAAGGCCGCCGAGCTCTTCAAGACCGCCCAGCCGATCATCGACTCGGTCGCCGACAAGAACCTCTTCCACAAGAACAAGGCCGCGCGCCACAAGAGCCGCCTCGCCGCCAAGGTGAAGGCGCTGGCGACCGCAGCCTGAGTCTTCACCGGCAAATCGAAAGGCCCGCGCTGCGGGCCTTTTTTTCGCCTGGCGCGGAAGGCCCGCCGCGGGCCTTCCTTCATGGCGCATCGATGTTCGGATGGTCGATCACGACCAGGTCGTTGTCGCGCGCGAAGTTCGTGACGAAGTCCCAGGCCATCGGCTCGAGCTCGCGCAGCTTCGGGTTGACGACGACGCCCTTGACGCCGCCGACGAAGCGGGGCACGCAGTACGGCGAGTAGCCGATGAAGGCGGCCGGCCCGCCCGCCGAGCCCTCGGGGCGAAAGCACGACATCGTGCCGGCGAGCCGCTCGGCCCAGTCGCTCGGGCGAAACGTCTTGCCGTCGCGGGTGAGGCCCTGAATGAAGACTTCGCTCGGCTCGGCCACGGGTCGCCAGGATGGGTGAGGGTCGATTGTCGCCCGCGAGGGACGCCTGGTGCTGCAATGCAACAAGCGCGCCCGTGCGGAAAGGCGCGCCTTTAGAATCCGCCCTCCCCCGGCTCCACCGAGCAACGACATGAACGCGCCCGACAGGCTTTCCGCCACCGCCCCGGCTGGCACCGACGCCGCCGGCGCCGAGCCGCACGTGATGCCGACCTACGGCCGCCTGCCGATCGCGCTCTCGCACGGCCGTGGCTGCTGGGTCTGGGACACGAAGGGGAAGAGGTACCTCGACGCCCTCGCGGGCATCGCCGTCAACACGCTCGGCCATGCGCACCCGAAGCTCGTCGCCGCGCTGAACGACCAGGTCGGCAAGCTCATCCACAGCTCGAACTACTACCTCGTCCCGCTGCAGGAGCGGCTCGCCGCGAAGCTGTGCGAGCTCTCGGGGCTGACCAACGTCTTCTTCTGCAACTCGGGCCTGGAAGCCAACGAGGCGGCGCTCAAGATCGCGCGCAAGTTCGGCCACGACAAGGGCATCGAGCGGCCCGAGATCATCGTCTACGAAGCGGCGTTCCACGGCCGCTCGATCGCGACGCTCTCGGCGACCGGCAACGCCAAGATCCAGGCCGGCTTCGGGCCGCTGGTCGAGGGCTTCGTCCGGGTTCCGCTCAACGACGTCGGCGCGGTCGAGAAGGTCGCCGCGACGCACCCGAGCATCGTCGCCGTCTTCCTCGAGGTGATCCAGGGCGAGGGCGGCATCCGGCCGACGACGATCGAGTACCTGAAGCAGGTGCGCCGCATCTGCGACGAGCGCGGCTGGCTGCTCATGCTCGACGAGGTGCAGTGCGGCATGGGGCGCACCGGCAAGTGGTTCGCGCACCAGTGGGCCGGCATCCGCCCCGACGTCATGCCGCTCGCCAAGGGCCTCGGCTCGGGCGTGCCGATCGGCGCCGTCGTCTGCGGCCCGCGTGCCGCCGGCGTGTTCGGCGTCGGCAACCACGGCACAACCTTCGGCGGCAACCCGCTGGCGATGCGCGCCGGCGTCGAGACGCTGAAGATCATGGAAGAAGAGGGCCTGCTCGCCAACGCTGCCGAGGTCGGCGCGATGCTCAGGGCCGGGCTCGAGCGCGAGCTCGCCGGCGTTGCCGGCGTCGTCGAGGTGCGCGGCCAGGGGCTCATGATCGGCATCGAGCTCGACCGCCCGTGCGCCGCGCTCCTCGGCCGCGCCGCCGACGCAGGCCTGATGATCAGCGTCACCGCCGAGCGTGTCGTGCGCCTGCTGCCCTCGCTGATCCTGGACCGCGACGAGGCGGCGCAGATCGTCGCCATCCTGTGTCCCCTCATCAAGGAATTCCTGGGGTCTGCCAGCGCTGCGGACGCGCTCGCGTGACCCAGGAAGCAAAGCCCGTCAAGGCGCAACGCACAGCCATAGGCGCGCCTATGGCGAGCATTTGCAACGCCGAGGGGGTTTGCTTCCTGGGATCACCCGGAGGGCCCGTGTCGCGCGGGCCGCAGGGCGTCCGCAGCGCTGGCAGACCCCTGCAACCGGCATGAAACCCGGCATGAGCCTCAGCAAGCACTATCTGCAGTTCAGGGACTTCCGCGCCGAGGAATACGCCTACCTGTTCGAGCGCGCCGCGATCATCAAGAAGCGCTTCAAGAACTACGAGAAGTACACGCCGCTCGTCGACCGGACGCTGGCGATGATCTTCGAGAAGGCGTCGACGCGAACCCGCGTCAGCTTCGAGGCCGGCATGTACCAGATGGGCGGCTCGGTCGTGAACCTGACGACGACCGACAGCCAGCTCGGCCGCGCCGAGCCGGTCGAGGACACCGCGCGCGTGATCAGCCGGATGGTCGACATCGTCATGATCCGCACCTTCGAGCAGACGAAGCTCGAGACATTCGCCGCCAACTCGCGCGTGCCGGTGATCAACGGCCTGACCAACGAATACCACCCGTGCCAGATCCTGGCCGACGTCTTCACCTGCATCGAGCAGCGCGGCACCATGGAAGGCAAGATCGTCGCCTGGGTCGGCGACGGCAACAACATGGCGGCGACCTGGCTGCAGGCCGCCGACATCCTCGGTTTCACGCTGCACGTGAGCACGCCGGGCGGCTACGAGGTCGACGCCGCGGCGGCAGGCGTCAAGCGCAGCGACTGCTTCCGCATCTTCCGCGATCCGCTCGACGCCTGCCGCAACGCCGACGTCGTCACCACCGACGTCTGGACCAGCATGGGCTACGAGGACGAGAGCGCCGAGCGCATGAAGGCGTTCGCCGACTGGTGCGTCGACCGCGAGATGATGGCCGCGGCCCATCCCGACGCGCTCTTCATGCACTGCCTGCCGGCGCATCGCGGCGAGGAAGTCGAGGCCGAGGTGATCGACGGACCGCAGTCGGTCGTCTGGGACGAGGCCGAGAACCGCATGCACGTGCAGAAGGCGCTCATGGAGTACCTGGTCCTCGGCCGCATCGGCTGACCTTGCGCCGGGGCTCATGAAGCTCGCCCTGATCGCCGATCTGCACGCCAACCGCGAGGCGCTCGCCGCGGTGCTGGCGCATGCCGCCGCGCAGGGCGCTGACCGTCATGTCTACCTCGGCGACTACGTCGGCTACGGCGCCGACCCCGGCTGGGTGGTCGACCGCGTTCGCGAGCACGTCGCCGCCGGCGCGATCTGCGTGCAGGGCAACCACGACGCGGCGGTCGCGCAGGGGCCGCAGCCGACCATGGTCGCCGACGCCCGCGCCGTCGTCGCCTGGACGCGCGATCGGCTCGATGCCGGGCAGCTCGCCTTCCTCGCCGCGCTGCCGCTCTCGCGCATCGAGGACGACGCGCTGTTCGTGCACGCCAACGCATGGGCGCCGGCCGAGTGGGCCTACCTCCAGACCCGCGGCGAAGCGGTGCGCAGTCTGCAGGCGACCGACCGCCGCTTCACGTTCTGCGGCCACGTCCACGTGCCGATGCTCTACCACCTCGCCAGCACCGGCAAGGCGGGCGATTTCAAGCCGTCGCCCGGCATCGCCATCCCGCTCTCGGCGCACCGGCGCTGGCTCGCGATCCCCGGCTCGGTCGGCCAGCCGCGCGACGGCGATCCCGCCGCCTGCTACGCGATCTTCGATACTGGGGAACACGCCCTCACCTTTCACCGCGTGCCGTACGACCATGCGAGCGCGGCCGCCAAGGTCCGCGCCGCGGGCCTGCCGGAGCGGGTGGCGGAGCGCCTCGGCGGTGAGGGCTGAGGGCAGCGTCGCGCCGGCCTCGCTCGAGGTCGGCCAGGTCATCGACGGCTTTCGCCTCGACGCCGTCGCCCATCGCGGCGGCATGGCGACGCTCTGGCAGGTCAGCCGCGTTGAACCGCCCGCTTCGACCGAAGCCGCGCTGCCGCTGATGATGAAGGTGCCGCGCCTGCGCGGCGGCGAGGACCCGGCGGCGATCGTCGGCTTCGAGGTCGAGCAGATGATCATGCCGGCGCTCGCCGGGCCGCACGTTCCCAAGTTCATCGCGAAGGGCGATTTCACCCGCCTGCCGTACATCGTCATGGAGCGGATCGAGGGCAGCTCGCTGCGCGAGCGCTTCGACGCCGCGCCACTGCCGATCGACGAGGTCGCCCGGCTCGGCGCCAAGGTCGCCACCGCCTTGCACGACCTGCACCGGCAGCGCGTCGTCCATCTCGACGTCAAGCCGAGCAACATCATGCTGCGCCGCGGCGCCGACGGCGGCGACGGCGACGCGGTGCTGATCGACTTCGGCCTGTCGCGGCACGACCTGCTGCCCGACCTGCTCGAAGAGGAGTTCGAGCTGCCGATGGGCACCTCGCCGTACATGTCGCCCGAGCAGGTCCGCTTCGTTCGCAACGATTCGCGCAGCGACCTGTTCTCGACCGGCGTCATGCTCTACCACCTGACGACGGGCAGGCGCCCGTTCGGCGCGCCGTCGAGCGTGCATGGCCTGCGCCGGCGCCTGTACCGCGAGCCGACGGCGCCGCGGAGCCTGCGCGCCGACTGCCCGCCGTGGCTGCAGGAGGTCATCCTGCATTGCCTCGAGGTCCGGCCGGAGCGGCGCTACCAGACGGCCGGGCAGTTGGCGTTCGACCTGCAGCATCCCGACCAGGTCGCGCTCACCGAGCGCGCCGCGCGCGCGGGCGACGGCAACGCGGCCGGCGTCGTCAAGCGCTGGTTCGCCTCGCTCCGCGACACCGCGGCGCTCGAGGGCGGCGCCGGCGCCCAGTCGGCTCGCAGCCCGATCTTTCTTGCCGCGATCGACGTCGCCGGCGCCGAGCCGGCACTGCTCGACGCGGCGCGCGACGCGGCATTGCGCCTGCTCGAGACCGAGCCGGGTGCCCGGCTCGCCTGCCTGACGGTGATGAAGATCAATCGGGTCGGCATGGACGAGCTGGTCGAGGCCGACGGCACCAGCCGCCACCTCAACCTGCTGATCGCCTTGCGGCACTGGGCCCGGCCGCTGCGGCAGGCACTGAGCGCGCCGCAGAGCGGCGAAGGCGCCGCGGCGGCGCGCGTCACCTTCCACGTCCTCGAAGCGGTCGATCCGGCGGCGGCGATCGTCGAGTACGCGCGCCGCAACCAGATCGACCACATCGTCATGGGCGCGCGCAGCAGCGGCCGCTTTCGGCGCCACCTCGGCAGCGTCTCGGCGCGCGTCGTCGCCGAGTCGGACTGCACGGTGACCGTCGTTCGCGCGACGTCGGGCGCGCCTTGACCAAGCGGC
>JADGRJ010000374.1 GCA_017881025.1 Rhizobacter sp. | reverse complement strand
GAAGAAATGAGCGGCATCTACTTCATCTGCGGCATCGTCGCGCTCGCGCTCTTCATCTACCTGCTCGTCGCGCTCTTCAACGCGGAGAACCTGTGATGCCCACGACCCAAGTCATCGTCCAGCTGGTCGTCTTCCTGGCGATCCTGCTGGTGCTCGCCTGGCCGCTCGGCATGTGGCTGACCGCGGTCGCCGAGGGTCGCCTGCCGCGCTGGCTGGCGCCTGTCGCCTGGCTCGAGCGAGGGTTCTATCGCGCGGCGGGCGTCGACGCCGGCGAGAGCACGTCCTGGAAGCGCTATGCCGTCGCGGCAGTGGCGTTCAACGTGCTCGGCGTCTTCGCCGTCTACGGCCTGCAGCGCCTGCAGGGCTTCCTGCCGTTCAATCCCCAGGCGATGGCGGCGGTCAGCGCCGACTCGTCGTTCAACACCGCGGTCAGCTTCGTGACCAACACCAACTGGCAGGGCTACGGCGGCGAGTCGACGATGAGCTACCTGACGCAGATGCTGGCGCTCACGGTGCAGAACTTCTTCTCCGCCGCGACCGGCATCGCCGTCGTCTGGGCGCTGATCCGCGGCTTCGCGGCGCGCTCGGCCGGAACGGTCGGCAACTTCTGGGTCGATGTGACGCGATCGACGCTCTACGTCCTGCTGCCGATCGCGATCGTCTACGCCCTCTTCCTCGTCGGCCAGGGGGCGATCCAGAACCTCGACGCCTACAAGGACGTGACCACGCTCGAGGTCAATGCCTATCAGCAGCCGAAGAACGGCCCGGACGGCCAGCCGCTGAAGGACGCCAAAGGCGCGCCGGTGATGGAGGACGTCAAGGCGGCGACGCAGTCGATCGCCATGGGCCCGATCGCTTCGCAGGAGGCGATCAAGATGCTCGGCACCAATGGCGGCGGGCCGTTCAACGCGAACTCGGCCCATCCGTACGAGAACCCGACGCCGCTCTCGAACTTCGTCCAGATGCTGTCGATCTTCCTGATCCCGACGGCCCTGGTGTTCTGCCTCGGCCGGATGGTCGGCGACATGCGGCAGGGCTGGGCCGTGCTCGCCGCGATGACCCTGATCTTCGTCGTCATGGTCTTCGTGGCGGCGCCGCTGGAGCAGGGGGGCAACCCGGCCATCGCGTCGCTCGGCGTCGACCAGACGGCGAGCGTGCTCCAACCCGGCGGCAACATGGAGGGCAAGGAAGCGCGCTTCGGCATCGCTGCGTCGACGCTGTTCGCCGCGGTCACGACGGCGGCGTCGTGCGGCGCCGTCAACGCGATGCACGACTCCTTCATGCCGCTCGCCGGCGCCGTGCCGCTGGTGCTGATGCAGCTCGGCGAGGTCGTCTTCGGCGGCGTCGGCTCGGGCCTGTACGGCATGCTCGTCTTCGCCGTCCTCACCGTCTTCATCGCCGGCCTGATGATCGGCCGCACGCCGGAATACCTGGGCAAGAAGATAGAGAGCTTCGACATGAAGATGGTGTCGATCGCGATCCTGGCGACGCCGATCCTCGTCCTGGTGGGAACGGCGATCGCCGTCGGCGCCGAGGCCGGCCGGGCCGGCATCGCCAATCCCGCCGCGCACGGCTTCACGGAAATCCTCTACGCCTTCAGCTCGGCGGCCAACAACAACGGCAGCGCCTTCGCCGGCCTCTCGGCGAACACGCCCTTCTACAACACGATGCTCGCCATCGCGATGTGGTTCGGACGCTTCGCCGTCATCGTTCCCGTCCTGGCGCTTGCCGGCTCGCTCGCGGCCAAGAAGCGGTTGCCCGTGACGCCCGGGACCTTGCCGACGCACGGCCCGCTCTTCGTCGTTCTCTTGATCGGCAGCGTGATCCTCGTCGGCCTGCTGAACTACGTGCCGGCGCTCGCGCTCGGCCCGATCGCCGAGCACTTCTCGCTCTTTTCCGCCAAGTGAGCGCCATGTCCACCACCCGCATCTCGTTCTCGCTCTTCGACCCGGTGCTCGTCCGGCCGGCCATCGTCGAGTCGTTCGCCAAGCTCGACCCGCGCGTCCAGTGGCGCAACCCGGTGATGTTCGTCGTCTACGTCGGCAGCATCCTGACCACGATCCTGGGCATCCAGGCCCTGACGGGGAAGGGCGAGGCCCCGGCGGCATTCATCATCGCGGTGTCCGTCTGGCTCTGGTTCACCGTCCTCTTCGCCAACTTCGCCGAGGCGCTCGCCGAAGGCCGCAGCAAGGCGCAGACCGCCAGCCTGCGCGGCATGAAAAAGAAGGTCGTCGCCAAGGTGCTGAGCGCGCCGAAACATGGCGCGTCGTGGCATCCGCAGGAAGCCGAGGAGCTGAAGAAGGGTGTGGTCGTGCTGGTCGAGGCCGGCGACGTCGTCCCGCTCGACGGCGAGGTCATCGAAGGCGTCGCCTCGGTCGACGAAAGCGCGATCACCGGCGAGTCCGCGCCCGTCATCCGCGAAGCCGGCGGCGATTTCGCCTCGGTCACCGGCGGCACGCGCGTGCTCTCCGACTGGCTCGTGGTCCGCGTCGGCGTCAACCCTGGCGAATCGTTCCTCGACCGGATGATCGCGATGGTCGAAGGCGCGCACCGGCAGAAGACGCCGAACGAGATCGCGTTGAACATCCTGCTCGTGGCGCTGACGATCGTCTTCCTGGTCGTCGTCGTCACGCTGCTGCCGATGTCGATCTTCAGCGTCGACGTCGCCAAGGCCGGCACGGCGGTGACGGTGACGACGCTCGTCGCGCTGCTCGTCTGCCTGATCCCGACGACGATCGGCGCGCTGCTCTCGGCGATCGGCGTCGCCGGCATGAGCCGGATGATGCAGGCCAATGTCATCGCTACTTCCGGTCGCGCCGTCGAGGCCGCCGGCGACGTCGACGTGCTCCTGATGGACAAGACCGGGACGATCACGCTCGGCAACCGCCAGGCGTCGGCCTTCTTCGCCGCCCCCGGCGTCAGCGAGCAGCAGCTCGCCGACGCGGCGCAGCTCGCGTCGCTCGCCGACGAGACGCCCGAGGGCCGAAGCATCGCCGTCCTCGCCAAGCAGAAGTTCAACCTGCGCGAGCGCGACATGGCGTCGCTCGGCGCGACCTTCATCAAGTTCACCGCGCAGACGCGGATGAGCGGCGTCAACCTCGGCGCCACCGAGAACCAGGCCGAGCGCAAGATCAGGAAGGGCGCCGCCGACGCGATCCGCGTCTATGTCGAGTCCCTGGGCGGCACGTTCCCTCAGCTGCTGACGACGAAGATCGAGGAAGTGGCGCGGCGCGGCAGCACGCCGCTCGTGGTTTCGG
>JADGRJ010000373.1 GCA_017881025.1 Rhizobacter sp. | reverse complement strand
CAGCTGCCGGCCGCGGCGAGGGGGCCGGCGCGGGCGTCGACGCCGGCGCCTCGCTCGACGGCGGCGCCGCGCACCCCGCCGCGAGCAGGGCCAGGATCGAGACGGCGCGTGCGAAGGGGGCCGAGGCGAGGTTCTTCATCGTCATGTCGATTCGCACGGACGCGCTCGAAGTGAGAAGGGGGAGCGAACTGTAGCCCCGGCCGGCGCGCTTCGACAATCGGCAAGACGACGGACGAGGCGGGAGCGCCGCCTGCTGGAGAAGCGCCATGGAGTGGCTCGACTTGATTCAATGGCCGGCGATGGCCGTCACCGTGCTCGCCGCCTGGCTCGTCGCATCGACGCACAAGCACCGGCGCGAGATCGGCTTCTGGGTCTTCCTCGCGAGCAACGCACTCTGGATCGCCTGGGGCTGGCACGCGAGCGCGTGGGCGCTGATCGTGCTGCAGGTCTGCCTGGCCGGCCTCAACATCCGCGGCGCCGTGAAGGCCGCGCCGCCGAGCTGACGCCGCGGCGCCGGTCATTTCCTACGCACATCCCCTGCGCCAGCCGACAGATCGCGCGCGCGCGTGCTGCGACAGTGGACTCGTCGAAACGCGCCGGCACCTGCCGACGCATCGATTTCACCGCAACCGTCAGCGAGAGGAAAGCGCATGAACAAGGACCAGGTCAAGGGCCGCGTCGAGCAGGCCAAGGGAAGCGTCAAGGAAACCACCGGCAAGGTCGTCGGCAATCCGAACCTCCAGGGCGAGGGCGCGATCGACAAGGCGGCCGGCAAGGCGCAGGCGACCTACGGCGACTTGAAGGAAAAGGTCAAGGGCGCCATCGACAAGGCTTGACGGCTCCCCCGGGTCGGGCCGACGCCGAAACGACGGCGGCCCGTCACCAGCGGCAGTGTCGGGGCGACCCGGCACTGCCGCTTTCTTTTCAGGCCCAGCGCGAACGCACCTTCGCGGCGAGGTCGACAGTCGCGGCCGCCGTCTCGATGGGGTCGGCGCGGGTGCCCGCGCCGGCCGGCGCGAGGTGCTCGAAGAGATCGTGCAGCGCCGGCGGCAGGAAGCGGCTGATCGCGCCGTAGACGTGGCGGTCGCCGCGCGCGGCCTGCTGCGTCACGTAGAAACGCTGCGGCACGAGCAGGTGGAGGTGGTGGCGCGCCCGCGTCATCGCGACGTAGAGGAGGCGCCGCTCTTCCTCGATCTCGGCGGCGTTGCCGGTCGCCATGTCCGACGGCAGGCAGCCGTCGACGACGCGCAGCACCGAGACCGCGCTCCACTCCTGTCCCTTCGCCGAATGGATCGTCGACAGGATCAGGTAGTCCTCGTCGTCGCCGCCCGGCCCCGACTCGTCGCTCGTCGCCGCCGGCGGATCGAGGACAAGCTCGGTGAGGAAGCGCTCGCGCGACGGATAGCCGCCGGCGAGGCGGACGAGATGAGCGATGTCGGCGGCGCGTGGCGCGGCGTCGTCGTGCAGGCGCTCGAGCAGCGGCAGGTACCAGCGCTCGACGGCGGCGAGCTCGCCCGGCCAGGGCGAATCGCTCGCGCGCAGCGCCGCGAAGAGCGCGGCGAATTCCGACCACGCCGTCGCCAGCGCGGGAGGTGCAACGAATTCGAGCAGCTGCGCCGCCGGATCGCCGGCCTCGGCGAGCGCGCCGATGAGCCGCCCGGCGGTCGCCGCGCCGATGCCGGGAACGAGCTGCAGCGCGCGCAGGCCGGCGCGCTGGCCGCGCGGATTGGCGGCGAAGCGCAGCACGGCGAGGACGTCCTTGACGTGCGCCGCGTCGAGAAAGCGCAGGCCGCCGTACTTGACGAACGGAATGTCGCGCCGCGCCAGCTCGAGCTCGAGCGCGTTGCTGTGTTGGGCGCTGCGAAAGAGCACCGCCTGGCTCTTCAGCGCCAGGCCCGACTCGCGCAGCGCGAGGACGCGCTCGGCGACCCACGACGCCTCGGCGGCCTCGTCGGCGACCCAGACCAGCGCCGGCCGCTCGGCCGCCGGGCGATCGCTCCACAGCTGCTTGGCGTGACGCTCGGCGGCCAGCGCGATGACCGCGTTCGACGCCGCCAGGAGCGGCATCGTCGAGCGGTAGTTCTGCGCGAGCGTGAGCACCGTCGCCGCCGGCGTGAAGCGGCCGGCGAAGTCGAGGATGTTGCGGACCTCGGCGGCGCGAAACGAGTAGATCGACTGCGCGTCGTCGCCGACGACGGTGAGACCGCTGCCGTCCGGCCGCAAGCGAAGGACGATCTCGGCCTGGAGCCTGTTCGTGTCCTGGTACTCGTCGACGAGGACGTGGTCGAAGCGCGACGCGATTTGTGCGCCGACGAGCGGATCGGCCATCGCCTCGGCCCACCAGACGAGCAGGTCGTCGAAGTCGAAGACGCACTGCGCCTCCTTCTCTTCCGCGTAGGCGGCGAACAGCCGGCGCAGCGCGTCTTCGTGGTCACGGCACCAGGGAAAGGTCTCGGCGAGGACGTCGGCGAGCGATTTCCTGGCGTTGACGACGCGCGAGTAGATCGCCAGGCAGGTGCCCTTCTGGGGAAAGCGGCGTGCGCCGCTTGCCAGGCCGAGCCGCTGGCGCAGCAGGTGCAGGAGGTCTTCCGAGTCGGCGCGATCGTCGACCGTGAACGATTCGTCGAGGCCGATCCGCGCCGCGACGCCGCGCAGCAGGCGCGCGCCGACGCTGTGGAAGGTGCCGCACCACGCCAGCCGCGGCGCCTGCTGCAGCGAGGCCAGGCCGAGCGCCTCGTGCAGGACGCGGCCGACGCGGCGCTCCATCTCGAGCGCGGCGCGGCGCGAGAACGTGAGAAGGAGCAGGCGCGTCGGATCCGCGCCGGCGAGGACGAGGCGGGCGACGCGAGCGGCCAGCGTCAGCGTCTTGCCCGAGCCGGCGCCGGCGACGATGAGCAACGGCCCGGTCGACCCCGTGCTGGCGTCCACGCCGAAGCCGGCGGCGCGACGCTGCGCGTCGTTGAGCCCGGTCAGGAGCGATCCGGGGCGATCGGCGGCAGGCGCGGGGGACAGGACTCGGGCGGACATGGGCAGCGGAAAACGGCGTCTGGCGCCCGGGAAACGACCACCGGACTGTAAATCCATCCAGCGTCCCCGACACGAATCCTGCACACCCGTGCGGCCCCCTTTCCTTCACTTCGCCACGGCGTTGCCGATGACCTGCCATGAGCTGGGTTTCGCAACTGGCCCGGCCGCGCATCGTCGCGGGCGCGGCGTGACGATCGCCGTCGAGTCCGGATCGGCCGCGCTCGCCGATCCC
>JADGRJ010000131.1 GCA_017881025.1 Rhizobacter sp. | reverse complement strand
GCCGGCTGGTTCAACATCTGGGCCATCAACGCCGGCGGCCAGTCGACCGGCCTGCACCAGCTGGCGATGGACACCTTCTGGTACATCGACCCGAACCGCGGCATCGACGGCGTCTGGGACAACTCGCTCGCCTCCGACAAGCCGATCTACAACAAGGACTTCACCGAGATGACGGTGAAGCTTCGCAAGGGCATCTTCTGGAGCGACGGCGTCGAGTTCACCGCCGCCGACGTCGTCTACACGGTCGAGACGCACCTGGCCACCAAGGGCCTGCGCTGGAGCGCGCCGATCCAGGTCAACGTCGCCAGCATTTCGGCGCCCGACCCGTACACGGTGGTGTTCAAGCTGAAGAAGCCGAACTCGCGCTTCCACGCCCTCTTCACGGTGCGCTGGAACGCGATGTGGATGATGCCCAAGCACGTCTTCGAGAAGGCCGGCGATCCGCTGAAGTTCGCCTTCAACCCGCCGATCTCGCTCGGCGCCTACACGCTGAACAGCTTCGATCCCAACGGCAAGTGGTTCATCTGGCAGCGGCGTGAAGACTGGCAGAAGACGACGCTCGCGCGCTTCGGCCAGCCCGGCCCGAAGTACGTCGCCTACGTCGATGCCGGGCCACCCGACAAGCGCGTCATCGCGCAGATGAACCACCAGCTCGACATCATCCACGACACCTCGCCCGAGGGGATGTTCACCCTGGCCAAGCAGTCGCGCCTGTCGCACGGCTGGTTCAACGGCTTTCCGTACGCCCATCCCGACCCGACGCTCGCCGCCGTCATCTTCAACACCCAGAACGAGCTGCTGAAGAACCGCGACGTTCGCTGGGCGCTCGCGCTGCTGATCGACATCAAGGCGGTGTCGATGGCCTCGTATCGCGGCGCGGCGACCATCTCGGCGATCGGCATCCCGCCCACCGGCACGCACGCCGAGTACTACCACCGCCCGCTCGAGCCCTGGCTCAAAGCCTTCGAGCTCGACACCGGCAAGCGCAAGATCAAGCCGTACGACCCGACGATCGGCAAGCAGATCGCCGACTCGCTTCGGCCGAGCCTGGGCGTGCAGATTCCCGAAAAGGCCGAAGACGTCGCCAAGGCCTTCGGCATGGGCTGGTGGAAGCCCGATCCGCAAGCCGCCACCGAGCTGCTACAGAAGGCCGGCTTCAGCAAGCGCGGCGATCAGTGGTTCACGCCCGAGGGCAAGCCGTTCTCGATCAGGATCACGGTCGAGGGCGAGGGCCGGCCGGTCATGACCCGCGCCGGCTCGATGGTGGCGCAGCAATGGCGCCAGTTCGGCATCGACGCGAGCACCGTCGTCGCGCAGGGCACGCTCGCCGACCGCCGCGCCGCCGGCGACTTCGAGGCCCTCATCAGCTGGAGCGTGGAGACCTGGGGCGGCCACCCCGACCTCTCGTACTTCCTCGACAGCTGGCACTCGCAGTTCGTGGCCGATCCCGGCAAGCCGCAGCCGGCGCGAAACTGGCAGCGCTGGAAGAACCCCGAGCTCGACAGGATCATCGAGCAGATCCGCACCATCGGCTTCGACGATCCCAAGGGCGTCGAGCTCGGGCGCGAGTACGTCAAGCTGGTGGCGCGGGAGATGCCGAGCATCCCGCTGATGTCGTACAACGTCTTCACGGTCATGGACGAAACCTACTGGACCGGCTATCCCAATGCCTTGACCGCGCCCTACACCGACCCGGTGCCGAACTGGGGCAACACCAAGTACATGATGGTCAAGCTCAAGCCGCGACGGCAGTAGCGCCGTCGCAGCGCAACGGCTTGCCCGGCGATGTCGAGCTACGCGGCGTACGCGCTGCGCCGCGTTTTCCAGTTCGTGCTGGTGGTGTTCATCGGCATCAACATCTCGTTCGTCGTCACGCACGCGACGCCGATCGACCCGGTCGAGCAGAGCATCGCCGCCGTCACGGCGTTCGGCAGTACCAGCCCGGAAGCGATCGGCCTGATGCGCCAGTCGCTGCGCGAGCTCTACGGCCTGCAGGGCGGGCTCGGGCAGCAGTACCTGAGCTTCTGGAAGCGCGTGGCGGTGCTCGACTTCGGGCCCTCGCTGTCGGCGTTTCCAACGCCAGTGTCGACGCTGATCGGCCGAGCGCTGCCGTGGACCGCAGGGCTGCTGCTCGTCGCGACGACGCTGACCTGGGTGCTCGGCAACCTGCTCGGCGGCCTGGCCGGCTATTTCCGCGAGAGCCGCGCGTTGCGCATCACCGGCCTCGTCGTGATGGGGCTGCACCCGATCCCGTACTACATCGTCGCCTTGCTGTTGCTGATCGTCTTCGGCTACCTCTGGCCGGTGCTGCCGATCACCGGCGGCGCGCAGATGAACCTGGCGCGCGGCTGGAACCTCGACTTCGTGCTGAGCGTGCTGCAGCACTCGATCCTGCCGGTGCTCTCGCTCGTCATGGTCGGCCTCGGCGGCTGGTTCATGGGGATGCGCTCGCTGGTCTCGAACATCGTCAGCGAGGACTACGTGGTCTACGCCGAGCTCGGCGGCGTCGCGCGCGGGCGCATCCTCGGCTCGTACGTGATGAGGAACGCGCTGGTGCCGCAGGTCACGGGGCTGGCCTTGTCGCTGGGCGGCATCTTCAACGGCGCGATCATCACCGAGCAGGTCTTCGGCTATCCCGGCATGGGCGCGTTGCTGATCGACGCCGTGCACGCCGGCGACTACAGCCTCGTGCTCGGCCTGACCTCGGTCTCGATCGTCACGGTGGCTTTCGCCGTGCTGTTGATCGACATGCTCTATCCCCTGCTCGACCCGCGCGTGAAGGTCGGCTGACGCGTCATGTGGAAGATCGTTCGCGACCTGTTGCGCCACAACCGCGGCTTTCTCGCCGGGGCGTGCCTGCTCGGCTTCGTGCTGGCGATCGCCGCCCTCTCCTTCGTCTCGCCGTACTCGCCGCTCGACAGCTACGTCGTCGCGCCCGACCTGCCGCCCGGCTGGCCGCACCTACTCGGCACGACCTCGCGCGGGCAGGACGTGTTCTGGCTGCTCAGCTTCGCGATCCGCAACACGCTCGCCTTCGGGTTGCTGGTGGCGCTCATCAGCCGCCTGCTCTCGCTCGCGATCGGGCTGGCGTCGGGCTACGCCGGCGGCTGGGTCGACCGGGTGCTGATGTCGATCAACGACACCTTCATCGTCATCCCGCTGTTTCCGATCCTCGTCCTCTTCTACTTCGTCATGCGCGACAAGATGTCGTGGCTCGCGCTCGCCGGCGTGATGGCCTGTCTGGGCTGGGCCTACGACGCGCGCCTGATCCGCTCGGTGGCGATGAGCCTGCGCACGCGCGAGTTCACCGAGACCGCCATCTTCTCGGGCATGAGCATGCCGCGCATCCTGGCCGAGGAGCACTTGCCCTACGTGATGCCGATCGTCTTCGCGACGACGATGAACAACATCAACTGGTCGATCGGCCTCGAGGTCACCCTGTCGGTCCTCGGCTTCACCGACATCAACACGCCGACCATCGGCACGATGATCTACTGGGCCAACCAGCACACCGCGATGGTCGCCGGCATCTGGTGGTGGATCGCGTTTCCGGTCGCCCTGGTCGTGATGACCTTCATCGGCCTGTTCCTGCTGGCGGTCTCGATGAACGAGTTCATCGACCCGCGCAGCCGCCTCGGGCGGAGTGGCGCATGACGGCCGTCGTCGAAGTAAAGGGCCTGCGCGCCTACTACCAGACGAACCAGTTCGGCGTCGAGCGCGACGTGCGCGCGGTCGACGACGTGAGCCTCGACGTGCAACCGGACGAGATCTACGGCCTGGCCGGCGAATCGAGCTGCGGCAAGAGCACGCTCATCAAGACCATCGCCGGTGCGATCCGGCCGCCGCTGCAGGTGCGCGGCGGCAGCGTCGTCTTCAACTTCGCCGGCCGGTCCCTCGACCTCTACGAATCCGGTCCCGAAGCACTGGCGGCGATTCGCTGGAAACACCTGTCGTACGTGATGCAAGGCTCGATGGGCGTGCTCAACCCGGTACGACGCATCCGTCACTCGTTCGTGGACTTCGCCTGGCGCCACATCGCCAAGCCCCGGGCCGAGTTCGAGGCGATCGTCGTCGCCCACCTCGGCCGCGTCCAGCTCGGGCCCGAGGTGCTCGACGCCTACCCGCACGAGCTCTCGGGCGGCATGCGCCAGCGCGTGGCGATCGCGCTGGCGACCGTCTGCAAGCCCGAGCTGATCATCGCCGACGAGCCGACCACCGCGCTCGACGTCATCGTCCAGAAGGGCGTGCTCGGGATGATCCGCGACGTGCAGCGCGAGCTGAAGTCGTCGCTGATCTTCGTCACCCACGACATGGCCGTGCACGCGAACCTGTGCGACCGGCTCGGCGTGATGTACGCCGGCCGGCTGATCGAAGAAGGCGCGACCCGGGACGTCTTCAGCCGGCCGCTCCATCCGTACACGACGCACCTGATCGCGAGCCTGCCGCGGATCGGCCGGACCTCGTCGGTGAAGCCGCTCGTGGGCGCGCCGCCGAACCTCGCCAACCCGCCGCCGGGCTGTCGCTTCCATCCCCGCTGTCCGCTGGCGATGGCCGTCTGCAAGGAGCAGACGCCGGCCCTCGTCAACGTCGCGCCCGGTCACCGGGTGGCCTGCTTCGCGGTGACCCCGGGCGCCGCGATCGTTGCCCCATGAGCGCGCCACTGCTCCAGGTGAGCCACGTCGTCCGCACGTATGCGAAGGGCGGCGTCTTCGGCCAGAGCGCCCGGGCCGTCGACGACGTGAGCTTCGACGTCGCTGCCGACAGGCCCGAGATTCTGGCGATCATCGGCGAGTCGGGCAGCGGCAAGACGACGCTCGCGCGCATGATCCTCGGCACCGTGCGGGCGAGCGCGGGCAGCATCCGCTTCAAGGATCTCGATCTCGCCGCAGTGCGCAGCCGACGCCAGCGCCTGGCCTTCATGCGCCAGGTGCAGCCGATCTTCCAGAACCCGTTCGAGGCCTTCAATCCGCTCAAGCGCCTCGACCGCTACCTGTTCATGACCGCACGCCACTTCGCCGACGCGCGCAGCGACGCGGCTGCGCAGGCCCGCGCCGACACCGCGCTGCGTCAGGTCGGCCTGTCGCTGGCGGAGGTGAAGGGCCGCTTTCCGCACGAGCTCTCCGGCGGCCAACTGCAGCGCGTCGCGATCGCGCGCGCGCTGATCGCCGCGCCGGCGCTGCTCGTCGCCGACGAGCCGGTGTCGATGGTCGACGCGTCGCTGCGCACCGCCATCGTCGAGCTGTTCCGCACCTTGCGCGACGAGCTCGGCGTCTCGATCATCTACATCACGCACGACCTGGCGACCGCCTGGAGCATCAGCGACCGCGTCGTCATCATGCGCCGCGGCGGCGTCGTCGAGAGCGGCGCTGCGCGCAGCACGCTCGACCACCCGCAGCACCCCTACTCGATCGAGCTGAAGAGCGCCGTGCTCTCGCCCGACGCCCTCTCACCGCTCTGACCGGAGTCGACGTCATGCGCAAGGTATCCGTGCTTCTGCAACACGACGCGGTCGTCGGCGAGACCGATCCGCGCCTCTTCGGCGCTTTCGTCGAGCACCTCGGCCGCTGTGTCTACGGCGGCATCTACGAGCCTGGGCACAAGACGGCCGACAAGCAGGGCTTTCGCCACGACGTGCTGGCGCTGGTGCGCGAGCTGGCGCCGACGATCATGCGCTACCCGGGCGGCAATTTCGTCAGCGGCTACAACTGGGAAGACGGCGTCGGCCCGGTCGAGAAGCGCCCGCGCCGGCTCGACCTCGCCTGGATGTCCACCGAGCCCAACACCTTCGGCACCAACGAGTTCATCGACTGGTGCCGGCTCGCCGGGATCGAGCCGATGCTGGCCGTGAACCTGGGCACGCGCGGCGGCGACGCGGCGCGCGAGCTGCTCGAATACTGCAACCACCCGAAGGGCACGGCGCTCTCGGACCTGCGCCGAAAGCACGGCTGGGAAGAGCCGCACGACGTCCGCTTCTGGTGCCTCGGCAACGAGATGGACGGACCCTGGCAGATGGAGATGAAGACCGCCGACGAGTACGGCCGGATCGCCGTCGAGGCGGCCAAGCTGATGAAGTGGATCGACCCGCGCATCGAGCTCGCAGCATGCGGCTCTTCGGGGCGCAACATGCCCACCTTCGGCGCCTGGGAAGACCGCGTCCTGCAGCACACGTTCGCACATGTCGAGTACATCTCGCTGCACACCTACGTCAACAACTACGCCCACGACACGCCAGCCCTCCTGGCCAGCCCCGACCTGATGGACGGCTTCATCGAGGAAGTCGTGGCGATCGCCGATTCGGTCGCCGCGCGGGCCCACTCGACGAAGCGGATCATGCTCAGCTTCGACGAATGGAACGTCTGGTATCGCACCCGCCGCAGCAGCGACGTGCGCGTCAAGCCGGGCTGGCCGGTGGCGCCGCAGATCCTGGAAGAGATCTATTCGATGGAAGACGCGCTCGCCTTCGGCGGCATGTGCATCTCGCTGCTGAACCACGCCGATCGCGTCAAGGTCGCCTGCCTCGCGCAGCTGGTCAACGTGATCGCGCCGATCATGACCGAGACCGGCGGCCCGGCCTGGCGCCAGACGATCTTCCACCCGTTCGCGCAGATGAGCCACTTCGGCCGCGGCCGAGTGCTGCGCGCGGAGATCGATTCGCCGACCTACGCCGCCAGCTACTACGACCCGCGCGGCAGCGCCGACCTCCATTTCCCGCTGCCGTCGGTGCCGTACCTGAAACTGGCGGCGGTCGAAGACACCGGCACCGGCGCGATCACGCTGTTCGCGCTGAACCGCCATCTCGAACAGCCGATGCCGCTCGAGGTCACGCTGCGCGGCTTCGGCACACCAGCGCTGATCGAGGCGCTGCAGCTGCGCCACGCCAACCTCAAGGCCACCAACACCAAGGACAGGCCGGATCGTGTGTCGCCGTCGACGCTGACCGGCGTGACGCTCGGCGTCGATCGCATGAAAGCGACTCTGGCGCCGGCCTCGTGGAACATGATCCGGCTCGGCCGGCCGGGGTAGCTCAGGCAACCGGGCAGCGGCGGCTCATCCGCCGATCGCGAATCGATGCTCGGGCAGGCCGCGCCGGCCGGGCGCGAGCGCGAACACGCCGCCCGCCGTCGGTTGCTCGCGCCGCGCTTCGACGCCGAGACCGATGCGCGCGGTGCTGACGAAGAGGCGCTCGAAGTCGGCGCCGCCGAAGGCCGGGCAGGTCGGCCGCGACACCGGCAAGACGAGGCGCGCGGTCTCGATGCCGCCTTGGTCGTAGCGCACGACGCAGCCACCGTCCCACTGCGCATTCCACAGGCCGCCGTCGGCATCGACCGTCGAGCCGTCCGGAAAGCCCTCGTCGGCAGCGAGCCGCACGAACAGGCGTGGCGGGCCGATGCGCCCGTCGGCGTGGTAGTCGGCGCAGTGGATCTCGCGCGTCGGCGAGTCGGCGAAGTACAGGCGAGCGCCGTCGGGGCTGAAGGCGATGCTGTTGGCGACGCCGACCTGCGGCAACGGCAGGCGTTCGACCTTCAGGTCGGCCGTGACGCGGTAGAAGTGGCCGATCGCCGCTTCGGCCGGATTGAAGGTGCCGAACACGAAGCGGCCCTGTGCATCGCAGCGGCCGTCGTTGATGCGTGTCGTCGGCTGCTCGGCCTCGACCGGGACGATGGCGCCCAGGGTGGCGCGGTCGAGGTCGAACAGCGCGATGCCCGAAGCCAGGCCGAGCAGCAAGCGACCGGGGTCGCGACACAGCGCGAAGCTGCCGACGCGCTCGGGCATCGGCCATTGCCGGGTGCCGCCATCGGCCTGACGCCAGCAGCCGAGCGTCGCACCTTCGATGTCGGTCCAGTAGAGCGTGGCCCGCTGCTCGCACCAGAGCACGCATTCGCCCAGCTCCGAGCGGCAATCGACGAGGAGCTCGGCGGTCATGGAAGTCGTCCCTCGTGGCTCGTGGCGGACCTCAGCGTAACGCACGCTGCCACCAGAGGTGGCAAGCGCGGTCGGCACCGCTCAGGAGACTGCCGCCGCCACGGCAAGCCCCCGCGTCACCCGCGACGGCTGCCCCTCGCGCGAGGAAGACCAGGGCCCGTGAACAAGCCCTTGGCACCGTCCCTACTTCGGGTCGAGACCCCGGATCGGCTGGTCGACCTTGTTCGGCGGGATCTCGACGACCTTGTCGTCGTTGTTCTCCTCGCGAAACTGGTTCTCGTTGGCGTTCTTCTCGGACTCGGCGAGCGCCTCGCGCTGGTCCTGGGGAGAGTTGACGGAAGGGCTCGATGACGGTGTGCTCATCTCAATGTCTCCTGTGGCGCCGACCGGAGCGGCGCATGGCTCAGTGGAGACCATCGGCGCCGATCGCGCGACCCGCCAATGGCGCGTTCTGGTGTGGGAAAACGCCGGCAGACGCCGCGCCGCGAATGACGAACACTCGCAGCGACGCGCCGCTCCGGGCGCGTGCAACCCCCGAGGACCGCGCATGGACTCCCGCCCGACCGCGCCGCGCAAGCACTTCTCGATGATCCGCGGCTTCCACCTCGCCGACTTCTTCACGCTCGGCAACGCCGCGTGCGGCGTCGCCGGGATCGGCATGGCGATGCGCTTCCTGCTCTCGCATCGGCCGCAGGACCTGCTGATAGCCGCCGCCTTCGCGCCCGCCGCCTTCGTCTTCGACGTGCTCGACGGCCGCATCGCGCGCTGGCGCCAGACCTCTTCGGCGCTCGGCCGCGAGCTCGACTCCCTCGCCGACGTGATCTCGTTCGGCGTCGCGCCGGCCGCGCTCGCCTTCGCCTGCGGCATGACGGGCGCCTGGGACGCCGTCGTCCTCGTCTACTTCGTCTGCTGCGGCGTCTCGCGCCTGGCGCGCTACAACGTCACCGCCGAATCGCTTTCCGAAGGCGGCGACAAGGTCAAGTACTTCGAAGGCACGCCGATCCCGACCAGCGTGCTGCTCACCGCCGTGCTCGCCTGGGCGGTCTGGCAGGGCCGGACCGGCGCCGCGCTCTATGGCGGCAGCTGGAGCGTGGCCGGCGCCGAGCTGCATCCCCTGGCCCTGCTGTTCGCCCTCTCGGGCACGTTGATGATCAGCAAGACCCTGCACATCCCGAAGGTCTGAGGCGCACCTCGGCCGCCGTCTGCCGCTAGGGCTGCAGCTTCCAGGTGCCGTTCTCGATCTTCACCAGCACCTGGCTGCGCGTGTCGACGCCGTTGTGGTCCTTGTCGCTGCCGGTGCGCTCAGCCGCGTGAGGGGGCGCGCGCGATCTTGTGGAGGAGCTGCGTCGCCAGCATCTCGGTCGCGACCGAGCGGTCGAGCGGCGAGCGCGACAGGCCCGAGATCTCGTAGTTGACGTTCTCGTAGATCTCGGCGGTGGCCGGATGCGCCTGCAGGATCGCCTGCAATGGCGCCGGCGGCAGCGGCGCGGCGAGCGCGGCCTTGACCTGGCGGACGAGCGCGCGGTACTGGTCGGCGCCGATCGCGACCGGGCTCGCTTCGACGCGCTCGAGCAGCCGCGCCAGCGCGATCAGGGTCTCGAGGCGGCTGCGCAGGGATTCGGTGCGAGGGGCGGTCATCGGGTCGTCTTTCCGCCCCGCGTCGGCAAGGCCATGATCGGGAACTGAGGCCGCCCGCGCCGACTTCAACCCGCGCTCGCCGACCCTCAGCCGCCGACGAGTTGTGCCGGCCGGTCCCAGTCGCCGCCCAGCGCCTTGATCAGGAAGACCGAGGTGAGCAGGCGCTGACCGGAAAGCTGCGCCGCGAGCCGCTCGGCGGCGAGGAGCGCCTGCTGCGCGGTGATGACATCGAGGTATGTCGTCGCGCCGCCTTCGTAGCGCGCCGTCGCGAGCTCGAAGACCAGGCGCGCACTCTCGACCGCCGTCCGTGCCTGGCGCTCTGCGCTTTCGAGCGCGGACAGGCTGGTGATGCCGTCCTCGACTTCTTGCATCGCCGTCAGGACGACGCGGCGGTAGCTGGCGACCGTGGCGTCGTAATTGGCGCGCGCGAAGTCGACGTTGGCGTCGAGGCGTCCCGCCGAAAACAGCGGCTGCGCGACCTGCGCGCCGATCGCCCAGAGCGTGCTCGGCGCGTCGACCAGGCTGGTGAGCAGCCGGCTCTCGAAGCCGACAAGGGGGGCGATCGTGATGCTCGGGTAATACGCCGCGCTGGCGACGCCGACCTGCGCGTTGGCCGCCGCCATCGCCCGCTCGGCGGAAGCGACGTCGGGCCGGCGCTCGAGCACGTCTGAGGGAACGCCGAGCGGCACCGCAGGCGGCGTCAGCTCGCGGATATCGGCGGCGAGCGAGAACGACGGCGCCGGCGTTCCGGCCAGCGTCGCGACGGCGTGCTCGAACGGCCCGCGCTGGCGCCGCAGGACGTCGAGCTGGGTCAGCGTCGTGTCGAGCAAGGCCTGCTGCTGGGCGACGTCGAGGCCCGACGCGGCGCCGAGGTCGTGGCGCGTCGAGACGAACGCCAGCGAGCGCCGCTGGAGGTCGAGCGAGCGCGCCAGGACGTCGAGCTCGATGTCGATCGCGCGCAGGTTGAAGTACGCGGTCGCGAGGTCGGTGCCGAGCAGGAGGCGGGTGTTCTCGAGATCGGCCGCCGCCTGCTCGGCGCTGGCCTGGGCGCCCTCGACCGTGCGCTGGACGCGGCCGGCGAGGTCGAACTCGTAGTTGACCGCGAGCGCGACGAAGATGTCGTTCTGCACCGTCGAGAAGTTGGGCGACCCATAGCTGCTGAGCGGTCGGTTCGCCGAGATGCGCTGGCGCAACGCGCGCGCGTTCAGGCTCGCGCTCGGCCACAGGCCGGCGCTGGTCGAGGCGACGACCGCGCGCGCCTGCGCGAGCCGGGCGCTCGCCAGCGCCAGCGTCGGGCTCTGCGCCAGCGCCTGCGCCTGCAGCGCGTCGAGGCGGGCGTCGCCGAAGCGCTGCCACCACGGCCCTTTCGGCGCGGCGTCGTCGGGCGTGCCTTCGCGCCACGGCGCCTCGACCTTCCAGGCCGGCGGCGTTTCGACGGCGG
>JADGRJ010000016.1 GCA_017881025.1 Rhizobacter sp. | reverse complement strand
CTCGGCAACTGCCTGTCGATGCAGGCGTATGCGCGCTACCTCGATCTGTTCGGACCGTCGCGGCTCAAGGAGATGATCTTCACCGCCCGGCTGCTCTCGGCGGACGAAGCGCTCGCGGCCGGCTTCGTCCACGAGATCGTCGCGCCGGAGGCGATCGAGGCCAGGGTCCGCGAGCTCGCCGACACCATCGCCTCGCACGCGCCGATCACGCTGTGGGCGACGAAGGAGGCGGTGCGCCGCATCCAGGAGGCCCGCGTCGTACCCGACGGCGACGACCTGATCGCCGCGACCTACGGCAGCGCCGACTTCAAGGAGGGCGTGCGCGCCTTCGTCGAGAAGCGCCCGCCGCGCTGGTCGGGACGGTAGCGCCCCGAGCTTCGCGAGCTGAGTCGCCGCGCCCCGTCGACTCAGCGGAACGGCGCGGCGCGTTCGAGCAGCTCGGCGAGGCCCGCTTCGTTGGCATCGCGCGGCTTGCCGGGATGGATGATCGCGACCTGGCAGCTTTCCGCAGCCTCGACCAGCTGGCGGTAGGTCCCCGCGCTGACGTCCTTGAGATAGGCCTGCTTGCGCTCGTCGTAGGCGAACATGCGGTCGTTGATGAGCTGGCATTCGTTGCAGCTCGGGCAGCGCGCGGTCTCGATCCAGGCCTCGTCGGGCGAGTGCGCGGGGGGGGCTGCCTCATCGGCTGGAGCTACCGCGGCGCCGTTCGCTGCCGGAGCTCCTGAAGTCGATGCGGGCGAAGCTGCGGGAGCGGTCGCGGATGTCGCCGGCAACGAGACCTGCGCCGCGGTCCACGCCGCCTTCTCGAGCGCGAGCAGCCGTTCGGCGTGCGAATCGTGGACGCCGCCGTGCTCCTGGAGGCGACGCCACAGGAGCAGGCACCGGCGCGCGGCCTGCATCAGGCGCAGATCGACGATGACGCGGTGCAACGCATCTTCACCATCGATGGCCAGCAGATACGGGATCCGCCGTGCCGTCTCGCTCTCGTCGAGCGCGAGCCAGTCGGCGGCGGGCAGCATCGCCTCGCTCCACGCCGCGCGGGCCACGCAGGCGAAGTGCGCCGAATGGCGCGCGTCGCACAGCGCGAAATCGGCGAACGTGAACGCCCAAGGCTCGGTGACGCGCTGCAGTGCCGTGTCGACGTATTCGACGTTCTCCACCGGCCAGTCGTCGTCGCGCCGGGGGTTGTTTTCGAGCGAGAAGCGAGCCGCCCAGTTGCCGCCCGCCGACGCCTCGTAGCTGAAGGCCGGAAAGGCGCGCGACTGCAACGCGGCCGCGGCGACCAGGTAAGGCAGCAGCCCGCCGGCTGCCGGACCCGGCACGGAGAACACGCTGAACAGCGCCGGCCCCGGGGAAGCCAGCCCGCGGCCGATCTGGGTGCGCAACGCGTACAGGTTCGAGCTCGGCGACTGCAGGACGAACATCCCGCCCAGCGCCATCGCCGCCGTCGCCAGGCGCGCGCTGCGCACGCCGAATGCGAAGCGACCGGTGCCGATCGAGGTCTCCTCGAAGAGATCGGAGGTCTGCACCAGCACCTTGGCCGGCAGGCCGCTCGACAGCATCTCGAGCAAGCCCGCGTTCTCCGACGCGTCGTTCCGGTCGGGCGGAATGCAGACGAGGTAGTCGGGGAAGCGGGCAAGGTCGTCCGCGGTGAGCGACATCTCGCCGAACGACTCGAAGACATTGTCGTGCTCGGCCTCGATATAACGGCCGTCGGCCTCGAGCTCGGCGATGGAGAGGGCTCTCACCAGCTCGGTGAGCTGCGGCATGCGCTCGCGGAACGCCCGCGCCGCGGCGGCGCAGTTGTCGAATGCGAAATCGAAGGCGTCCCCCTCATCGGCGTCGGCGAGCGCGGCGACCACGAAGAACCGCTGCGACTCGAGCACGCCCAGCGTCCGGACCAGGCGCTCGCGGCGCGATGCGGGTAGTTCGTCGCTCGGTGCGCCTTTGGCGACGATCCGCGAGAGCGCGTCGAAGTCGAACGCGTCCTGGTGCGGCCCGCCGATCGATTCCTTGAGGCTTTGCGGCTGCATTCCCGCCTGCGAGTGGCTGAACGCGGCGCGCAGGATGTCCGAGAGCCGCAGCACGAGACGGCTCAGCTCGGCCTGGAAGCGGCGCGCCTTGACTCGCTGTGCGGCGCGCCAGGCATGCGTGACGAGTCGGGCCGGCATGTCGCCGGAGCAGCCGAGCAGTTCTCCGTCGGCGGGCAAGGCGCCACTCGCCTGGCGCAGCACCTGTTCCAGCGTTTCGCCTTCGCGCGCGCCCAGCGTCGCCGCGGCCTGCTCCCACAGCTCGCCAAGCGTGCCGGTGACGCCGAGGTCGACGGCACGACGGATTTCCTCCTCGAGCTGCAGCGCATGGCGGCGCAGACGCTCGCCTTCGATGCCGCGCGGCGCGACGTCCTGGAGTACCGCGTCGACGAGGCTGCTGAGCGAGCGCACGAACTCGGGCACGCCTTCGCGCGCTGCGAGAACGATCGGAAAGTCGTGGCGCAGGGCCGCGAGCTCGCGGTACGGCGCCAGCATCGCCGGACGCAGGCCGAGGCCGTCGATCGGCGTCAGGCTGTCGCCCTGGCACCGGCCGGCGACGTGAAAGATCAGCTGGTCCGGGGGAGTCTTCGATTCCATCGCCACTCTCGATCTTGCGGGGTCGGCTCGGGCGCGTCGCTCACGCGGCGCGTGTTGCCAGGGCGTCGTCCTCGGGCCAGACGGTGAACTTGTCGAGCTCGCGGTTCAGGCCGGCACGGATGTATTCGGGCGAGCGCAACTGGCCGGCGTGGCGCAGGTCCTCGTAGACCGGGGCATCCGGGTTTCGATACAGGATGCCGACCGGGATCGGGTCCTCGAGCGAGGCGATCTCGCGCGCCTTGTCGATGTTGATCGGATCGTGCTCGCGCTGGTTGCGGTACGCGCTGCCGAGGCTCGGGCTGAGCTGCAGACCGTCGGCATGCGTCAGCAGCATCGTCCGTTGCGGATCGTGCAGCCAGGGGTCGAACGCCTTGGGCATGAACTCTGGGCAACGCTGCAGCACGCGAACGAACGAGAAGCCACGATGGCGGAAGGCGGCGCGCATGATGTCGTAGAGGACTTCGGGAATCCAGTCGACGGCCTGGGCGACGAACGACGCGCCCTGCACGCCGAGCGACACCGTCAGCGGGTTCATCGGCTCGAGCAGCGCGCCGTACGGCGTCGTGTTGCTCTTCAGGCCGCGCGGCGACGTCGGCGAGGCCTGCTTCTTGGTCAGGCCGTAGACGTGGTTGTCGTGCAGGACGACCGTGAGGTTGATGTTGTAGCGAAGCGCATGGATCCAGTGCCCCGCGCCGATGCTGCAGCAGTCGCCGTCGCCGGTGCTGACGAACACGTTCAGGTCCGGCCGGGCGATCTTGATCCCCTCGGCGACCGGGAAGGCGCGGCCGTGCAGCCCGTGAAAGCCGTAGGTCTTCATGTAGTGCGGCAGCCTGCTCGAGCAGCCGATCCCCGACACGAAGACGGTGTTCTCCGGTGCCAGCTCTTCTTCGCTGCACAGGCGCTGCATCGCCGCCAGGATGGCGTTGTCGCCGCAGCCGTTGCACCAGCGCGGCACGCCGCCCTGGTAGTCCTCGAGGTCGTGGTGCTCCTCGTGCAGCTTGATGACGCAGTGGCTCAGTGAGCTGCTCATGATGCAGTGCCCTTTCGCTGCAGCGCCGCGCGGACGACGCGGCAGATATCGCTCGGCTTGATCGGCTGGCCGCGCGCTTCGCTCCAGCAATCGATGTCGACCAGGAATCGCGAGCGAAGCATCATGGCCAGCGCCGAGTAGCGCCGGTTGTCCTCGTCGATCAGCTCGTCTTCGAGCTTGTCGGACCAGTTGCCCTCGATCGTCATCGCGTGCTTGAAGCGGGCCAGGATCTCGCGGATTCCCGACGGCATCGGCTGCAGGAAGCGCAGATGCATCGACGCGACGCGCAGGCCCTCGCCGCGCAGGCGCGTCACGGCCTCCTCGATCGCGCCCATCGTGCTGCCCCAGCCGATCAGTAGCATGTCGCCGCCTTCGCCGCCCTCTTCGCCGAACACCGGCGGCGCCTTGAGCGTCTTCTGCAGCGCGGCGAGCTTGAGGCTGCGCGCGCGCAGGCCTTCCTCGTTGATCGCCGGGTCGTAGGCGACCTTGCTGGCGCGGTCGTGCGCGAGGCCGGTGAGGGTGTGCATGCCGCCGGGGCGGCCGGGCTGGAAGCGGCGCGACAGGCCCGTGACCGGGTCCCAGTCGTAAGGCTTCGCGCCGGGGGGCACGGGGGTCTGGTCGACCGGCGGGGCGAGCCACTCGGCGTTGAACGACGGCCGCGGGAACGGCTGCTGCGCCGTCGACAGGCTCGTGTCGGACAGGACGACGACCACCATCCCGAAGGTCTCCGCGATCTTGCGTGCGGTGATCACCGAGTAGAAGCAGTCCTCGATGCTGCAGGGGGCCATCACGACCTTGGGTGCGTCGCCGTGGCTGCCGAAGATCGCGGCGAGCGCGTCGCCCTGCTCCACCTTGGTCGGCTGGCCCGTGCTCGGGCCGCCGCGCTGGACGTTGACGACCACGAGCGGAATCTCCGCCATCACCGCGAGGCCGATGACTTCCTGCTTGAGCGAGTAGCCGGGCCCGGAGGTGACCGTCACGGCGCACTTGCCGGCGTATGACGCACCGACCGCGAACGCGCACGCGGCGATCTCGTCCTCGGCCTGATGCACCATGCCGCCGACCTTCTCGAACACCTCGCTCAGATAGTGCGAAACCGAGGTCGCGGGCGTGATCGGGTACATCGCGCAGATGTCCATCCCGGAGGCGATGACGCCGAGAGCGATCGCGATGTTGCCGTTGACGACGATCTGCGCCTGGCTCGAGCGCTGCGCCGGGATGCGGTAGCTGAAGTCGAGATGGGCAGCGCCCCAGGCAGCGCCGGCGTCGTAGAGCGCGACGTTGCTGGCGATGACCTTGGCGTCCTTCTTGCCGAAGATCCGTGCGATCTGCTCGCGCGCCAGCGTCGGGTCGAGCCCGTACAGATGGCACAGGATGCCGAGCACGAACATGTTCTTGCCCTTGCGCGGATCGGCGACGAGCTCCTTGCAGCGTTCTTCGAGCGGGACCTCGTGCACGTCGAAGCCATCGCGGCGCAGGGCAGCGACAGTCTCGACGTAGGACGCCACGACGGCTGGATCGCGGTGGCTCGCCCACATGCTCTCGAGCAGGATCGTCGCGCCGGGCTTGAGCTCGCCGGCGCTCACGCGACCGATCAGCACCTGCTCGTTGAAGGCCACGACCAGCTCGGTCTGGTCGCCACCGTTGGTGACGCGCTCCGAGCCGATCCGGATCCGGATCCCGCTCGCGCCGGCGACGCTGCGCGCCGGCGGCTGGATCTCGGCCGGGATGATCTCGGTCGTCCAGATGCCGTTGCCCATTCGCGCGGCGATCGCGCCCAGGGACTGGCCGCAGCGCTGCGCGCCCTCGCCGGAATCGCTGATGACCTCGATGATGGCTTCGGGGATCGCAATGCGCGCGGCTCGTGCCTTGGCGACGGGTGGATCGAGCGTCAGGGTGTCGTTCATGGTGGGTGTGCTGTGGCAGGCGTTCAGGCAGTGTTCAGGCGAGGTGAACGCGAGCGAAGTTGTGCTCCTGTCGCGGCATGCCGAAGAGCGTGCTCTCCGGCTCGCTGCTCTCGCGCCCGTAGACGCATTCGCTGTCGCGTAGGCCGAGGTAGGCCTTCATGCCGCGCGCGGCCTTGCGACCCGCGCCCATGGCCTGGATCACCGTCGCCGCGCCGGTGACGATGTCGCCGCCGGCGTAGATGCCTGAGATCGAGGTGGCGAGGTTCTCGTCGGTGGCGATATAGCCGCGCTTGTCGAGCTTCAGACCCGAGGTCTGGCCGAGGATCGGATTGGCGTTGGTGCCGATCGCAAAGATGACCGTGTCGGTCTCGAGCTCGAACGCACTACCGGCCACCGGCAGCGGGCGCCTGCGTCCGGAGGCATCGGGCTCGCCGAGCTCCATCTTCTCGCAGCGCATCACGCGCACGTTGTTGCCCGCGTCGCCGATCAGCTCGAGCGGACTCGTCAGCCAGTGGAACTCGACGCCTTCCTGCATCGCGTGGTGGATCTCCTCGGCTCGCGCCGGCGCCTCGGTGGCGCTGCGCCGATAGACGCAGTAGACCTTTTCGGCGCCGACGCGAAGCGACACGCGCATCGCGTCCATGGCCGTGTTGCCGGCGCCGACCACGGCGACGCGCTTGCCGGGTTGCAGCGGCGTGTCGTAGCTCGGGAAGTCGCGCCCGTGCATCAGGTTGCAGCGGGTCAGCCATTCGTTCGCCGAGAGAACGCCGTTGAGCGACTCGCCGGGGATCCCCATGAAGCTCGGGTAGCCCGCGCCGGTGCCGACGAAGACCGCGTGAAAGCCCATCTCGGTGAGCATCTGCTCGAGGGTGAAGAGGCGCCCCACGAGGGTATTGCACTCGAACCTGATGCCGAGGCGCGTGAGCTTCTCGATCTCGACGTCGACGACGCTGTTGGGCAGGCGGAAGTCGGGGATGCCGTACTTCAGCACGCCGCCGGGTTCGTGGAACGCCTCGTAGACGACGACCTCGCATCCAGCCTTGGCCATGTCGGCGGCGCAGGCCATTCCCGCCGGCCCCGAGCCGACGATGCCGACCTTGAACCGGCTCGGCTGGATGTAGGGCACATTGGCCCAGCCTTCGCGGATGGCCATGTCGCCGACGAAGCGCTCGAGGCGTCCGATCGCCACCGGCTCGAGCGTTTCGCCCACCGTGCACACGCCCTCGCACTGGCTCTCCTGCGGGCAGACGCGCCCGCAGACCGACGGCAGCAGGTTGGTGTCGGTGATCGTGTCGTAGGCGCCGTGGAAGTTCTTGGCCGCCATCTTCCGGATGAAGCCCGGGATGTCGATGCCGACCGGGCAACCCTTGACGCACGGCTCGTCGGCGCAGTCGAGACAGCGGTCCGCCTCGACGAGCGCGTCTTCGAGCCGATAGCCGCAGGCCACCTCGTCGAAGTTCTTCACCCGCACCTCGGGGCTCTGCTCGGGCATCGGCGTGCGCGCCTGCGGAATGGTCCGGATCGTCTTCTTCTTGGCCATCGTCTGGTCCTCGCGTGCTCGGAGAGGAAGGTCGATCAGCGCCCGCCAACGGCGGGCGTCGACGCGAGCGGATCCGCGCCGCCACGGATGCGACAGCTCTCTTCCTTCCAGGCGTCGAGGGCGGCCTTTTCGGTCGGCTTGTAGCGGCCGAGGCGCGCCATGAGATCGTCGAAGTCGACCTGGTGGCCGTCGAAATCGGGCCCGTCGACGCAGGCGAACTTGATCTGCTCGCCGATCTTGACGCGGCACCCGCCGCACATTCCGGTGCCGTCGACCATCACCGGGTTCAGGCTCACCATCGTGCGGATGCCGTGCGGGCGGGTCGCCTCGGCGCATCCCTTCATCATGATCGGCGGGCCGATGGCGACGACCTCCTCGATGTCGGGGTGCTTGGCGATCGCCTGCCGGATGCCCTCGGTGACGAGGCCCTTGATGCCCGCCGAGCCGTCGTCGGTGCAGACGATCAGCTCGTTACAGCAGGCGCCGAACTTGTCTTCCCAGAAGATGAGGGACTTGCTGCGAAAGCCGAGAACGCCGATCACGTAGGCGCCGCTCTCGTGATACGCGCGTGCCTGCGGGAAGACGGGCGCAACGCCCAGGCCGCCGCCGACGCACACCACCTTCTTCGCCTGCCCGATGTGGCTCGGGATTCCCATCGGGCCGACGACGGCGTGCAGCCGGGTGCCGACGCGGCAGTTCTGCTGCATCTCGCGCGTGGTCTTGCCGACCGCCTGGATGACGAGGGTGATCGTGCCGCGCTCGCGATCGAAGTCGGCGATCGTCAGGGGGATCCGCTCGCCGTGGGCATGCTCCATCACGATCACGAATTGGCCGGGGCGCGCTGCCTTGGCCATCGCCGGATGGGCGATCTCGAGCATGTACGTGACTTCGGAAAAGTCTTCACGCCTGACGATCTCGAAGTCGGTCATTGCAACCCTCTGGAAATGCCTTGACGGCCGAAGCCGAGACTAGTAAACCCGCCAGATGCCTCGTTGCGATGGATCAAGCGCGAAGGCGATCGTCGAAGCCGATCGACGCGAGCCGGCCGGTGTCGGGGGGTCGTCTTGTTCCAGATCAAACTCGATCTTCGGAGACCCCCTACGCTGAATGCAAACCGGAGCTGCCCATGACCACGTCGTCTTCTCCCGTCGGCGCCACCCCATCGGCTGGCTCCCCAGGCGCCTTCGAGGTGCTCGATGCCTGTCATCGACAGACGGTCGACATGCTCGCCAGGCTCTCCGCCTTGGTCGGCGGCCTCGACAAGAGCGGTCCGGACCGCGAGGCGCGCCGGACGGCCGACGAGATCATCCAGTTCTTCTCGCAGACGGCGCGTCAGCACCACGAAGACGAGGAACGGCATGTCTTCCCGCAGTTGCAGGACAGCGATGACCCCGAGATCGTGCAGGCCGTGCTCCGGCTGCAACAGGATCACCACTGGATGGACGTCGACTGGAAGGAGCTCTCGCCCGCCATCGCCGCGGTGGCCGACAACCGGGGCGGCTACGACCTCGAGGCGTTGCGCGAGGGCGTCGAGATCTTCACCGCGCTTTCGCACGATCACATCGCGCTGGAGGAGTCCTGCATCTACCCCCAGGCCCGGATCCGCTTCGGCAGCGCCGAGCTGCAGCAGATGGGGCGCGAGATGGCCGAGCGCCGCCGCGTCCGGTCGGCAAGGACGGCTAACGCCGGCGGCACCGGGTCCTAGGCTCCCCGCGCGACTTGCGCTTAGCAGCTACTCCACCTTGCCGACCGCCCGCACCGCCTTCGTCATCTCGGCCGCGTCGGCGTCCCAGTAGGTCTGGAACTCGGGCGCGTCGAGGTACTCGATCGGGCTGCCGGCCTTGGCGATCACCTGGCGCACGGCGGCGTCGGCGGCGACCTTCGCCGAGGCAGCGCGCAGCTTTCTGATCACGTCGTCGGGCGTTCCGGTCGGCACGAACAGCGCCGACCATTGCGCGAAATGCACCGGGTGGCCGAGCTGCTTCAGGCTCGGCACGTCGGGCAACGCCGCGAGCGGATGTTCGCCCCAGTGCGCGAGCGCGCGAAGCTTTCCGGCCTGGATCTGCTGCGCGACCGTCGACGGGCCCGTCGAGATCGCGTCGACCTGGCCGGCGAGCAGGGCGATCACCGCCGGCCCGGCGCCGGTATACGGGATGTGCGTCATGCGAAAGCCGGCCTCGGCCTTGAGCATTTCCATCGGCACGTGCATCGTCCCGTAGTTGCCTGAGCTGCCGTAGTTGTAGGTGCCGGGATTCGCGCGCGTGTCGGCGAGGAAATCGGCGAAGGTCTTCCAGCGCGAGTCGGCGCGCACGACGAGCACCGTCGGATCGGCGGTGAAGCGCGCGATCGGCCGGAACTGGCTCAGCAGGTAGGCCGGCTTCCTGCCGAGGATGCGATCGGCCTCGGGCAGGATCGAGATCGACGACAGGCTGAGCAGCACCGTGTAGCCGTCGGCCGCGGCGCGCGACGCGACGCCGATGCCGAGCGCGCCGCCGGCGCCGGCGCGGTTCTCGACCACGACCGGCTGCTTCAGCTCGCGCGCCAGCGCCTCGGCCACCGGCCGCGCGACCGTGTCGGCGACGCCGCCGGGCGGGAACGGGACGATCATCGTGATCGGCTTGTCGGGATAGGCCGACTGCGCGAGTGCAGGCGATGCGGCCAGCGCCGCGGCGAGGCCGGGCACGGCGAGCGCGAGAAGCTGTCTTCGGTTCATGCGCCGATGCTACTCACTGCCGCCTCGGCCCGCGCCGGGCCCGACATAACATCGGCGCCAGATGCGGCCCATGGCCGACCCGAACGGAGACACGAATGAGCGAAGCCCGATCCACCGCCGCGCTGCCGGCCCGCGCCGTGCGAGTCGCATTGCGGCCGATCGCCGCCGTCGCGCTCGCGCTCGCGGCGCCGCTCGTCGCCGCCCAGGACTACCCGAGCAAGCCGGTGCGGATCATCGTCCCCTTCGCCGCCGGCGGTCCGGCCGACGTCTACGCTCGCTTCATCGCGCAGCGTCTGCAGGAGTCGATGGGCCAGACCTTCATCGTCGACGACCGGCCCGGCGCCGGCTCGATCATCGGCACCGACGCGGTCGCCAAGAGCCCGGCCGACGGCTACACGCTGCTGCTGATGTCGAACACCCACACGGTCAACGAATCGCTGATCCCGACCAAGCCGTTCCAGCTCATGCGCGATTTCGTTCCGGTCGCGCCGATCAACTCGTCGGACCTCGTCCTCGTCGCGCGCAGCGGCCTGCCGGCGTCGACGCTGGCCGAGCTGATCGCCGCGGCGAAGGCCAAGCCCGGTGCGCTCTCGTACGCGTCGTCGGGCCCGGGTACGCCGTACCACATGGCCGGCGAGCTGTTCAAGGCGATGGCCGGCGTCTCGATCTTGCACATCCCGTACAAGGGCAGCTCGGGCGCGCGCACCGACGTCCTCGGCGGCCAGGTCGACATGATGTTCGACGCCGTGCCGACGATGACCGAGCACATCCGCGCCGGCAAGGTCAAGGCGCTCGGCACGACCGGCGCGGCGCGCTCGGCCGTGATGCCCGACGTGCCGACGATCGCCGAGGCCGGCGTGCCGGGCTACGAGGCGACGATCTGGCTCGGCCTGATGGCGCCGAAGAACACGCCGCCGCAGATCGTCGCCCGCCTCAACGCCGAGGTCGCGAAGATCGTCGCCCACCCCGACACGGCGAAAGCATGGAAAGCACAGGGCGCGACGCCGATGACGATGAGCACCGCCGAGTTCACCCGCTACCTCAACGACGACATCGTCAAGTGGGCGCACATCGTCAAGGTCTCGGGCGCCAAGGCAGAGCAATGAGTCCGGCCGGGCCCGAATGCGAGCCATGCCGGGAGAGCTGAACGTCCTCTGCGCCGGCGCCGTCAAGGGCCTGGTGCTCGCGGTGCAGGGCGGTTTCGAGAACGCGACCGGGCTGCGCCTGCACGCGAGCTTCGGCGCCGTCGGCGCGATGCGCGACGCGCTGCGGGCGGGCGCGCCGTGCGACGTCTTCATCGCCACCGGCGCGATGATCGCCTCGCTGCAGGCGAGCGGCGAGCTGCGACCGGGGTCGCGACGCGCGATCGGCGAAGTTCAGACCGCGATCGCCGTCAAGGCGGCGGCGCCGCGGCCGGCAATCGACAGCGCCGAGTCGCTCAAGGCCGCCCTCCTCGCCGCCAGCGCGATCTACTTTCCCGATGCGACGCTGTCGACCGCCGGCGCCCATGTCGCCTCCGTCCTCCAGCGGCTCGGCATCGGCGATGCGATGGCGCCGCGGTTGCGCATGTTCGCGAACGGCGCGACGGCGATGCGCGAGCTCGCCGGCGCGGACGACGGCGCGATCGGCTGCACGCAGGCGACCGAGATCCGCTACACGCCGGGCCTGGCGCTCGTCGGCGCGTTGCCGCCGCCGTTCGCGCTCGCCACGGTCTACAGCGCGGCGATCGCCGGCGCGGCGCGCGACGAAGGCGGGGCGCGCGGGCTCATCGACCTGCTCGCGGGGGTGGCGAGCGCCGCCCTGCGCCGCGCCGGCGGCTTCGACGAAGACGCCCGCAGCGAGGCCTAGTTCATCGGCCCGTAGCGGCCGCCGACGCTGAAGCGGCCGGCGCCGGTGAGCGCGAGCGCGACGGCGGTGAACAGATACATCGCGTCCAGCTCGAGCGCGTAGCCGCCGTACTCGTTGAGCTTGAACAGGCTGGGAAGGTTGACGAGGACCACGGCAGCGATCATGTTGATCGCGATCACGACCGCAGCGAGGCGCGACCACACGCCGACGATGAGCAGGATCGGCGCAACGATCTCGCCGACGTAGACGCCATAGGCGAGCACCGCCGGCAGGTTCGCCTTGGCGAGCACGCCGATGACGAAATCGGGCGGCGGCGGCAGCTTGCTCAGACCATGGATCAGGACCATGACGCCGAGCACGACGCGCAGGATGAGCAGCGCGGCGTCGACGCCGGCGGAGTCGCGCGCTGCGGGCGCGCGGAGCGAGGACATGGCCATGGGATTCCTTCCGGAGGTCGTTCGAGGGCCGGCTCCGGCCGGCTGCGCGCGAGGATAGCGCGGCCTGCTGCGAAGGCGAATTGGCCGCGCGCGCGGTGCGGCTAAGCTCGCGGCCACTCCCGCCCTGGACGATCGCACCGAGTGACCGACGACTCCTTCAGCCTGCGCAAGATCGCCGTGCCTGCGTTCGGCCCGTCGTTCCTGTTCGGCCTCGGCGAAGGCGCGATCCTGCCGGTGATCGCGCTGACCGTGCGCCAGCTCGGTGGCTCGGTTGCGCTCGCCGCGTTGATGGTCACGCTGATCGGCATCGGCTCGCTCGTCACCAACATCCCGGCGTCGCTGATCACGACGCGCTACGGCGAGCGCTGGGCGATCGTCGGCGCCGCGGTCTGGGGCGCGCTCGGGATGGCGCTCTGCGTCCTCGCGCCGAACCTCTGGGCCTTTGGCATCGGCGTCTTCATGGTCGGCATGTCGAGCGCGGTGTTCGGTCTCGCGCGCCAGAGCTATCTCACGGAGACGGTGCCGTTCCGCTATCGCGCCCGCGCCTTGTCGACGCTCGGCGGTGTGATGCGGATCGGCCTGTTCCTCGGCCCATTCGTCGCCGCCGGGCTGATCCACGTCATGGGCATCGGCGGCGCCTACTGGGCCGGCGTCGGCGCGCTCGCCCTCTCCGCGCTGGTCGCGCTGCGCATGCCGGACCTGCCGACTCGCCTCGCCGACGAAGCGACGACCGATCTGGCCGCCGTGCGCGCGCCGGCGACGTTGCGCTCGGTCGGCGCCGGCCACGCCAGCATCTTTCTCACCGTCGGCATCGGCGCGCTCCTCGTCGCCGCGGTGCGCGCTTCGCGCCAGGCGGTGATTCCGCTCTGGGCCGAAGGCATCGGCCTCGATGCCGCCACCACGTCGCTCATCTATGGCCTCGCCGGCGGCATCGACATGCTCGTCTTCTATCCGGCCGGCAAGGTGATGGACCGCAGGGGCCGCGCCTGGGTGGCCGTGCCGTCGATGCTGATCATGGGCGTGGCGATGACGCTCACGCCGTTCACCCACAGCGCGGTCACGCTGCTGCTCGCGTCGCTGCTGATCGGCTTCGGCAACGGCATCGGCTCGGGGATGATCATGACGCTCGGCGCCGACTATTCGCCGGTCGCCGGACGCGCCCACTTCCTCGGCCTGTGGCGGCTGATGTCGGACATCGGCTCGACCGGCGGCCCAGCGCTGCTGTCGGCGGTGACGGCCATGCTCTCGCTCGCCGCCGGAATCTGGTGCACCGGCGCGCTCGGCTTCGCGGCGGCGGCCGTGCTCTGGTACTGGATTCCGCGCAACGAGCGCCACCCGGCGCGCTGAGCGCCGCGAACGCTACGTCTTGGCCTTGCCCTGGCCCTGCGCCCAAGCGTCGTAGCGGGCACGCGTCGCTTCGTTGGCCGGATAGAGGCCGGGCAGCGCCACGCCGGCGTCGACCTCGCGCATGATCCAGCCCTCGAGCCGCTCCTGCTCGACCGCGGCGGCGACGACGTCGGCGACCAGGTCGGCCGGAATGACGACGGCGCCGTCGCCGTCGGCGACGATCACGTCGTTCGGCATGACGGCGACGCCGCCGCAGCCGATCGGCTCCTGCCAGCCGACGAAGGTGAGGCCGTTCACCGACGCCGGCGCGGCCGTGCCGCTGCACCATACCGGCAAGCCGGTCGCGAGGACGCCGGCGAGGTCGCGGACGACGCCGTCGCTGACGAGCGCGGCGACGCCGCGCCTGGCCATCCGCGCGCACAGGATGTCGCCGAAGATGCCGGCGTCGGTGGTTCCCATCGCGTCGACGACGGCGATCGCGCCGGCCGGCATCGCCTCGATCGCTGCCCGCGTCGAGATCGGCGAGGCCCACGATGCCGGAGTCGCGAGGTCCTCGCGCGCCGGCACGAAGCGCAGCGTGAAAGCGCGGCCGACGCGGCGCGCCGGCAGGCGCTCGGCGAGCGGCAGCGCACCGCGAATCCAGACGTTGCGCAGGCCCTTCTTGAGCAGCACGGTGGTCAGCGTCGCCGTGGTCACGCCTTCCAGCGCCTGGCGCGTCGCGGGGTCGAGGGCTTGGGGTTCGATGGTCGGCATGGCGAGGGTCCGTCGGAGACGGCCAGCATACTGCCCTCGCCCTGCCGCCTGCCCGTCAGAGCGGCCTGATCTGGAGGACCGGCGCTGGAGCCGATCGACCTAGGCGCGGAAATAGGCGATCTGGGTCGAGGTCGCGAGCAGCTGGCCGCCGGCGCCGTACAGCTCGGCGCTCTGGTCGCAGAAGCTGCGATGAAAGACGCGTGCGTCGGCGAGCGCCGCCAGGGGCGCATCGCCGTGCGCCGCGAGCTCGTCGGCGGCGGCGTGGAAGTGCGTCGTCATCGACACCGTGCCGAACGGCGGGATGCGGCCGATCACCTGGAAGATGCGGCCGAAGAAGGCATCGCTCATCGCCAGGAGCGAGAGGAAGTCGAGCGGACGCGGCACGCCGTCCTGGATCCAGAGCAGCGAGCGCGGCGAGCGCAGCGGCTCGGCGTTTCCCTCCTCGCTCGGCGAAGGAATGCCTTCGGCGAAGCGAAGACCGTACTGTGCGACCCACGACAGCGAGCTGCGGTTGTCGAAGGCCGGCAACGTGTCGAAGGGCGGCAGCGCCGGCGCGCGCGCCGGCTGGTGGTTCCAGCCCTCGCGCCGCACCGCCGTGACGATGCTCGCGGTGAGGACGGCGTCTTCGCTCGCGCCCTGGCGGAACTCGACCTGCCAGTGCTGGCTCGAACGGTTGGCGCGCGCGCGTCGCACGTGGACCGCGTACTCGCCGCGCTCGATCGGCGCGCAGAAGTTGACGGTGACGGCGAGCGGATCGCCGTCGCGGTCTGGATGCTCGAGGACGGCGCGCAAGGCGGTCGCCGCCGACGTGCCGCCGAACGGGCCGATGAAGGTCCAGTAGGCGTCGCTCGTGCGGCCGCGGCGCACCGGGTCTCCCGGCGCGCCGGCGAGCGCCGTCGCTTCATCGAGCGGATGCATCGGCTCGGCTTCGTGCGGTGTCGCCGTTGGCCGGCGCGGCGTCCGCGCCGCTCGCCAGCGGCACGAGGATGACGTCGCCGGTGGCGACGAGATGCTCTTCGTCGCCGCGCAGCGCGAACAGCTCGGCGTGGGCGAAGACCTGGCGCCGCCCGGCCTTGACGACGCGCGCCCGCGCGACGAACGCATCGCCCGCCGCCGGCGCCAGGCAGTTCACCGAGATGTGCGACGCGAGGACGCGGCCGCTCAACGTGAAGGCGGCGAAGCCGCAGGCGGTGTCGATCATGCCGCCGATCATCGCGGCGTGAAGAAACCCCGCGTACTGGCCGAGATCGGCGCGCCACGGCAGCTTCAGCTCGGCGCGACCGTCGGCCGCGTCGACGACCTCGAATCCGGCCCAGGCATTGAACGCCGCGGTCGCGCTCAGTGCCGCAACACCGTCTCGCATCGAGTGCGCTTCGACCATCGGATCGCCTTCCTTCCCAAACGACGAAGCGTCGATGATGCGGTGGCATCGGCGCCGCTTCGGTCGCGCCGGCGACAACGCGGCGGCGCCGGCACAATCGGCGCGTGAACGCTGCCGCCGACCAGTTCGCGCTCTTCGGCGAATCGCCACCGCCGCCGGGGCCGCCGCTTCCGCCCGGCTGGGACTACCGCACCGAGTTCATCGATGCCGGCGAAGAGGCCGGGCTGCTCGCGCTGATCGCGACGCTGCCCCTCCACGAAGCGCGTTACAAGGGCTACACGGCGCGCCGGCGCGTCGCCCACTACGGCTCCGCCTACGACTTCGACGACAACCAGCTGTTGCCCGGCCCGCCGCTGCCGGCGGCGCTCGAGCCGCTACGCGCCAAGGCGGCGGCGTGGGTCGGCGAGGCGCCCGAGGCGCTCTCGAGCGCGCTCGTCGCCGAGTACAAGCCGGGCGTTCCGCTCGGCTGGCACCGCGACGTGCCCGATTTCGAGACCGTCGTCGGCATCTCGCTCGCCGGCACCGCGCGGATGCGCTTTCGCCGCTACCCGCCGGTGCAGCCGAAGAAGGCCGACGTGCTCGCGCTCGAGCTCGCGCCGCGCTCCGCGTACGTGCTGCGCGCCGAGGCGCGCTGGGGCTGGCAGCACAGCGTCGCGCCGACGCCGGCGCTGCGCTACTCGATCACGTTCCGCACCCGCTCGGCGCTGGGCGCTCGGCGTGGCGCGCGCGGCTGAAGCGCGGCCGGGGGCGCCGAACGCCACGCCGCCTCGGCCGGCCTGTGAGGCGCGGCCGGGCCGCGCCGGTCAGCGCGTCCGGCCGCGCATCGATGCCGGATGGCCGGGCAGCGAGAAGCGCTTGCCGGTGTCGACGAGCCGGTCGCCGTCGACGCGCAGGATCGAGATGTCCTGGGTGATGAAGTTGCCGACGTAGAGATAGCGGCCGTCGTCGCTGAAGACCGCGCCCTCGGGCAGGCCGCCGACCTCGATCTCGTTGGTCTTCGTCACCTTCTTGCCGTCGATCCGCATCGCCACGACGCTGCCGTTCTTGTTGTAGAAGAAGGCGCTCTTGGCGGCGTTGCTGCCGCGCAGGAGCAGCGCGACGGCCATCTGCCCTGTCGGGCTGATCGCCAGGCCCTCCGGGCCGTCGCCGACGACGACCTTGTCGATCACGCGCGGCGGCGAGAGCTCGAGGTCGATCACGCTCACCGTGTCGACCTGGCCGTCGGCGGCGCCGGAGTTGCCGTTGTCGGCGGTCAGCGCCAGCTTGCCGTCGGGGGTGACGTCGATGTTGTACGGCCAGGGGCCGACCATCATGTCGTACTTGCCGTAGGTGACCTTCTCGCCGGCGACGTCGAGCACGGCGACCTTGTGGCCGGGGAACTTCGCCGCCAGCGCACGCTTGCCGTCCGGCGTGAAGACGACGTGGGCGACCTGCTCGCCGATGACGACGGTGTCGATCAGCTCGACCTTCTTGCCGGAGATGCGCAGGACGCTGACCGAGCCGTCAGCGCGATTGGCGATCAGCGCCAGCGTGCCGGCGCGGTTGATCGACATGCCCGACGGCTGCTTGCCGACGTTGACCGTGTCGATCAGCTGGGGCGGATTGGCGGTCAGGTCGATGACCCACAGGCGGGTGTCGGGAACGGACTTGAGAACGCCGGCCTCGTCGACGATGTTGACCGAGTTCGCAACCAGCGCCAGCCCCTCGTCGGGCGTGATCGCCAGGTTGGTCGGCGGGCCGAAGATGGTGTTGGCCAGCGGCAGGTTGACGACGATCCGCGGCGCGAGCTTTTTTAATGATACGGCGACCACCGAGACCGTGTCGCGGCCGTGCGTGGCCATGACACCGGCGCCGGCGTCGTTCCAGCTCTGCTTCTCGTCGTTGCCGACGATCATCAGGGCGCGCTTGCCCGCGGGAGCGGGCGCGACGGCACAGCCGGCGAGAGCGGCGACGGCGAGCAGCGCGGCCGCGGCAAGGCGATGGTTCATGTCTCCTCCATTGAAGTTGTCGCGCGAGTCTAGGGCCTGGCGACGCCAGCGGCAGGCTCGCGAAGCAACTCGCCGAGGCGTACGGTGTGAAAGCCCGCGCGCCGCCACGTCGCCTCCAGGTCGGGCGCGGGATCCAGCAGCAGCTTGGCGATCAGCGGCTCGGCCGGCGTCGTCGCCGGGTCGCAGAGCAGCACGTAGCGCGCGCCCTTGGGCTCCTCGAGCCGGCCGACCCAGTCGAGCTCGACCAAGGAAGCGAGCACGGGGTCGACCTGGAGCGGGTCGATGCCGATCGCCCCGGCGATGTCGTCGGCCGCGAGGCCGCGTCGCCCGTCGTCGCGCGCCGCCCTGAGCTGGCCGATGATGACGAGCGCGAGGTGGAAATCGGATCCCGGCGCATGGGGCCAGTGTGCCAGCCGCTTGCCGACCAGCGGCGCATAGGCGGCGATGACCGCGCCGAGCAGGACGATCACCCAGCTCAGGTAGATCCAGACCAGGAAGATCGGCAGCGTCGCGAAGGCGCCGTAGACCATCGCATAGGTCGGAACCGCGCTGAAGTACGCGGTCAGCGCGCGCTTGCCCGCGGCCATGCAGGTGGCGACGAAGACCCCGCCGAGGAGCGCGTGGCGCCAGCGCACGAAGGTGTTGGGAACGTAGTGGAAGAGCAAGGCGACGCCGAGCCCCTCGAGGACGAACTCGAGCGTCGCGACGGCCAGGCCGAAGCCGCTCGGCAGGGCGCCGACCAGGCCGCGCGACACCGACACCGCGTACGACGTCGCGGTGAGGCTGACCGCGAAGATCAGCGGCCCGAGCGTGACGGCGGCCCAATAGACGAGGACGCGCTGGCCGATGCGGCGGGGCTTCCTGACGCGCCAGATCGCGTTGAGCGCGCGGTCGATCGTCAGCATCAGCGCCAGCGCGCTGACGAAGAGAGCGATCAGGCCGACGGTGCCGAGCCGGCTTGCGCGCAGCGAGAACTGGCCTATCGCCCCCATCACCGGCCGGGCGATCGTGTCGGGGACGAGCGTCTGCAGGAAATAGCGCTGCAGCGCTTCCTGCAGCACCGCGAACATCGGGAACGCCGAGAACAATGCCAGCATCACCGTGATCAGCGGCACCAGCGAGATGATCGTCGTGAAGGTCAGGCCGCCGGCGGTGAGCGCGAGTCGATCCTCGCGGAAGCGCCGCACCAGGGTCTGCGCCGTCGTCAACCAGGGCCACGCCTGCACGGCGGCGATCCATCGCTCGGCGGCGAGCGGTTCGGTCACGGGCCGGTCGATCGATGCATTGCTGGCATCATAAGCAGCGATGGACGACGCCCCCGCCCCGACCGCCGCCGTGCGCCGGACGCGCTCGCTGGCGGTGGCAGCGACGATCGCGCTGATCGTCCTCGGCCTGGCCTGGGAGCTCTGGCTCGCGCCGACCGGCCGCGGCACGCTCGCGATCAAGGTGCTGCCGCTCCTGCTGCCGCTGCCGGGGCTGCTGCGGCTGCGCCTCTACACCTATCGCTGGCTGAGCCTGGGCGTCTGGCTCTACGTTGGCGAAGGCGCGATGCGCGCCGGCAGCGAGCGCGGCCTCTCGGCGACGCTCGCGGTGAGCGAGGTCGTGATCGCGCTCATCCTCTTCACGGCCTGCTGCGTGCACATCCGCGCGCGTCTGCGCGCCGGCGCTGCCCTCGCCGTCGCGGCGCGCGCCGTTCCATGACCCTTCTCGACGAGCTTCGCGCCGCGACCGGCGCCTCGCAGGTGCTCGTCGACGGCGACGCCGCGCCGTACGAGATCGACTGGCGGCGCCGATTCCACGGCCGCGCGCTCGCGGTCGTCCGGCCCGGTTCGACCGCCGAAGTCGCGGCGATGGTGAAGGCCTGCCGCGCGCACGGCGCGTCGATCGTCACCCAGGGCGGCAATACCGGCCTGGTCGGCGGCTCGGTGCCCGACGCGAGCGGGCGCCAGGTGGTGCTGTCGACGGCCCGGCTGAATCACATCCGCAGCGTCGACGAAGCCAACCTCACCCTCGTCGCCGAAGCCGGCTGCGTGCTGCAGCGCGTTCAGGAAGCGGCGGCCGAGCACGGCCTGATGTTCGCGCTCAGCCTCGCCGCCGAAGGAAGCTGCACGATCGGCGGCAACCTCGCGACCAACGCCGGCGGCACGCAGGTCGTCCGCTACGGCAACGCGCGTGAGCTCTGCCTCGGCCTCGAGGTTGTCACCGCCGAGGGACGCATCTGGGACGGCCTTTCGGGCCTGCGCAAGGACAACACCGGCTACGACCTGCGCGACCTCCTCATCGGCAGCGAAGGAACGCTCGCGATCATCACCGCGGCGACGCTCAAGCTCCATCCCCGGCCCGCCGCGGTGGCGACGGCGATGGCCTCGCTCAAGACGCTCGCCGCTGCGACGTCGCTGCTCGCGCTCGCGCACGAGCGCCTCGGCCCGGGGCTGACCGGCTTCGAGGTCATGAACACGCGCTCGCTCGATCTCGTCCGGACCCATTTTCCGAACTTGCGCCAGCCGCTCGGCCCGGCGCCGTGGACCGTGCTCGTCGAGCACTCCGATGCCGAAGACCAGGCGCACGCGACCGCCGCGCTCGAGTCGCTGCTCGGCACGGCGATGGAGCGCGGCCTCGTCGACGACGCCGCGTTCGCGAGCAGCCTCGAGCAGGCGAACGCGATGTGGCACATCCGCGAGTCGATCCCGCTCGCCCAGGTCGCCGACGGCGCCAACGTCAAGCACGACATCGCCCTGCCGATCTCGGCGGTCGACGAGTTCGTCGAAGCGACCGACGCCGCCCTGGTGCGCGCGTTCCCCGGCGTTCGCCTGGTCGACTTCGGCCATCTCGGCGACGGCAATCTGCACTACAACGTGCAGGGGCCCGCCGGCGACGGCGACTTCGTGGCGCGCTTCGAGAAGGACATCAACGCGCTTGTCTACGCGGCCGTGGTCGCGCGCGGCGGCTCGATCTCGGCCGAGCACGGCATCGGCGAGCTCAAGCGCGAGGAGCTGGTGGCGCGCAAGTCGCCGGTCGCGCTCGACATGATGCGGGCGATCAAGAACGCGCTCGATCCCGCCGGCGTCCTGAACCCGGGGCGCGTGCTGATGCCTCCAGCCAGGCCATGAACGCGCGCACGGCGGGCTTGTCGGCCGTCGCGTGTGAAGCGACCAGGAAGTAGCAGCGCGGCGAAACGACGGCGTCGCTGAACGGCGCCACCAGCTTCCTGCTCTTCAGGTGGCTGTCGATCAGCGGCACGCGGCCGAGCGCGACGCCCTGGCCGGCGATGGCGGCCGAGATCAGCTGGTCGTACGACGAGAAATGCAGCACGCGGGCCGGGCGCAGGTCGCCCAGCTTCATCGCCTGCAGCCAGAGGCCCCAGTCCTGCAGCTGGTTGCCGCCGTCGGGCTCCATGCGCAGCAAGGTATGGGCGGCGAGATCGGCCGGCCGCGCCAGCGGCGGATGCGGCGGCCGCAGCAGGCGCGGGCTGCAGACCGGCGAGACGGTTTCGCCGAACAGGCGGATGCCGTCCTCGGGACCCACGCTTCGCACCGGCCGATAGCGGATCGCCAGGTCGACGCCGTCGCGCTCGAGGTTGACGAGGGTGTTGCTCGCCGAGATGCGGACGTCGACGTCGGGGTGCTCGGCGATGAACGTCGCCAGGCGCGGGATCAGCCACAGGCCGGCGAAGCCGGCCGTCGTCGTGACGACGACGGTTTGCGCCCGCTCGCTGTGGCGGATCGCGCGCGTCGCCCGGTCGATGCGACTGAGCGCTTCGACCGTGGCGGCGTAGAAGGTCGCGCCGTCCTCGGTGAGGGCGAGCGCGCGGTGCAGGCGGCGAAACAGCGGCACGCCGAGACGCTCTTCGAGGGCGAGCACCTGGCGGCTGACCGCAGATTGCGTCAGGGCGATCTCGGCGCCGGCGCGGGTGAAGCTGAGATGACGTGCCGCGCTTTCGAAGGCGACGAGGAGCTCGAGAGGCGGCAGCTCGAAGTTACGCCCGTTCATGCTCTTTCGCATGCACTGTACGCATGCAATGGATACCAAATCAACGTTTGCGAGCGCGACCCGTCACGAGCAAAGTGCGTGCAGAAGCCGCAGCGAATCCCGATCTTGTGCGGCCTCTTTGCATGCATTCTCATCATGCTACAGGAGTCAACGAAATGAACCAAGACCTGATCAACGGCGCGCGCAGCCTCGACAAGGGGCGGATCCGCCACGTTCATGCCGTAGCGGGACGGCGGCTCGAGTGCCTGAGCGGATCGATCTGGATCACCCAGGACGGCGATCGCCGCGACATCGTCCTCGCCGCAGGCGAGGCGTTCGATTTCGACCGCCGCGGCGACGCCCTGCTCAGCGCCTTCGCCGACTCACGCTACCTGCTGCTCGACGCCTGCGCGCTGCGTCACTGAACCGGGCCCTTGACGGCGGCGGGGATGGGCAACGCCATGACCTCGATGCCCTCCTCGCGCAGCGCGTCGGCGTCTTCGCGCGTGGCGCGACCGCGGATGCCGCGCTCCTCGACCTCGCCGTAGTGGATGCGGCGCGCTTCCTCTGGGAAGCGCTCGCCGACGTCTTCGGTCGAGTTGATGACCTGGCGCACGGCGCGAAGCCACTGCGATTGCAGCGTCATCTCGGTGCCGACCTCGCGAGCGGGCTCGGCCGGCGCCGCATGACGCGAAACCTTGAGGCGCGGGGCGCTCGGCAGGCGCACCGTCTCGGTGTCGCCGCACAGCGGGCAGGCGACGATGCCGCGCCCCTGCTGCGAGACGAAGTCCTCCTCGGAAGCGAACCAGCCCTCGTAGGCGTGCTGCTGGCCACAGCGCAGGTTCAGGACCTTCATGGCGCCATTATGGTCAGGATGTCGGCGCGGCGCCCACCCACTTCAGGGGCCAGCGGCCGGAGCGCCAGTTGGCGAGCCAGAGCAGGCCGATGAGGGTCTTGGCATCGGTGATCTCGCCCGACCGCGCGGCCTCGTCGAGCTCGTCGACGCCGGCTTCGAACACGTCGAGGAACTCGCCCGCGTCGAGACGCCGCTGGCCCGGCGCCAGACCGCGCGCGAACCAGATCTCGATGCCCTCGTCCGAGTAGCCGATCGCGTTGTGCAGGATGCCGGCGCGCGCCCACTCGGCGGCTCGGTAGCCGGTCTCCTCGGTCAGCTCGCGCACCGCGCAATCGAGCACCGGCTCGCCCGGCTCGAGCTTGCCGGCCGGGAACTCGAGCATCGCCCTTCCCATCGGGTAGCGCCATTGCCGTTCGATGATGACGCGGTCCTCGCCGAGCAGCGGCACGATCATGACCGCGCCGGGGTGGACGATGTACTCGCGGTTCGTCTCGGAACCGTCGGGCAAGGCGACGCGATCGCTCCGCACGTCGAGGAACGAGCCGCGCCATGCCGTCCGCGCCTCGATGCAGGTCTCGCGCAGGTGCGCCGTGTCGGTGCCGAGGGAAGCTGTCAGATCCATTGCCGAGCGCGGCCGGCCGGGCGCCGGGCCACTCCCAAGCCAGGCCGCGCCCCCTCGGCGGGCAGCGACCAAGGGGAGGCGCCAACGGGCTTCATGTAGCGAACATCTGCACGATCGCCTGCGCGCAGAGCTGCATCAGGCCGCCGGGCAGGAGGCCCAGCACGACCACCGCGGCGCCGTTGAACGAGAGCAGGATGCGGACGTCGCGCGTTCCCTCGATCGGCTGGGTGTCGACCGGCTCGTCGAACCACATCACCTTGACGACGCGCAGGTAGTAGTAGGCGCCGAGCAGCGAGAGGACGACGGCGGCTACGGCGAGCCAGATCATCGCCGGCACGTTGGTCGAGACCAGCGCCTGCAGCACGGCGAGCTTGGCGTAGAAGCCGACCGTCGGCGGGATGCCGGCGAGCGAAAACATGAAGACCGCCATGACGCCGGCGAACCAGGGGCTCCTCCGCGCCAGGCCGCGGAAATCGTCGATCCGCTCGGCCTCGTGGCCGGCGCGCGAGAGCAGCATGATCATGCCGAAGGTGCCGAGCGTGGTGAGCACGTCGGTGACGACGTAGAACATCGCCGAGCTGTAGGCGTTGCCCGCGGAGACCGTGTTGCCGCTGACGACGCCCGGGCACAGGCCGAGCAGCATGAAGCCGATCTGGGCGATCGTCGAATACGCGAGCATTCGCTTCAGGTTGGTCTGCGCGATCGCCGCCAGGTTGCCGAGCAGCATCGACGCGAGCGAGAGCAGCACCAGCATCTGCTGCCAGTCGATCGCCAGGCCGATCATCCCCTCGACGAGCAGGCGCAGCGTGATCGCGAAGGCGGCGAGCTTGGGGGCGCCGCCGACGAGCAGCGTCATCGACGTCGGCGCGCCCTGGTAAACGTCGGGAACCCACATGTGGAACGGAACCGCGCCGAGCTTGAAGGCCAGGCCCGAGACGACGAAGACGGTGCCGAGGACGAGGACGGCACGGTTGATGCGCCCGGTGCCGATCGCCTTGAACACCTCGCTGATATCGAGCGAGCCGGTGGCGCCGTACATCATCGACAGGCCGTAGAGGAGGAAGCCGCTCGCCAGCGCGCCGAGGACGAAGTACTTCATCGCCGCCTCGGTCGCACCGGTGTCGTCGCGGCGCATGGCGACGAGCGCGTAGAGCGAGAGCGACATCAGCTCGAGGCCGAGGTAGACGACCAGGAAGTTGTTGGCCGCGAGCATCACCAGGATGCCGAGCAGCGAGAACATCGAGAGCGTGAAGAGCTCTCCCTTCAGAATGTCGCGCGAGGCGGCGTAGGGGCGCGTGTAGACGAGCGTCGTCATCATCGCCAGCGTCGCGAACAGGCCGAGCAGGTGGCCCATCGGATCGGCGACGACCATCCGCTGCATCGCGTAGTAGGTCGCGCCCTCGTAGAAGAACCAGAGCTGGCCGAGGGCGATCACGCCGAGCGAGGCCTGGGCGAGGCAGTAGGTGACGATGCGGTCCTTGCCCGGCAGCCACAGGTCGCTGAGAGCGACGACGCACGCCATCACCAGGAGGGCGATCTCCGGAAGGACGGGATAGACGGCTTGCCAGTTCATGGTCGGCGTCGCCTCAATGGGCCAGCTTGGGAATCGAGGTGTGGCGCAGCAACTCGACCACCGAGGTGTGCATGACGTCGGTGAAGGGCTTGGGATACAGGCCCATCGCCAGCACCGCGATCGCGAGCGCAGCGAGCATCGCGAACTCGCGCCGGTCGAGATCGACGAGATCGCGTACGTGCTCGTTGGCGACCGCGCCGAAGTAGACGCGCTTGACCATCCAGAGCGTGTATCCGGCGCCCCAGATCAGCGTCGTCGCTGCCGCGGCGGCGATCCAGAAGTTCACTTTCACCGTGCCGAGGATCACCATCCACTCGCCGACGAAGCCGGCCGTTCCCGGCAGGCCGCAATTGGCCATCGCGAACAGCAGGGCGAAGGAGGCGAACTTCGGCATCGTGTTGGCGACGCCGCCGTAGGCCGAGATCTCGCGCGAGTGGACGCGGTCGTAGAGGACGCCGATGCAGAGGAACATCGCGCCCGAGACGAAGCCGTGCGAGACCATCTGGACGATCGCCCCCGAGACGGCGAGCTCGTTGCCGCGCCCCTGGGCGTCGAAGATGAAGAAGCCGAGCGTGACGAAACCCATGTGGGCGATCGACGAGTAGGCGACGAGCTTCTTCATGTCGTGCTGGACGAGCGCGACCAGGCCGATGTAGACGACGGCGATCAGCGACAGCGCGACGATGAACCAGGCCCACTTGTGGCTGGCGTCGGGCGTGATCGGCAGCGAGAAGCGGAGGAACCCGTAGGCGCCGAGCTTGAGCATGATCGCCGCCAGCACGACCGAGCCTCCCGTCGGCGCCTCGACGTGCGCATCGGGCAGCCAGGTGTGGACCGGCCACATCGGCACCTTGACAGCGAAGGCGAAGAAGAAGGCGAAGAAGATCAGCACCTGCGCCTGCATCGTCAGCGGCAGGCGATGCCACACGAGGATGTCGAAGCTCCCGCCCGACTTGTAGTAGAGGTAGATCAGCGCCACCAGCATCAGCAGCGAGCCGGCGAGCGTGTAGAGGAAGAACTTGAACGCCGCATAGACGCGCCGCGGCCCGCCCCAGACGCCGATGATCAGGTACATCGGGATCAGCGTCGCCTCGAAGAAGACGTAGAACAGCAGCCCGTCCATCGCGCAGAAGACGCCGACGAGCAGCCCCGAGAGGATCAGGAATGCGCCCATGTACTGGTGGACGCGCTCCTCGATGACCTGCCACGCGGAGATCACGACGATGACGGTGATGAACGCCGTCAGCAGCACGAACCAGACCGAGAGGCCGTCGACGCCGAGCGTGTACCAGACGTTGAAACGCGCGATCCAGGCGTGCTTCTCGGCGAACTGCATCGCCGCGGTGCCGACGTTGAAGCCGGTGACGAGTGGGATCGTCACGGCGAAGCTCGCGACCGCGGCGATCAGCGCGGCCCAGCGCACCGCCTCGGCGCGGTCGTCGCGGCCGAAGGCGAGGAGCAGCACGCCCGCGACGATGGGCAGCCAGATGGCGATGCTGAGAAGGGGCATGTTCTTGTTGTCGTCGCCGCCCGATCAGCGGCCGATCATGTTTCCGAGGAACGGCCAGAGCTGCCAGGTCATGAGGCCGATCACGCCGACGATCATGACCAGCGCGTACCAGTACAGATAGCCGCTCTGCAGGCGCCGACTGAGCGCGGCGACGCCACCGATCGTGCGTGCCGAGCCGTCGATGAGGATGCCGTCGATGACGCCGACATCGCCACCCTTCCACAGGCCGTTGCCGAGCAGGCGCGCGCCGCGCGCGAGAACGTTCTCGTTGAACCAGTCGAAGTAGTACTTGTTGTCGAGCACGCGGTAGACGAACGAGAAGCGGCGCTGGATCGCCGCCGGGATGTCGGGCCGGCGCAGGTAGAAGAACCAGGCGACGACGACGCCGGCGAGCGCGAGCCAGAAGATCGGCCCGGTGAGCGAATGGATCGCCATCGCGGCCGGGCCGTGGAAGGCACGCGCCAGCTCTTCCATCGCCGGGTGCTGCTCGGCGACGACGGCGATGGAGTCCTTGAAGAAGTCGCCGAACAGCATCGGCCCGATCGTCAGGAAGCCGATCACGACCGACGGGATCGCGAGCGCGATCAGCGGCCAGGTGACGACCGCTGGCGACTCGTGCGGCGGCGCCGCATGCGCGTCGGAGGCGTGCGGGTCGGGCTCGGCATGCGTCGCGTGCGCGTCGGCGCCGTGGCCCTCTGCCTCGTCGTGCGCATGGTCGTCGTGCGCCTGGGGCGGGAACGGCTTGTCGCGGAAGCGCTCCGGTCCGTGGAAGACCAGGAAGTACATCCGGAACGAGTAGAACGCAGTGACGAAGACGCCGATGAGGACCGCGAAGTAGGCGAAGCCGGCGCCGGCCAGGTGGCTCTCGTGCACCGCCTCGATGATCGAGTCCTTCGAGTAGAAGCCGGCGAAGAACGGCGCGCCGATCAGCGCGAGCGAGCCGACCAGCGACGTGATCCACGTGATCGGCATGTACTTTCGCAGGCCACCCATGTTGCGGATGTCCTGGTCGTGGTGCATGCCGATGATCACCGAGCCGGCGGCGAGGAAGAGCAGCGCCTTGAAGAACGCGTGCGTCATCAGGTGGAACACCGCCACCGAGTACGCCGATGCGCCGAGCGCGACCGTCATGTAGCCGAGCTGCGACAGCGTCGAGTAGGCGACCACGCGCTTGATGTCGTTCTGGATGACGCCGAGGAAGCCCATGAAGAGCGCCGTGATCGCGCCGATGACGAGCACGACCGAGAGTGCGACGTCCGACAGCTCGAACAGCGGCGACATCCGTGCGACCATGAAGATGCCGGCGGTCACCATCGTCGCCGCGTGGATCAGCGCCGAGATCGGCGTCGGGCCTTCCATCGAATCGGGCAGCCAGACGTGGAGCGGGAACTGCGCGCTCTTGCCCATCGCGCCGATGAAGAGGCAGATGCAGATCACGGTGATGAGGCGCCAGTCGCTCGCCGGGAAGGCGAGCTGCGCAAGCTCGCCGCCCTTGGCGAACGCGTCGCGGTAGTCGAGCGTTCCGGCGAAAGCGACGACCAGGCCGATGCCGAGGATGAAGCCGAAGTCGCCGACCCGGTTGACGATGAACGCCTTCATGCCGGCGAAGATCGCGGACGTACGCGTGAACCAGAAGCCGATCAGCAGGTACGAGACGAGGCCGACCGCCTCCCAGCCGAAGAAGAGCTGGAGGAAGTTGTTGCTCATGACGAGCATGAGCATCGAGAACGTGAACAGCGAGATGTAGCTGAAGAAGCGCTGGTAGCCCGGGTCGTCGGCCATGTAGCCGATCGTGTAGACGTGCACCATCAGCGAGACGAAGGTGACGACGGCCATCATCATCGCCGTCAGGCCGTCGATGAGGAAGCCGATCTCCATCTTGAGCGGGCCGACGCGCATCCATTCGTAGATGGTCGCGTTGAAGCGCGCGCCGTCGACGGTGACGGCGTACAGCACCCAGGCCGAGATCAGGAACGAGATCAGGACGCCGAGGATCGTGACCGTGTGCGCGCCGGCTCGGCCGATCTGCTTGCCGAAGAGCCCAGCGACGAGCGCGCCGACGAGCGGCGCCATCGGCACGACCGTCAGCAGCGCGGGCGAGAGGGTGGTGGCCATCGCGCCCTAGCCCTTGAGCGTGTCGAGCTCGTCGACGGCGATCGTCGAGCGGGTTCGGAACAGGACGACCAGGATCGCGAGGCCGATCGCCGACTCAGCCGCGGCGACGGTGAGGATGAAGAAGACGAACACCTGGCCGGCCATGTCGCCGAGGTAGTACGAGAAGGCGACGAAGTTGAGGTTGACGGCGAGCAGCATCAGCTCGATCGCCATCAGCAGGACGATCAGGTTCTTTCGGTTGAGGAAGATGCCGATCACCGAGAGCGCGAACAGGATCGCGCCGACCGAGAGGTAGTGGCCGAGCGTGACGGGACCCAGGGTCATCGCCGATCCCCCACCGGCTTGGCGGCGTCGCTGGCGACGTCGCGCGGCGCGCTCTCGGGCTTCATCGAAACGATTCGCATCCGGTCGGCCTTCTTGGCCTTGATCTGCTCGGACGGGTCGATGTGCTTGGAGTCCTTGCGCGCGCGCAGGGTCAGCGAGATCGCGGCGATGATCGCCACGAGCAGCAGCACCGCCGCGATCTGCAGCGGGTAGAGGTAGCGCGTGTAGACCTCGATACCGAGCAGCTTGGTGTTGCCGAGCTTGAGCGCCGCCGCGGGCGTGGCAGGCGCGTCGGTGAGGCGGAACCCGGGCAGGAGCACGGCCGCCATCTCGAGGGCGATGACGACGCCGACGATCGCCGCGACCGGAAAGTGGCGCCAGAAGCCGGCGCGCAGCGAGCCGACGTCGACGTCGAGCATCATGACGACGAAGAGGAAGAGCACCATCACCGCGCCGACGTAGACGAGCACCAGCGCGATCGCCAGGAACTCGGCGCGCAGCAGGATCCAGACGCAGGCGGCGCTGAAGAAGGCGAGCACCAGGAAGAGCGCGGCATAGACCGGGCTCCTCGCCGTGATGACGCGAAACGCCGCCAGCAGCAGCACGGCGGAGAACACGTAGAAGAGCGCGGTGTTGGTGTCCATGGTTGGGCAGGCGTGGCGTCACGCCGGCTCGCCGCTCAGCGAGCGGCAGGCCGACAGGTCAGCGGTACTTCGCGTCCGCCTCCTTCGCCGCGGCGATCTCTTTTTCGTAGCGGTCGCCGACGGCGAGCAGCATGTCCTTGGTGAAGTAGAGGTCGCCGCGCTTCTCGCCGTGGTACTCGAGGATGTGCGTCTCGACGATCGAATCGACCGGGCAGCTCTCCTCGCAGAAGCCGCAGAAGATGCACTTGGTGAGGTCGATGTCGTAGCGCGTCGTCCGGCGCGAGCCGTCGTCGCGGACCTCGCTCTCGATCGTGATCGCCAGCGCCGGGCAGACCGCCTCGCACAGCTTGCAGGCGATGCAGCGCTCCTCGCCATTCTCGTAGCGGCGCAGCGCGTGCAGGCCGCGAAAGCGCGGCGAGAGCGGCGTCTTCTCCTCCGGGTACTGGATCGTCATCTTCTTCGAGAGGAAGTGACGGCCGGTGAGCCGCATGCCCTTGAAGAGCTCGCCGAGCATGAAGCTCGAGAGAAAGTCCTTGATCGGTGTTGCCTGAGCCATGGCCCTTTTCTCTTACTTCCAGATGTTCCAGGGCGACTGGATCACGAGACCGACGACGACGAGCCAGACGAGCGTGACCGGAATGAAGATCTTCCAGCCCAGACGCATGATCTGGTCGTAGCGAAAGCGAGGGAACGTCGCGCGCACCCAGAGGAACATCGTCGCGATGACAAAGGTCTTGGCGAACAGCCAGAACCAGTTCCAGAACCACATCGACTGGACGATCCACTCGGGCGTCTTCATGCCGACGAGCGAGAACGACACCGGCGCGAGCCAGCCGCCGAGGAACATCACCGAGGCGAGCGCCGAGACCAGGATGATGTTGGCGTACTCGGCGAGGAAGAACATCGCGAACGACATGCCCGAGTACTCGACCATGTGGCCGGCGACGATCTCCGACTCGCCCTCGACGACGTCGAACGGCGCGCGGTTGGTCTCGGCGATCCCCGAGATCACGTAGACGACGAAGATCGGCAGCAGCGACAGCCAGTTCCAGCTCAGGAAGCTGAGGCCATGGCTGGCGGCGAAGCCGCGGTCCTGGCCGAGGACGATGTCGGTCAGGTTGAGGCTCGCCGAGACCATCAGCACGACGACGAGCGCGAAGCCCATCGCGATCTCGTAGCTCACCATCTGCGCCGACGCGCGCAGCGCGCCGAGGAAGGCGTACTTTGAGTTCGACGCCCAGCCGGCGATGATCACGCCGTAGACCTCCATCGAGGTGATCGCCATCAGGAAGAGCAGGCCGGCGTTGATGTTGGCGAGCGCCTTGTCGGGCCCGAACGGCACCACGGCCCAGGCGGCGAGTGCCGGCATGATGGTCATGACCGGGCCGAGGAAGAAGAGGCCGCGGTTGGCCGCCGTCGGCACGATGATCTCCTTGAAGATCAGCTTGACGGCATCGGCAATCGGCTGCAGCAGGCCGAACGGGCCGACCCGGTTCGGGCCCGGGCGGATCTGGCTCCAGCCGATCGCCTTTCTTTCCCAGAGCGTCAGGTAGGCGACGCAGAGAAGCAGCGGAACGACGAGGGCGACGATCTTCGCCACCGTCCAGACGACCAGCCAATAGCCGCCGAGGACGCCGGCGCCGTAGCTGTTGATCGCGTCGAAGCTGATCAC
>JADGRJ010000372.1 GCA_017881025.1 Rhizobacter sp. | reverse complement strand
CCAAGGAGCTCCCGTGATCGAACGCCATCTCGACATCGCCACCGCCGACGGCGCGATGAACAGCTTCGTCGTCCATCCGGAAGAGGGCGGCCCGTTCCCCGTCGTCCTGTTCTACATGGACGCGCCGGGCAAGCGCGAGGAGCTGCACGACATGGCGCGGCGCTACGCCGCGGTCGGCTACTTCGTCGTCCTGCCCAACCTCTACTACCGGCGCACGCGCGAGTACTTCCTGAAGGAGCGAACCGAGCCGGCGATGGCGGAGATGTTCGCGCACATGGCGACGCTCGGCCGAAGGACGACCGAGCGCGACACGCGGGCGCTGCTCGCCTTCGTCGACGCCGACGCCGCGGCCGACGGCCGGCGCATCGGCGCAGTGGGCTACTGCATGGGCGGGCCGTTCGTGATGTGGGCCGCGGCCGACTTCCCCGATCGGCTGGCCTGCATCGCCTCGATCCACGGCGCCAACATGGCGACCGACAGCCCCGACTCGCCGCACCGGATGGCGCCCGAGATCCGCTGCGAGAGCTATTTCGCCTGCGCCGAGATCGACAAGTGGGCGCCGCCGGCCGACATCGACAAGCTCGCGGCGGCGCTGCGCGACGCCGGCGCGCCGCACCGAATCGAGTGGTATCCGGGGGTCGAGCACGGGTTCGTGTTTCCGCTGCGCGTCGGCGCCTACGACCGCGCCGGCGCCGAGCGGCACTGGGAGCGCCTGTTCGCCTTTTTCGATCGCACCCTGAGGCGAGCGCGGCCCGCCATGCAAGACAAGGTGTCGCCCGACGTCAAGGCCGTCCGGCCCGAGCGCGAAGTGCTGACGCGGCAGCGCCTGCCCTACTTCGTCGGCATCTCGAGCGAGACGGTCGGCGCGCGCGGGCTGTCGATGCACATCGTCGTGATCCCACCGGGCGCGAAGGCCGATCCGCATTCGCACCGCGGCTACGAGACCGCGATCTACGTCCTCGAAGGCCGGGTCGAGACGCGCTACGGCGAGCGCCTCGAATCGAGTGTCGTGAGCGAGGCGGGCGACTTCCTCTTCATCCCGCCCGGCATCCCGCACGAGGCGATCAATCTCAGCGCCACCGAGCCGGCGCGCGCGATCGTCGCGCGCAACGATCCGGCCGAGCAGGACAACGTCGTCCCGTACGACGCCGACGCCCGATAGATCTACATCGGGCGCAGCGGCGCCGGCGAACGACGCGCGCTCAGCGCAGGCTCACCGTCGCGCGCTTCCACGCCGGGTCCTGCCAGCGCTGGAACGCGCCGAGCTGGCTCGGGTCGCCGGCCTGCCGCTCGGTGCCGAGCCCGTCGAGGCGGACCAGCTCGAAGCTGCGCTTGTGGCGGCCCTCGCCGCGCGCTTCGCGCGCGACCAGCATCTGCTGGCCGCCCGGCACCCAGCCGGCGAACTCGGCGAAGCCGATGCCGGGCGCGGTCGTCGCCGGCGGCAGCACGCTCACGCTCCAGCCGTCGCGCGACTTGCGAAAGACCCAGAGCTCGCGCCACGCGTCCATCGGCTGCACCGCGACGGCGAGCGCGTTCGCTTCGCGGTTCTTCGTCGCCGAGGCGATCCAGACGATGCCGTAGGTGCAGCGTCGCGCGAGCGGCGCGCTCGCGTCGTGCCTGGCGTCGACGAGCAGGACGCAGGTCTGGCCCGGCTCGCCGGGCGTCGTCGCCAGCGAGAGTCCGGCGGCGCCGAGACGTGGCGCGGCGCTCGAGTCGGCCGCCCAGCGCGACGCGTTGACGCGGATCGCGGCGTCGTTGAACGCGGCCTGGTCGTCGTCGGTGAGCTCGCCCTTGTCGATCGCGGCGAGCTCGTCGAGGGCGCGTTCGGCGGCGCCCGCGGCCGTCGCCTCGCTGTCGACTGCGCCCGCCAGGCGCGCGCGCCGATAGGCGATCGCGCTCCACATGCCGGCGCGGCGCATCGCGACGCGGTTCTTCAGGTAGGCCGGCAGCCTGGCGGTATCGACGCGGTCGAGGACGGCGACGCGCCACTCGTCGAGGGCGGCGCGCTCGGTCACGCCGAGGGCAGGATCGACGCACTCGGGCCGCGTCAGCGCGAGGACGGCGCGCGCTTGCTGCAGCGGCTCGGCCTGGCGCGCGAGGATGCGCCGGAAGGCGTCGCCGTCGTAGCAGATCTGCATCTTGCCGTCGCGCTCGAAGCTCGCGAAGTGGACGCCGTAGCGGCTGGCGACCTCGAGGTGGGCGGCGAGCGCCGCCTCGGCCGCCTTGTTCGGCGCGTTGCCGGCCGAGACGCGCTGGGCGAGCCGGTCGGCGAAGGTCCCGAGCGCGTCGAACGCCTCGACGCCGGCGGCGCCGCGCAGCGCCTCGACCGGCGCGGCCTGGAGGTAGGCGGCGGTGAGGCCGATGCCGAGCGCCTCGCTGCCGGCCGACTCGCGCGTGAACGAGACGAGCGTGAGCAGGGCCGGCGCATCGGCAGCGCCGAGTTGGCTGCGGTAGACCTGGCTGGCGCGAACGAAGCCGCCGCGCTCGCGCACGTGGTCCCAGACTTGGAGGTAGTCGAGGCGCTCGCCGCGCACCTCGACGAGCTCGCCCTGCCAGAGCACCGCCTGCTGCGGCGCCGAATCAAGCGGCGCGGCGCGCAGCGCGGTCTGGTCGCGCAAGACGATCGCCATGCTCGCGGCCTTCGCCGCGTCCGCGGCCGGTCGCGCGGCGGGCGCCGCGCTGACCCCGCTGGCCGTCGCGCCGGTCGTCGCCGCCGCGCCGGCGACGGTCGCGAGCGCGGCGGCAACGGCCGCGATCAGCACCGTGACGCCGGTGCGAACGACGTCGCGCAGCGTGCCGGCGGCGCAGCTCACGGTGCCTCCTTGGCGTCGCCGGCGGCGGCGTGCTGCTCGGCGTCGTCGCCGCTGCTCGCCATGGCGCTGCGCTTCGCGTTGCCGAGCAGGCCGGCGCCGATGAAGCTGCCGTCGGTCCCGGGCGCGGCGATGATCACCTGCACCTTGTCGGAGAGCTTGTCGGCCATCGTCTTCTGGATCAGCAGCGGGTGGCGCGTGATGAGCGCGCCTTCGCGGCCCATCTGTTCGGCGTTCGACTTGCCGACCTTGTCCATGCGGTAGACCTCGGCGTCGGCCAGCTTCTGGCGCGCTTCCGCCTCGCCGCTCGCCTCGATGCGGCGCGCCTGCGCGCTCGCCTCGGCGGCCTTGATGCGGGTCACCTTCTGCGCCTCGGCCTCGAGCTGGCGCTGCTCGATCTGGCGCTGCTTAAACGGCAGCACGTGCTTCATCGCCTCTTCCTGGCCCTTGGCGGCGATGATCTGCTCGCGCGCCGCGGCCTCGGCGCCGATCTCGCGGCGCACCTTTTCC
>JADGRJ010000371.1 GCA_017881025.1 Rhizobacter sp. | reverse complement strand
CCGGCGGTGCCGAACATCAGCGCCATGCCGACCGAGATCGCCGAGATCGGGTCCTTGATCAGCGCGCCCGGTGCCATGATGGCGTCCTTCTTGTCGTGCACCTCGACCGCCCTCTTGAACATCGCCTCGGGCGAAAAGCCGAACTGCCACATCACCGCCAGCGCCATGAAGGTCGCGCCGCCGAGCAGCATGCAGGCCTTGATGATCTGCACCCAGGTCGTTGCCGTCATGCCGCCGAACAGCACGTACATCATCATGATCGAGCCGACCAGGATCTCGGCGTACAGGTAGTCCATGCCGAACAGCAGCTTGATGAGCTGGCCCGCGCCGACCATCTGGGCGATCATGTAGAAGGCGACGACGACGAGCGAGCCCGCCGCGGCGAAGATGCGGATCGGCGTCTGACTGAAGCGGTAGCCGGCGACGTCGGCGAAGGTGAACTTGCCGAGGTTGCGCAGTCGCTCGGCCATCAGAAAGGTGATGACGGGCCAGCCGACGAGCCAGCCGATCGAGAAGATCAGGCCGTCGAAGCCGTTGGCGAACACCAGACCCGAGATGCCGAGGAAGGACGCTGCCGACATGTAGTCGCCGGCGATCGCCAGGCCATTCTGGAACCCGGTGATGCTGCCGCCCGCGGTGTAGAAGTCGGCCGCGCTCTTGGTGCGCGCCGCCGCCCACTTGGTGATGCCGAGCGTGAACAGTACGAAGACCGCGAACATGGCGATCGCGGTCCAGTTGGTGGCCTGCTTCTGGGTCTGGCCGAGATCGGCTCCGGCGGCCAGCGCCGCCGTGCCGGCCAGAGCCAGCGTCGTGATGACGAGGGTCTTGACGAGGGCTGCGACGCCCCTGCCCGGGCGGCTCATTTCAGCACCCCCTTGACGATCTGCTCGGTCAGCGGGTCGAACTCGCTGTTGGCGCGCCGCACGTAGTACCAGGTGATGAGGATCGTGAACACGATGACCGCGACGCCGAGCGGCATGCCGATCGTCGTGACGCCGCTGCCGAGCTTTCGCGCCAGGAACGGCTTGTCGAACGCGACCAGCAGGATGAACCCGTAGTACGCGATCACCCCGGCCAGCGACAGCCACCAGCCGAGGACCGTGCGCTTGTGTTTGAGCTCGATGTATTTCGGATGACTCGCGATCCGATGGGTCAGGTCGTCTTCCATGCCGCCTCCCTAGGTCGTGGGGCTTCCTCCGACGGGGAAGCAGACACGGATCATGCGCCGCCGCGTTGACCGCCATCTGATACGAATCAAGGTCCGTGCGTGCGAACGCCTATCGTTCAGCACTCTCAGCGAACAGGCGTCGCGCCTCGTCGGTGCTGTAGTAGCCGAGCGCGAGGTCGCGCGCGAGCGCGTCGGCCGGCCGCGCCTCGGGCTTGCCGAAGCCGCCGCCGCCCGGCGTCGACACGGCGATGACGTCGCCGGCATGGATCGCGATGTCCTGGTCCTTCGAGAGATGCGGCGGCACGTAGACGACGCCGTCGCGGATGACCTGGACCTTGTTCGTGCCGCCGGCGCCGCCGCCCTGCGCGCCCGGCGGGCCGGCCCGGCCGTGGTCCATGACCATCGACACGCGCGCCTCGCCACGGCGCAGCCGGATGCGGTAGTTGACGCCGAAGCCGCCGCGATGCTCACCGGCGCCGCCCGACCCCTCGTGCAGCGAGTACTCCTCGAACAGCACGGGATAGAGCTGTTCCATGATCTCGATCGGCGTCGTCTTCGAGATGCCGATCGTCGAGCAGCCGTTCGAGAGGCCGTCGCCCTCGGGGCTGCCGCCGTAGCCGCCGCCCGAGATCACGTACATCACGTAGGCGTGGTTCTTCTCCGGGTCGAAGCCGCCGACGCCGAGGTTGCCGCTCGTTCCCGCCGGCGCGCCGAACAGCTGGTCCGGGATCGCCTGGCCGAGCGCCGCGAACACCGCCTCGGCGATGCGCTGGCTGACCTCGGCGGCGCAGCCCGAGACCGGGCGCGGGTAGTGCGCGTAGAGAAAGGTGCCCTCGGGGTCGACGATGTGCAGCGGCTCGAACGTGCCGGCGTTGATCGCCGCTTCCGGAAAGACGTGCTTGACGGCGAGGTAGATCGATGAGCGCGTCGTCGCGATGACGCTGTTCATCGGCCCCTGGCACGGCGGCGACGAGCCGCTCATGTCGAACGACAGCGCCGCGCGCTCGACATCGCCGCCGCCGCTCTTGGTGATTCGCATCGCGATCCGGAGCGGCTCGTCGACGACGCCGTCGGAATCGACGAACGCCTCGCCTTCGTAGACGCCGTCGGCGATGGTCGCGATCTTCTCGCGCATCTGCCGCGCCGCGCGCCGCTTGAGCTCGACGATCGCGGCGTCGACGGTGACGTCGCCGTAGCGGTCGAGCAGCGCCGACAACCGCGCCCGGCCTGTCGCCAGCGCCGCCGCCTGCGCCTTGATGTCGCCGATCCGCTGGTCGGCGATGCGGATGTTGGACAGGATGATCGACAGGATCTCGTCGTCGAGGACGCCCTTCTTGTAAAGCTTGACCGGCGGCAGGCGCAGCCCTTCCTGCTCGACTTCGGTGGCGTTGGCCGAGAAGCCCCCCGGCACCATGCCGCCGGTGTCGGGCCAGTGGCCGGTGTTGGCGAGCCAGCACCAGAGCTTGCCTTCGCGAAAGAACGGCTGCACGAACTTGACGTCCATCAGATGCGTGCCGCCGAGATAGGGGTCGTTGACGATGAAGACATCGCCGGGCGCGAGCGGAATCCTCAGCCGCTCGACGCGCTCGATCACCGCCTGCACCGTGAACTGCATCGTGCCGACGAAGACGGGCAGCCCGAGCTCGCCCTGCGCGATCAGCTCGCCGCTGTCGCGGTGATAAATGCCGTCGGAGCGATCGAGCGCCTCGGCGATCACCGGACTGAAGGCGCTGCGAACGAACGCGAGGTCCATCTCGTTGCAGACCTGCATCAGGCCGTTCTGCAAGACCGAGAGGGTGATCGGGTCGACGGTCTCCATGGCTTCTTTCATCGTACGCGTTGCGGAGGAGCGGTGCAGAGGTCGTTCGCGACGCAGAGGCCTCTCAGGTCAGCGGCGGGGGCGCCCGGCCCGCGGTCCGACACTGGCGGCTGTTGACGACCGAGCTCAGGGTGCCGCGGCGCGCTCGTCACGCGTCCACCTCGGCCCGCATTCCGGACGCCCCCACCACTGCCCAGCGACACTCTGGAACAAGAGATTCGTGCGTCCCGCTTCCAGAGCGCAGGGCGGCGAGTGATGGGTGTGGTCCGGGCGGCGGCGCAGCGACGACCCGTGACGAGCGAACCGTGTCGCGAGCCAAACCGCCCGTCAACAGCCGCCCCG
>JADGRJ010000130.1 GCA_017881025.1 Rhizobacter sp. | reverse complement strand
ACCGGGGGTCAGCGCGCGTCGCTGCGCATGCCGCCCCGCGGCCGCTCGAACGTCGGATCCAGCCCGAGCCGCACTGAAAGCGGGCGCCTCGCTCGTCCATGGCGCGGACTTTGCTACCCTCGGCTCCGGAGGCAGCATGAAAGTCGGTTTCGACGAGATGCGGGGCGCGGACGGCGCGGTACGCGAGCACTACGGCGGCTACGACCGCTGGCTGGCGGAGCAGCCGCCGCAGGTGATGCGGTCGCGGCGCGACGAGGCCGAGGTCATCTTCCGTCGCGTCGGCATCACCTTCGCCGTCTACGGCTCGAAGGACGACGGCGCCGGCCAGAACGGCGGCACCGAGCGGCTGATCCCGTTCGACCTCATCCCGCGCGTGATCCCGGCGCACGAATGGCGCGAGCTGGAGCGCGGCCTGCGCCAGCGCGTCACCGCGCTCAACCGCTTCCTCCACGACGTCTATCACGACCAGGAGATTCTGAAGGCGGGAATCGTCCCCGCCGACCAGGTCCTCGGCAACGCCCAGTACCGCGCCGAGATGAAGGGCGTCGAGGTCGCCGGCGGAATCTATTCGCACATCGCCGGGATCGACATCGTCCGCGCCGCCAACGCCGACGGCAGCGGCAGCTACTACGTCCTCGAGGACAACCTGCGCGTGCCGAGCGGCGTCTCGTACATGCTCGAGAACCGCAAGATGATGATGCGGCTCTTCCCCGAGCTGTTCAGTCGCCACCGCATCGCGCCGGTCGCGCACTATCCCGACCTGCTGCTCGAGACGCTGCGCTCGGTCGCGCCGGCGGCGGTGAACGACCCGACCGTCGTCGTCCTCACGCCGGGCATGTACAACAGCGCCTACTTCGAGCACGCCTTCCTGGCCCAGCAGATGGGCATCGAGCTGGTCGAAGGGCAGGACCTCTTCGTCGACGACAACTTCGTCTACATGCGGACGACGCAGGGGCCCAAGCGCGTCGACGTCATCTACCGCCGCGTCGACGACGACTTCCTCGACCCGCTCGCCTTCCGCGCCGACTCGACGCTCGGCTGCGAGGGGCTGCTCGGCGCCTACCGCGCCGGCAACGTGACGCTCTCGAACGCGATCGGCACCGGCGTCGCCGACGACAAGTCGATCTATCCGTTCGTCCCGAAGATGATCGAGTTCTACCTCGGCGAGCGTCCGATCCTGCAGAACGTGCCGACCTACGTCTGCCGCGACCCGCACGACCTCGGCTACGTGCTCGACCATCTCGGCGAGCTCGTCGTCAAGGAAGTCCACGGCGCCGGCGGCTACGGCATGCTCGTCGGCCCGGCGGCGACCGCGGCCGAGATCGAGGATTTCCGGGTCGGCTTGAAGGCTGATCCGAACCGCTACATCGCCCAACCGACGCTGGCGCTGTCGACCTGCCCGACCTTCGTCGAAAGCGGCATCGCGCCGCGCCACATCGACCTGCGCCCGTTCGTTCTCTCGGGCAAGACGGTGCAGATGGTGCCCGGCGGGCTCACCCGCGTCGCCTTGAAGGAAGGCTCGCTGGTGGTGAATTCGTCGCAGGGCGGCGGCACCAAGGACACCTGGATCCTCGAGGCCTGACCGGAACCATCTCATGCTGTCGCGCACCGCCGATCACCTGTTCTGGATGGCCCGCTACATGGAGCGCGCCGAGAACACTGCGCGCATGCTCGACGTCAACTACCAGATGTCGCTGCTGCCGCAGTCCGACGAAGCCGCCGAGCGTGGCTGGCGCGGCCTGCTCAGCATCAGCGAGCTCACCGACGACTTCGCCGAGCGCCACGGCGCGGTGACGCCGCGCAGCGTCATCGACTACATGGTGAGCGATGCCGACAACGGCTCGTCGATCCGCAGCTGCCTGATGGCGGCGCGCGAGAATGCGCGCGCGGTGCGCGGTACGCTCACGACCGAAGTCTGGGAGACGCAGAACCAGACCTGGCTCGAGTTCCAGCGCATGGTCGCGACCGACGCGTTCCTGACCAGCCCGTCCGAGGCCTTCGAGTGGGTGAAGTTCCGCTCGCACCTGTCGCGCGGCGTCACCGTCGGCACGATGCTGCAGGACCAGGCGTTCCACTTCCTGCGCATCGGCAGCTTCCTCGAAAGGGCCGACAACACGGCGCGGCTCCTCGACGTCAAGTTCCACTCGGTCGATCACGAGTTCGGCGGCAGCAACGGCCTCGGCGGCGCGGCGGCGCGCCTTCGCTACGGTCTGGGCCAGATTCAAAGCCAGAGCCAGAGCCAAGGCCGGACCGGCGGCGACAGCCAGAGCCAGAGTCAGAGTCAGAGCCAGGAAGCCGGCGGCAAGGACGTCGAGTTCGACTTCTATCACTGGTCGGCGGTGCTGCGCTCGGTGTCCGGGTTCGAGGTCTACCGCAAGGTCTATCGCAACGTCATCCGCCCCGAGAAGGTCGCCGAGCTGCTGATCCTGCGTCCCGACATGCCGCGCTCCCTCGCCGCGTGCATGCACGAGGTGGTTTCCAACCTGAAGCGCGTCGCCAACGAGCAGTCGGGCGACACGCTGCGCCTCGCCGGCCGGCTCGACGCCGACCTGCAGTACGGCCGGATCGACGAGATCCTCGCCACCGGTCTGCACGCCTACCTGACCCAGTTCCTCGAGCGCGTCAATGCGCTCGGCGCCGGCATCAGCCGCGACTTCCTCGTGCCGGTGGCACCTTGAACCCTGCGCCGGCCGACAATCGGCGCGTCGCACCGAAAGCCTGAATGTCGATTCACGTCGCGCTCAACCACGTCACGCACTACCGCTACGACCGGCCGATCCACCTCGGCGCGCAGGTCGTCCGGCTGCGGCCGGCGCCGCACTCGCGAACGCGAATCCTCAGCTACTCGATGAAGGTCGACCCGGCCGAGCACTTCATCAACTGGCAGCAGGACCCGCAGGCGAACTACCTCGCGCGCCTCGTCTTCCCGAACCCGACGACGTTCTTTCGCGTCGAGGTCGACCTCGTCGCCGAGATGGCGGTCTTCAATCCGTTCGATTTCTTCCTCGAGCCGAGCGCGGAGAAGTTCCCGTTCACCTACGAGCCCGAGCTGCTCGTCGAGCTCGCGCCGTATCTGCGCAAGGCGCCCGCGACGCCGCTCTTCGCCCAGTACCTCGCGCGAGTCGACCGCCGCGAGAAGGCGACGAGCACTTTCCTGGTCGACATCAACCAGGGTCTGCAGAAGGACATCGCCTACCTGATCCGAATGGAGCACGGCGTGCAGACGCCCGAGCTGACCCTGCAGAACGCGAGCGGCTCGTGCCGCGACAGCGCCTGGCTCTCGGTGCAGCTGCTGCGCCACCTGGGCCTGGCGGCGCGCTTCGTCTCGGGCTACCTCATCCAGCTGAAGAGCGACGTCAAGTCGCTCGACGGGCCGAGCGGCACCGAGGTCGACTTCACCGACCTGCATGCGTGGTGCGAGGTCTTCCTGCCGGGCGCCGGCTGGATCGGCCTCGATCCGACCTCGGGCCTTTACGCCGGCGAGGGCCACATCCCGCTCGCCTGCTCGCCCGAGCCGTCGTCGGCGGCGCCGATCAGCGGCACGCTCGACCCGTGCGAAACGACGTTCGAGCACCACATGTCGGTGCGCCGCGTCTGGGAAGCGCCGCGCGTGACGCTGCCGTACAGCGAGCTGCAGTGGGGCGCCATCGACGAGCTCGGCAAGCACGTCGACGCCGACTTGCGCCGCATGGACGTGCGCCTGACGCAAGGCGGCGAGCCGACCTTCGTCTCGGTCGACGACCGCGAGGGCGGCGAATGGAACACCGAGGCGATGGGGCCGACCAAGCGCGCCCTGAGCAGCGAGCTGATGGAGCGGTTGCGCGCGCAGTACGGCCGCGGCGGCCTCGTCCACTTCGGCCAGGGCAAGTGGTATCCGGGCGAGCAGCTGCCGCGCTGGTCGCTCAATCTCTTCTGGAGGAAGGACGGCGTGCCGATCTGGCACGACCCGGCGCTCTCCGCGAGCGAGCGCGACGACCACGGCGCCACCGCAGCGCACGCGCGCGAGTTCCTGCATCGCCTGGCGCTTCGCCTCGGCGTCGACCGGCGCAACGTCTTCGCCGGCCATGAAGATGTCGGCTACTACCTGTGGCGCGAGGGCAAGCTGCCCATCAACGTCGAGCCGACCGATTCGCGCCTCGCCGACAAGGCCGAGCGCAACCGCCTGCGCAACGTCTTCGAGCGCGGCCTCGGCGCGCCGGTCGGCTACGCGCTGCCGATCGCCGCCGACGAGCGCCACCCGAAGCGCTGGCGCTCGTCGCCCTGGTACCTGCGCAACGACCACTGCTTCCTCGTCGCCGGCGATTCGCCGCTCGGCTTTCGCCTGCCGCTCGATTCACTGCCCTGGGCGCGCGCCGGCGACATGCCGTGGGTCTATCCGCCTGACGCGAACGTCGATTTGCCGCCGCTCCCCGGTGACGTCGACGGATCGGCGCCGAGCGACGAGCCCGCGTGGCATGCGTCCGGCGAAGCGGCCGCGCCGAAGTCCGCCGAGCACGAAACGCCGAGCGGCACGCACGACATCGGCAGCGACACTGCCGAGGCGGCGCGGCCGGCCGGCGAGCCTGCGGTCGACGAATCGGCGGGCTTCGTCGTCCGCACCGCGATCAGCGCCGAAGCGCGCCACGGCCGGCTCTATCTCTTCATGCCGCCGACCTCGGCGCTCGAGGACTACCTCGCGCTCGTCGCCGCGGTCGAGGCGACCGCGAAAGCCATGCGGATGCCGGTGACGCTCGAAGGCTACGAGCCGCCGAAGGACCCGCGCCTGGTCCTGCTGCGCGTGACGCCGGACCCGGGCGTGATCGAGGTCAACGTCCATCCGGCGTCGAGCTGGAGCGAGCTCGTCGAGCAGACGACGTACCTCTACGGCGCCGCGCGCGAGACGCGCCTGACGACCGAGAAGTTCATGCTCGACGGACGTCACACCGGCACCGGCGGCGGCAACCACTTCGTCCTCGGCGGCGCGACGCCGGGCGACTCGCCGTTCCTGCGCCGGCCCGACCTGCTCGCCAGCATGATCGGCTACTGGCACAACCATCCGGCCCTGAGCTACCTCTTCTCCGGCATGTTCGTCGGCCCGACGAGCCAGGCACCGCGCATCGACGAGGCGCGCAACGACTCGGTCTACGAGATCGAGATCGCCTTCGCCGAGCTCGCACGCGTGACCGAGGTGGAAGCCGGCAGGACGCCGCCGTGGCTGATCGATCGCCTGCTGCGCAATCTCCTGATCGACGTCACCGGCAACACCCACCGCGCCGAGTTCTGCATCGACAAGCTCTATTCGCCCGACGGTCCGACCGGCCGCCTCGGCCTGCTCGAGATGCGTGCCTTCGAGATGCCGCCGCACGCGCGAATGAGCCTGGTCCAGCAGCTGCTGATGCGCGCGCTCGTCGCCCGCTTCTGGGCCGCGCCGTACCAGCCGGCGCGCCTGGCGCGCTGGGGAACCGAGCTGCACGATCGATTCATGTTGCCTTACTTCGTCTGGAAGGACCTCGACGACGTCGTCGCCGAGCTGAACGGCGCCGGCTACCCGTTCGAGCTCGCCTGGTTCGCGGCGCACCGCGATTTCCGCTTCCCGCTGCTCGGCGACTTCACCGCGTCGGGCGTCGCCGTCGAGCTGCGCATGGCGCTCGAGCCTTGGCACGTTCTCGGCGAGGAGAGCGGCCCCGGCGGCACGGCGCGCTACGTCGATTCCACCGTCGAGCGCATCGAGGTGCATGTGAAGGGCATGGTCGGCGATCGTCACGTCCTCGCGTGCAACGGCAGGCGCCTGCCGCTGCAGCCGACCGGCACCGCAGGCGAGTACGTCGCCGCGGTCCGCTACCGCGCCTGGACCGCGCCGTCGTCGCTGCATCCGACGATCGCGGCGCACGTGCCGCTCGTCTTCGACCTCGTCGACACCTGGATGAACCGCTCGCTCGGCGGCTGCCAGTACCACGTCGCCCACCCGGGCGGCATCAACTACACCACGTTCCCGATCAACGCCTACGAGGCCGAGGCGCGCCGCCTGGCGCGGTTCTTCCGCACCGGCCACTCGCCGGGAACGCTGATCCTCCCGGCCGAAGCCGTCAACCCCGACTTTCCGCACACCCTCGATCTGCGCCGGCCGCCCGCGGCGTTGTAGCGTTCGGGACGATGCTGGATCAACTCCTCGCCGGCTACGGGGCGCCCGAGGGGCGCTTCGACGAGCTCCTCGCCGCGCCGGGCCGCCCGCGCCCGCACTGGGACGCGTTCCTGCGCGCGCTCGCCGAGCGCAGCGAGCGCGAGGTGAGCGACACGCTCTCGCTCACCGAGCGGCAGATCCGCGAGCACGGCATCACCTACAACGTCTACGCCGACGCGCAGGGCGTGCACCGGCCGTGGGAAGTCGATCCGATCCCGCTCGTGCTGCCGGCCGACGAATGGGCCGGGATCGCTTCCGGCATCGAGCAGCGCGCCGACCTGCTCAACCGCGTCCTCGGCGACCTCTACGGCGCGCAGACATTGCTGAAGAGCGGGGCGATCCCGCCGCCGGTGATCTTCGGCCACCGCGGCTTCCTCGCCCCCGCCGAAGGCTTGCGGCCTGCGGGCGGGCGCCACCTGCTGCAGTACGCCGCCGACCTCGCGCGTTCGCCCGACGGCCGCTGGTGGGTCGTCAACGACCGCACGCAAGCGCCTTCGGGCTCGGGCTACGCGCTCGAGAACCGCCTCGTCGTCTCGCGCGTCTTCCCGCAGATGTTCCGCGAGCTGCCGGTGCAGCACCTCGCGTCGTTCTTCGATGCCTTGCGATCGTCGCTGCTGCACTGGGCGCCGCGCGGCGACGGGCCGACGCGGATCGTCCTGCTCACGCCGGGGCCGTACAACGAGACCTACTTCGAGCACGCGCTGCTCGCCCGCTACCTGGGCTTCGCGCTCGTCGAGGGCAGCGACCTGACGGTGCGCGACGACCGCGTCTGGCTGAAGACGATCGACGGCCTGCAGCGCGTCCACGCGATCGTTCGCCGCCAGGACGACGACTACTGCGATCCGCTCGAGCTGCGCTCCGATTCGGCGCTCGGCATCGCCGGCCTCACCGACTGCGCGCGGCGCGGCAACGTGCTGCTCGCCAACGCGCTCGGCTCGGGCGTGCTCGAGTCGGGCGCGCTGCTCGGCTACCTGCCGCGCCTCAGCCGCGAGCTGCTCGGCGAGCCGCTGCAGCTGCCGTCGATCGCCACCTGGTGGCTGGGCGAGCCGGCCGCGTTCGAGGACGCCTGGCGCCGCCCCGAGCGGCTCATCATCAAGCCGATCGAGCGCTCGGCGAACGAGCCGGGGGTCGTCGTCGAGAACCTCTCGGCCGAGGAACGCGAGGCATTGCGGCTGCGCATCGCGCAACGGCCGCAGCACTTCGTCGCCCAGGAGTGGGTGCACGTCTCGCAGGCGCCGGTGCTCGAGGGGACGACGATCGGCGCGCTGGCGGCGCGGACCGTCGGCCTGCGCGTCTTCGCGGTGGCGACGCCGAGCGGCTGGCGCGTCATGCCCGGCGGCCTGACGCGAGTCGCCGGCGACGAGGACTCGCCGGTGATCGCGATGCAGCGCGGCGGCCGCTCGAAGGACACCTGGGTGCTCTCGGACGGCCCGGTCAACGCCGAGTTCTCGCTGCTGTCGACCACCGTGACCGCCGAAGACCTCGTCGGCGCCGACTCGACGCTCGCCTCGCGCGCCGCCGAGAACCTGTTCTGGTTCGGCCGCTACGGCGAGCGCTGCGACGCGACCGCGCGCCTGCTTCGCGTCGCCATCGGTCAGGTGCTCGATGACGGCGGAACGCACGTCGGCCCGCCGCCGGCGTGGACGCTGGCCGAGCGGCTCGGCATCGTCGAGCCGAGCAAGAGCGCGGCGCGCGCGCTGCGCCGTGCCGCCACCCACAAGGAGGGCGCGCTCGCGCAGCGCCTTGCCAGCCTCTCGCGAGTCGCGTTCAGCCTGCGCGACCGGATGTCGGTCGACCACTGGCGCACCCTCAATCGCCTGATCGCCGACCCCGCGCTGCAGCGCGAGCCGGCGCTGCCGATGACGCTGGTCTGGCTCGACCGCGCGATCACGTCGATGATGACGCTCTCGGGCTTCGTCCTCGACGGCATGACGCGCGGCATCGGCTGGCGCTTCGTCTCGATGGGCCGGCGCGTCGAGCGCCTGGCGACGCTGTGCAGCACGCTGCAGGTGGCGATCGACGAAGGCCGCACGCACGAGCTCGACTGGCTGCTCGAGCTCGCCGATTCGAGCGTCACCTACCGCTCGAGCTACCTCGCCGCGCCGGAATGGCTGCCGGTGCTCGACATGGTGATGCGCGACGAGGCCAACCCGCGCTCGCTCGCGTTCCAGGCCAAAGGCCTGGCGGATTTCATCGCCAGGCTCGAGGCGACGCACGGCGCCTTCGCGTCGACGACGCTGGCGCCTGCGCATGCGGCGCTGCTCTCGCTCGCGCCCGGCGACCTTCGTCCCGAGAGCGGGCACCTCGCCGACGTGATCGAGCAGCTGCAGCGAGCCGCGTACGCGGTCTCCGACGCGACGTCGCTGAAGTTCTTCTCGCATGCGGTGCCGCGCAGCATGCTGCAGCTCGCGGCATGAGCGGGGGCGGCACGGCGGTGGATCCCGCGTCGGCCCCGGCTCCGATCGCGGCGCCTGCGCCCGATCGCTACAGCGTCGAGCACGAGACGCGCTATTCGTATCGCGTCCCGGTCGCGCAGTCGTGGCAGCTGGCGCACCTCACGCCGTGCCGGCTGCCGTGGCAGCAGGTCGTCTCGCACGAGCTCGCCATCGAGCCGACGCCCGACGAGCGCCACGAGACGCGCGATTCTTTCGGCAACGGCGTCACTCACTTCGGCGTGCACGGTCCGCATCCGCTGCTGCTCGTGCGGATGCGGTGCGAAGTCGAGATCTCCGATCGTCCCGAGGCGAGCGCGCGGCCGGCGCTGACGTGGGAAGCGGTTCGCGAGTCGCTCCTCGACGAGCCGGCGCAGGATGGCCTGCGCGCCGTGCGCATGGCCGAGCCGAGCACGCTTGTGCCGTGGTCCGACGCCGCCCACGCATACGCGACAGCGAGCTTCGGCGCCGGACGCGACTGGCTCGACGCCGTCACCGACCTGATGCGCCGCATCCACTACGAGTTCGAATTCGATCCCGACGCGACGACGGTGACGACGTCGGTCGACGAGGTCCTCGCGCAGCGCAAGGGCGTCTGCCAGGATTTCGCGCACGTGATGCTCGCCTGCTTGCGCAGCCACGGGCTGCCGGCGCGCTACGTCTCGGGCTACCTGCTGACGCAGCCGCCGCCCGGCCGGGCGCGCCTGCTCGGCGCCGACGTGTCGCACGCCTGGGTCGCCGCTTATTCGCCGAACCATGGCTGGGTCGAGTTCGATCCGACCAACGACACGCTCGCCGATCGCCGCTACATCATCCTAGCGACCGGCGCCGACTTCGCCGACGTCGTGCCGCTGCGCGGCGTCATCCTCGGTGGGCGCGGCCAGACGATGAAGGTCGCGGTGAGCGTCGTGCCGCGCTAGCCGCGGCGCGGCCTACCCTCCGCAGCGGGGGCACCTCGGGGGGCGTGCCACCACGCTGCGTCCCTGCCTCCGGTGGATGGTGCAGATGTCGTCGCGCGACGAGACTGCGTGCATCGCCACGGAGGCCCGCCATGCCGCACGAATCCACGGAGCTCGCGCTCGTCGCCATCGACATCCCGCCGCATCGCCACGATCGCGGCGAGCGAATCGGCGGCGCGGCGGGACCGGGCTGGTTCGATTCGAGCTGGGAGCTGCACCGCGGCCTGGAAGTGCGCGAAAGCTGGTCGGACGACGAACGTGTCCACGGCTGGATCGAGGACTTCCTGGTCTCTCAGCGCGCGATCGGCCGAACCGCTTCGCCGAGCGCGAGCACCGCCATCGCGTAGTAGCTCGACCAGTTGTAGCGCGTCAGCGCGTAGAAATTGGTCGTGCCGGCGACGTAGGTCGGCGCGGCGTCGCCGTTCTGCAGCTCGACGAGCGCGAGCAGGCTGTCGGCGGCGAGCGCCGGCTCGGGCAGCCAGGCGCCGCGCTGGACCATCTCCCCGGCGGTGAACGTCGGCACGACGTCGGGGGCGAGCAGGGCGGCGCGCTCGCTCGTCTCGGTCGGCGGCCTGACCTCGAAGCGCGCCGGCAGGCCGCGCTTCCAGCCGAACTCGGCGAGGTAGTTGGCGACGCTGCCGATCACGTCGGCCGCGTTCGCGTGCAGGTCGACGCGGCCGTCGCCGTCGAAGTCGACCGCGTACTTGTTGAAGCTCGACGGCATGAACTGCGCCATGCCGAGCGCGCCGGCGTAGCTGCCGCGCCAGGCGAGCGGGTCGACGCCTTCGCTCTTGCACAGGATGAACCAGCTCTCGAGCTCGTCCTTGAAAAAGGCGCTGCGGTCCTTCCGGCCACTCGGGAAATCGAAGGCCAGCGTCGCCAGCGCATCGATGACGCGAAAGTCGCCCATCTGGCGGCCGAAGATCGACTCGACGCCGACGATGCCGACGACGATCTCGGGCGGCACGCCGTACAGGTCTTCGGCTTGCGCCAGCCAGCGCTCGTTGGCGCGCCAGAACGCGACCCCGGCGCGGATCCGGATCGGCTCGACGAAACGCGAACGGTACGCGGCCCAGTTCTTCGCCGTGCCCGTTGTCGGCGGCATGATGTAGCGCGTCACGATGGGGATGAAGCGCGCCTGCGCGAGGGCGTTGCGGACCCACTCGAGGTCGAGGCCACGCCGCTCGGCAACGCCCTCGGCGAAGCGGACGACGTCGTCGCGCAGGCCATAGGTGACGGTGTCGGGCGCGCCGTCGTCGACGAGCGCGACCTTCTTCGCGCCGCCTCCCTTGGCACGCTTGGCCGCGGCGCCGGCGCCCGCGGCGATCAGCCAGGCGAAGGGGCCGACGACGATCTGGCGACGATGGGTCATGTCGAGGAGGGCAGTTCGAGACGGGCGACGGCGCAAGGGGCGCCAGCGCGAATTATCAAGTCCCCCGCGGCCGCAGTCGGTGCGCCTGCTGCGTGAAATCGCGCGTCATTCGCGGGTCGGGACGGCGCGCCGCGGCGCGGCCGTAGCGGCGCGCCTCGAGCGCATCGAGCACTGCCGCGAGCGGCTCGCCGGCGGTGCCGAGGCGCTCCCGAACTCGCGCGGCGAGGGCGCGCGGCGCGTCGTGCGGCGCCGCCGCGACGCCGAGCAGCCGCAGCGCCCGCTTCATGCGCTCGAGCTGGCGCACCCACGG
>JADGRJ010000370.1 GCA_017881025.1 Rhizobacter sp. | reverse complement strand
AGGTCGCGGGCGCGCACCGGCCCCGGGCGCGGCTATCCGATCTTCTTCGTCGCCCCGCGCAACGACTGGATCGAGATCGAGCTGCGCCACACCGACTGGTTCCGCATCCGCACCGAGGGCGACAAGGTCGGCTGGGTCAGCCGCCAGCAGCTCGAGTCGACGCTCACCGCCGCCGGCAGCGCCAAGACCTTTCGTGATGTTCTTCTCGATGACTACCTGACTCGCAGGGTGCAGCTGGGCGCGGCCTGGGGACACTTCCAGTCCGAGCCGATGTTGAAGCTATGGACCAGCTATCGCCTCTCCGACACGTTGAGCATCGAGGGCACCATCGGCCAGGTGCAGGGCGTGTTCTCGGGCACCGATCTCTGGCACGTCGACGTGCTGATCGAGCCGTGGTCGGACCATCGCTTCTCGCCGTTCTTCGGCGTCGGTCTCGGCAAGTTCAAGAACTTCCCCAACCAGAGCCTGATCGGCGCGACCGACACCAACGCCAAGCTCGCGGTCGCCCGCCTCGGCGTTCGCTACTACCTCACCGAGCGCTTCGTCATGAGCGCCGACTACTCGCTCTACACGGCCTTCATCAGCGACCAGAAATCGACCGAGTACCGCGCCTGGACCGCGGGGCTCTCTTTCTTCTTCTGACATCTTCGTTCTGAACCAACGGCCAAGACCGTCGGTCAACCGGCACACACGATGAACAACAAGACCTTCCGCAAGGCATCCCTGGCGACGCTCCTCGCCGCGGCGAGCTTCGGCTCGCTCGCTCAAAGCACGCCGGCCGGCAATCCCGACCAGGTCGTCGTGCCGGAGGTCGACCGGCGCGACATCGAGAAGCCCAAGTTCCCGTCGAACGACTTCGAGGTGGGGCTGTTCACCGGCACCTACGCGACGCAGAACTTCGGCTCGAGCTGGGTCTACGGCGCCCGCATCGGCTATCACATCACCGAGGACTTCTTCGTCGAGGGCGTGTACGGCCAGACCAAGGTCAGCGACGAGCTGTTCCGGCAGATCCTGCCGGGCGGCATCTTCGCCAAGGACACCGAGAAGCTCTCGTACTACAACCTGTCGATCGGCTACAACCTGTTCCCCGGCGAGATCTTCATCGGCGGCCGGCGCGCCCGGCCGTCGCAGTTCTACATCGTCGCCGGCGTCGGCAGCACCAAGTTCGACCAGCAGACAAAGCCGACCTTCAACGCCGGCTTCGGCTACCGCGTCTACCTCGCCGACTGGGTCGCGCTGCAGCTCGACCTGCGCGACCACATCTTCTCGCTCGATCTGCTCGGCAAGCGCCAGAGCACGCAGAACGTCGAGCTCACCGGCGGCCTGTCCTTCTACTTCTGAGCTCGTCGTCATGAACATCACCTTGGCCCTTCGTCGTCCTGCCCGCCGCCGCGTCCCGGGGTTACGGCTTGCCGCCTGCGCCGCGTTCGCGGTCCTCGCCGGAACGGCCTCTTCGGCGATCGCGCCGGCGACCGCCGCGCCCGACTTCACGCTGCACGCCATGGCCGGCCCGAACCTGCGCCTGAAGGAGCAGCGCGGCCGCGTCGTGATGGTCAACTTCTGGGCGACCTGGTGCGGCCCGTGCCGCCAGGAAATGCCGCAGCTGAACCGCCTCTACGAGAAGTACAAGTCGTCGGGCTTCGTCCTCCTCGGCGTCAACGTCGACGACGACGTCGCCAAGGCCGCCGAGGTCGTAGGCAAGCTCGGCGTCACGTTCCCGGTCCTGCTCGACACCGAGAAGACGGTGAGCAAGCTGTACGACCTGAGCACGATGCCGTCGACCGTGATCATCGATCGCGACGGCAAGGTCCGCTACGTCCATCGCGGCTATCTCGCCGGCTACGAGGACAACTACGAGAAGCAGATCCGGGAGCTGCTCAAGTGACGGCCGCGCGCACGCTCGCCGTCGTCGCCGCGCTCGCCGCCTCGCTGCTCGGCGGCTGTGCCGTGCCGACGTTTCCGACCATCCAGCCGTGGGTCAAGCCCTACGAGCGCGAGCGCCTGGCCGATCCGATCATGAAGCTGTCGCGCGATGCGCTGCCCGACAAGCACTTCGAGCACGTTCGCGACGTGCGCGAAGGCGCGCGCGGCGCGACCGGATTCCAGGGGGGCGGCTGTGGCTGCAACTAAGGCGGCGATCGGCCTCTGGCGACGCCTGCTGACGATCCTCGGCGGCCTGCTCGGCGGCTTGCTCGGCGTTGCCGGCGCGCGCGCCGCCGACCTGCCGGAGAACAAGGCCGAGGCGCTGATCCATTCGTACAGCGGCGGCGGCGTCAATGCCTACGGCCCGGCCTTCCTGATCCGCAGGAGCATCTTCGACAAGGTCGCGCTCACCGGGACGTACTACGTCGACGCAGTCAGCAACGCCTCGATCGACGTCGTCACCACGGCCAGCCCGTACCGCGAGACGCGCCACGAGTTCGGCCTGAGCGCCGACTACGCCTATCGCGACGCCCTGATCACCTTCGGCCTGATGACCAGCCACGAGCCCGATTACGTGGCCAACACCGGCAGCCTCGACGTCACGCAGGAGGTCTTCGGCGGCATGACCACGATCGCGTTCGGCTTCACCCGCGCGAGCGACCAGGTCAAGAAGCACAACGAGCCCGATTTCGCGGCCACGGCCAAGCACTGGCAGTACCGCCTCGGCGCGACCCAGATCCTGACGCCGCGCTGGCTCATGAGCGCGAACTTCGAGGCGCTCTCCGACGACGGCTACCTCGGCAGCCCCTACCGCGTCGCGCGCGTGTTCGGCGCCGCCGTGCCGGAGCGCAACCCAAGCACGCGCTCGGGCCGGGCGATCAAGCTGCGCCTGGTCGGCGACCTCGGCTCGCGCGACGCGATGCACGTCGAGTACCGCTACTTCCGCGACACCTGGGAGATCAAGGCGCACACCGCCGAGATCGGCTACAGCCGCTACTTCGGCGAGAACTGGCTTGCCGACGCGTTCTACCGCTACTACACCCAGCAGCACGCGCTCTTCTACAGCGACAACGCGACCAGCGAGACGACCTACATCTCGCGCAACCGCCAGCTGAGCACGTTCAACGACATGGGGCTGGGCGCCAAGCTTTCCTACAACCTGCGTCGGGTCCCGGGCCGGTACGACCTCAAGCTCAACGGCTCGTACGAGTACACCCGCTTCAAGTTCAAGGACTTCACCGACCTGCGCGACGGCAGCCTGTACGGGTATGCCTCTCACGTGATCCAGGTGTACCTCTCGGCCACCTACTGAGACAGCCATGCTCAAACAAAGCTGCACACTGATCGCCGCCGTCGTCCTGGCCGCGGCCCTGCCGTTCGCCTGGGGCGCCGATGCACCGGTCGCTCCCGCGCGCG
>JADGRJ010000129.1 GCA_017881025.1 Rhizobacter sp. | reverse complement strand
CGGGCGCGAGAATGACGTTCTCGGCCTTGACGTAGGGCAGCGCGCGCTCGATGCGCGCGACGATCGCCGCCGGCGACTCGACCTCGGGGTCGGCGAGGTCGATGCAGCCGACCATCACCTGCTTGCCGGCGAGCCCCAGGAGGGCTGAGCAGTCGAGGTGCGACTGCGCCGTCTCGACCGAGACCTGGCGGCAGCTGCACTGCGTCAGCTCGGGCAGGAACGAGTAGCCGCTCGGCCGCTCGTGGATGATCGCCGCGTAGCCGAAGCAGATGTGCACGGCCGTCGTCCCGGTGACGCCGTCGAGGGCGCGGTTGAGCGCCTTCAGGCCGTAGCGGCGCGCCTTCTCGGGCCGGGCCTGCATGTACGGCTCGTCGATCTGGACGACGTCGGCGCCGGCGGCGAAGAGGTCCTTGATCTCCTCGTTGACCGCGGCGGCGTAGTCCATCGCCGCCTCTTCCTCGCTCGCGTAGAAGTCGTTCTGCGCCTGCTGCAGCATGGTGAACGGGCCGGGCACCGTGATCTTGGTGCGCCGCGTCGTGTGCGCACGCAGGAACTCGAGGTCGCCGACCTCGACCGCGTTGCGCCGCCTGATCTTGCCGACGATGCGCGGCACCGGGTTCGGATGGCCGGAACGGTCGAGCGCTGTGCCGGGGTTGTCGAGATCGACGCCGTCGAGCGCGGTCGCGAAGCGGTTCGAATAGCTCTCGCGCCGGATCTCGCCGTCGCTGACGATGTCGAGCCCGGCCTCCTCCTGGGCGCGGATCGCGACGATCGTCGCGTCGTCCTGCGCCTCGGCGAGGTGCTCGGGCGGGATGCGCCAGAGCTCCTTGGCGCGAACGCGCGGCGGAAAGCGCCCGGCCAGCTTGGCGCGGTCGATCAGCCACTCGGGCTGCGGAAAGCTGCCGACGATGGTCGTGGGAAACAGCATGGGTGATCTCCGATGAACGATGACGCGGTGGGGCTCAGACGCCGAGGTAGGCGCGCTGGATCTCGGGCCGCGCGAGCAGCGCGTGCGGCTCGCCCTCGACGACGATACGGCCTTCCTCGAGCACGTAGGCGCGGTCGGCGACGGCCATCGCCATCGCCACGTTCTGCTCGACGAGCAGCACCGCGACGCCGTCGGCGTTGACGCGCCGGACGGCGTCCATCACGGCCTCGACGATCATCGGGGCGAGGCCGAGCGAGGGCTCGTCGAGGAGCAGCAGGCGCGGCCGGGCCATCAGCGCGCGCGCGATCGCGACCATCTGCTGCTGGCCGCCCGAAAGCTCGCCGGCCGGGCTGGCGAGCTTGCTCTCGAGCGCCGGAAAGAGCGCCAGCGCCTCGGCGAGCGATTCGCGCCGGCGCGCCTTGGCGGCGGGCAGGTAGCTGCCCAGCTCGAGGTTCTCGCGCACCGTCATGCCGGTGAAGAGGCGCCTGCCCTCGGGAACGATGGCGATGCCGGCTGCGCAGAATCGATGCGGCGGCAGGCGCGTGATGTCGCGGCCGGCGAAGACGATGCGGCCGCCGCGCGTAGGCTGGATGCCGGCGATGGCGTTGATCAGCGTCGTCTTGCCGGCGCCGTTCGGTCCGACGATGCACAGCAGCTCGCCCGCGTGGAGCTCGATCGACACGCCCCAGAGCGCGGGCGCCGCGCCGTACGCGACCTCGAGGTCGCGCACCTCGAGCAGGCGATCCGCGGTCGGCGACGCGGCATCGGCGCCGCTCATGGCCGCGCTCCGGCGACGGCGGCGGTGCCGAGGTACGCGATCATGACGTCGGGGCGCTTCATCACCTCGCTCGCTGGCCCTTCGGCGAGCAGCTCGCCGTGGTCGAAGACGACGATGCGGTCGGTCAGCGCCATCACCGCGCGCATGACGTGCTCGACGAAGACGATCGTCGCGCCCTGATCGCGGATGCGCCGGATCAGCGCTACCGCGCCGTCGATCTCGCTCGGCGTGAGGCCGCACAGCACCTCGTCGAGCAGGACCAGGCGCGGCCGCGACGCCAGCGCGCGCGCCAGCTCGAGGAACTTCCTCTGGTGCAGGTTGAGCTCGTCGGGGCGCGCATCGGCGCGGCCCTCGAGGCCGGTGAACTCGAGCCAGGTCATCGCCTGCCGCCGCGCCTCCTGCGGATCCTTGACAGCGCCGCCGAACATCGCCGCCAGGGCGACGTTCTGCAGCACGCTGAGGTGCGCGAACGGGCGCGGGATCTGGTACGTGCGGGCGATGCCGGCGGCGGCGATGCGGTGCGCCGGCGCGCCCGTGAGGTCGCGTCCTTCGAAGCGGATCTCGCCCGCGGTCGCCGCGTAGTGGCCGCTGACGACGTTGATGAAGGTCGACTTGCCCGAGCCGTTCGGGCCGAGCAGGCCGAGGATCTCGCCGCGCCGGACGTCGACGCCGACGTCGCTAAGCGCGTGCACGCCCTTGAATCGCTTGTGCAGGCCGCGCACCTGCAGCAGGACGTCGCCGGCGCCGACCGTCGCGCCGCGTCGATCGGTTGCGCTCGCGCCGTCCGGGGCAGCGACGACCGGCGCAGTGCCCGCCGCCGGTGCGGACGGCACGGCGAGGGTCGGCGCGGGCGCGGGCCGACGCCCGAAGAGCCGCTGCAGCCGCGGCAGGATGCCGTCGGGCATGAACAGGATCGCAGCGATCAGGATCGCGCCGGTCGCCGCCTTGCCGGCGACGGCGTGGTCGGCGGCGGTGAAGCTGTAGAGGAGGCCGGTGATCGCGACCGCGCCGACCGCCGGCCCGGCCCAGTGGCGCGTGCCGCCGAGGACGCTCATCAGCACGACCGTCAGCGGCACCGCGATCGTGAAGACCTCGCCGACGGTGACATACGACAGGAAGAGCGCATGGATGCCGCCGGCGACGCCGGCGAGCGCGCACGAGATCGCCAGCGCCATCAACTTGTAGCGATAGGTCGGCACGCCCATCACCTCGGCGGCGTCCTCGTCGTCGTGGATCGCGAACAGGCCGGCGCCGAAGCGCGAGACGGTGATGCCCCAGGCGATGAGCAGCGTCGCGGTCGCGGCGACGAGCGCGAGCAGGTAGAACGTCGACGACGCCGTCGGCCCGATCTTCGGCACCGGCACCGCGCTCAGCGACACGCCCTGGCCGCCATCGAGCGGCGTGTTGCCGACGATCGTGCCGATGACGAAGGTGACCGCGAGCGTGAGCAGCGCGAACAGCTCGCCGCGAACGCCCTTGACGCGAAAGACGACTGCGCCCAGGGCCGTGCCGAGCACCGCCGCGACGAGCGCGGCGACCGGCAACGTCCACAGGAACGGCCAGTCGTAGCGCGCGAGCAGCGTGCTCGTCGTGTACAGGCCGGCGCCGAAGAACGCGCCGTGGCCGAAAGAGAAGTAGCCGGTGTAGCCGGAGAGGATGTTCCACGAGGTTGCGAGAACGATCCAGTGCAGCATCAGGTAGAGCAGCGAGTCGTAGAACGCCGGCAGGCCGAGCAGCGGCAGACCGGCGAGCAGCACGCCGGCGCCGATGATCGCGAGCGGCGTCCGCGTCACGAGAGCTCGGAGCGGCGTGCTCACGCCGCGCGCCCCGGTCGCAGCACGAGCACGACGATGAGCAGCGTGAACGACACGATCGGCGCCCACGACGGCGCCGTCACCGCCATCGTCACCGCCTCGCTGACGCCGATCAGCGTTCCGGCGACGAGCGGGCCGAGCGCGCGGCCGAGGCCGCCGAGCATCACCGCCGCGAAGACGACGCCGATCCAGGCGTAGATCTGCGACGGCGCGAGCGTGAAGCTGAGGGCGAGGCAGACGCCGGCGATGCTCGCCAGCGCCGCGCAGGTACCGGCGAGAAGGAGCGCGTTCGCCTTCTGGTTGACGCCGAAGGCGGAGGCGATCGGTGCGTCCTCGGCGGCGGCGCGAAGCGCCCGGCCGAGGTCGCTGTAGCGAAGCACCGCCCACACAGCGACCGAGAGCGCGACCGCGAGCACCAGGGTGATGAACTCCGGGATCGGAACGAAGAGCGTGCCGACCTTGAACTTCTCCTGTGCGTAGCTCGACTCGAGCTTCCTGAAGTCGGCGGTCCAGATCGACTGGATCACCGCCTCGACGATGCCGGTGAGACCGAAGGTCAGTAGCAACGAATTGAACGGCGTCACCGCGAAGCGAGCGACCAGCCAGTGCAGGCCGGCGCCGATCGCGAAGAACATCGGCACGATCGCCGCCAGCGTCAGCAGCGGATCGATCCCCCGAGTCGCCAGCTCGTAGCAGAGGTACGCGGCGAGGAAGGCGAACGCGAAGTGGGCGAGGTTGATGAGCCGCAGCAGGCCCCAGCTCAGGCTGAGGCCCAGGCCCATCAGGCCGTAGAGCGCGCCGACGAAGATGCCGGAGAGGACGCTTTGCGACAGCAGCGACGCGCTGGGCAGCGTGAACGCCGACATCCGGCGGCCGCGCTCAGGGCGCGAGCAACTTGGCGCCGCCCGAGGTCACTTCCTTCGGCCAGACGACGACCCAGTGACCGTTCTGGACCTGCTTGACTCGCATCAGGTCGTCGCCGAAGTTGCCGAGGCCGTCGAAGCGGAGCTTGCCCTGCAGCGTGTCGACCTTGTTCGCCTTCAGCCACGTCGCGATCGCCTTGTCGTCGAGGCTCTTGGTCGCGACGACGCCGGCCTCGAGGATCTGCCACGCCGTGTACGACGCCGCCGCCTGCGTCTCGACCGACGGATCGGCGAGGCCGGCCTTGGTCGCGCGCTCGCGGTAGACCTTGACGAACTCGGCGGCGCCGGTTGCCGACGTGAACGGCGGCTGGTCCTCGAAGATCGTCACCGAGAGCGCGTTCTTCGCTTCCGGCAGCGAGACCAGCGGGCCGGGCGCCGGGTAGAGGTAGAAGTGCTGCGGCGGCACGTAGTCGAGCTTCTTCATCGCGTCGAGCAGCAGGTTGCCGTCGAGGCCGATCGCGCCGACCCAGACGAAATCGGGCTTGGCGTCCTTGATGCGATTGGCGATCGGGCCGAAGTCGCGGTTGCCGAAGTCCCACTCGAGGAACAGCACCTCGGTGAGGCCGCGCTTCTTCATCACCTCGCGCGCGCCCGCGGTCATGAACTGGATCGACGGGAACTTGTTGGTGACGACGGCGACCGTCTTCGGCGGCTTCGGGCCGGCGGCGAGGGCGTCGAAGATCGTGTTCGGCACCGTCGTCGCCGGGTCCGAGCCGAGCGACCACGCCGGAAACTGCATGTCGTACTTGGCGAGCGACGGGATGCCGAGCGTGTGGTGGACGAGCACCTTGTTGTAGCGCTGGGCGACGCCCATCGCCGAGAGGATCGCGCCGGTGGCGTAGGGGCCCATCAGCAGGTCGACCTTGTCGGCGGTGACGAGCTGCTCGTAGAGCGTTCGCGCCAGGTCGGGCTTGCTCTGGTCGTCCTTGACGATCCACTCGACCGGCCGGCCGAGCAGGCCGCCGCGCTTGTTGAGCTGCTCGACGTAGATCTCGCCGACTATTCTGTGGATCTGCGCCGTCGCCGAGAGCGGGCCGGTGAGCGCGAGCGTGCTGCCGATGCGCACGGGCGCGCCCGCGGTCTGCGCCGCCGCCGGGAAGGCGATGCCGCCGAGCGCGGCGAGCCCGAACAGCGTCGCGACGAGCGCGCCGCGACGCGACGACAGAAGGAATGTCTTCATCGATGTCTCCTCGTTGTAGTGATCGCTATCGTGCCTCAGTCGACCTGCGCGCCCGAGCGCTTGACGAGCTCCGCCCACTTGCCGAGCTCGACCTGGTTGAACGGCGCCATCTCGTCGACGCGCATCGGCCGCTGCTCGATGCCCTGCTCCTTGAGCCGCGCCATCGCCTCGGGCTGCGCCAGGGCGGACGCACTCGCGCTGCGCAGCTGCGCCAGCGTCGCGGGCGGCGTCGCCGCGGGGGCGTAGAGCATGAACCAGGCGACGAGGTCGAAGTCCTTGACGCCCTGCTCCATCAGCGTCGGCACCTCGGGCGCCGCGGCACTGCGAACGGCGCCGCTCGCGCCGAGCGCGCGGAGCTTGCCGGCCTTGATCTGCGGCATCACCGCAGCCGGGTGGTAGAACATGAAGTCGACCTGGTGCGACATCACGCTCGTCAGCGCCACGGCGCCTTCCTTGTAGGGCACGTGGATCATCTTGCCGCCGAGGCGCTGCGCCAGCATCTCGCCGGCGAGGTGGCCCGAGGTGCCGTTGCCCGCCGAGGCGAAGGTGACGCCTTCGGGGCGCGCCGCCAGCGCCGCCAGGTCCTTCAGCGACCTCGCCGGCGAGTCGGCGGCGACGACGAGCAAGGTCGGCGTGTAGCCGACGAAGGCGATCGGCGCGAAGTCGCGCATCGGATCGTACGGGAGCTTCTTGAAGAGGCCGGCGTTGATCGCGTGCGTGCCGACCGTTCCCATGACGAGCGTGCGGCCGTCGGCTGCGGCCTTGGCGACCTGGTCGGTGCCGGTCGAGCCGCCGGCGCCGGCGCGGTTGTCGACGACGACGCTCTGGCGCGTCGCCTTGGCGAGGGCATCGGCGACGACGCGGCCGACCGTGTCGGTGGTCGTGCCGGGGCCGAAGGGGACGACCATCCTGATGACGCCGCCGTCCTGCGCGCGCGCGGCGCCGCAGAGGCCGAGGCCGGTCAGCGCCAATGCGAAGGTCGCGGCGACCGAGGCGATGGCGGCGCGGCGCGCGATTCGGAACGTGTCGTTCATGCGGGGGCTCCGGTGGAAGCGGTCGCCAGCTGGCGGCGGATCTCGTCGCTGTGCTCGCCGAGCATCGGCGGCGGACGCACGTCGAGGGCGCGCTCGCCGTCGAACGAGACCGGCGAGCGGACGGTGCGGAACAGGCCCATCACCGGGTGCACCGCCGACGCGGTGAGCTCGAGGTGGCGCGCCTGCGGGTCGTCGAGCGCCTCGCTGGTGTCGTACATGGGCGCGTGCGGAACGTCCTCGGCGAGCAGCCGCGCGCACCAGTCGTCGCGCGTGCGCCGCTTGAAGCGCGCGCCGAGCAGCTCGATCAACGCTTCCTGGTGGTCGATGCGCGCCTCGCGCGTCGCGAAGCGGGCGTCGTCGAAGAGGTCGGGCTGCTCGATCGCGACGGCGAGGCCGCGCCAGAACTTCTCCGGCGACGACATGTGCAGCGCGATCCACTTGGCGTCGGCGCACGCGAGCACGTACGACTGCGAGACGCGCGGCCGGCTGTACGGGCCCATGACCTCGTCGACCTGGAAGAAGTGGGTGAAGGCGTCGAGGTTGAAGTGCGCCATCGCCTCGAGCATCGAGACCTCGACGGTGCGGCCGACGCCGGTGCGGCCGCGCTCGACGAGCGCCGCGAGGACGCCGTAGGCCGCGTAGAAGCCGGTCAGCGCGTCGGCGATCGCCGGGCCGACGACGCGCGGGTTCTCGGGATTGACGAGCAGGTTCAGGAAGCCGCTCGCCGCCTGCGCGACCGTGTCGTAGGCGGGCCGGTTCGCCGCCGGGCCGCTCGGTCCGAAGCCGCTGATCGAGCAATAGACGAGCTTCGGGTTGAGCGCGCGCAGCCGCTTCTCGCCGACGCCGAGCTTGTCGGCGACACCAGGGCGGAAGTTCTGGATGTAGACGTCGGCGCCTTCGATCAATCGATCGAGGACGGCGCGGTCGGCGCCGTCCTTGGTGTCGAGCGTGATGCTGCGCTTGTTGCGGTTGTAGGTCTGGAAGTGCGGGCTGTAGAGGCCGTTCTTGAAGGCGCGGAACGGGTCGCCGGTCTGGGGCACCTCGACCTTGATCACGTCGGCGCCGAGGTCGCCGAGGAGCATCCCGGCCGCTGGGCCGGTGATGAAGGTGCCCTGCTCGACGACCTTCAGTCCCGCGAGCACCTTGCTCATCGGCGCCCGCTCATCGTGCCGCGGGGCCGAAGCCGGCCGGCAGCGCGCCGTCGTATTCCATCTCGCGCGTCGCCTGGTACGAGAGCGCGAAGCCGATCGGCTGGCCGATCTCCTCGTAGAGGTGGGCGATCAGGCCGGCGGTGCGGGCGAGGATCGGCACGCCCTTCAGCGCTTCGACCGGAAAGCCGGCGCCGAGCAGCACCGCCGGGATCGCGCCCGAGACGTTGAGCTTCAGGTCCTTCCTCAGCACCGCCGGCATCTGCGCTTCGACCGCCTCGGCGATGGCGACGAAGCGCAGATCGGTGCCGGCCAGGCGGGCGACGTCGAAGAGCGCGCCGACACGCTCGTCGCGCTCCTTGTGGAGCGGGTGGCCGTACCCCGGGATCGTCTTGCCGGCGGCGCGCCACGCCTGCATGACGGCGAGCGCCGCGGCGTCGACGACGGCGCCTTCCTTGATCTTCGCGTCGATCTCGCTGTACATCCGCCCCGCCATCTCCGACGAGCCGAGGACGACCGTGCCGCAGCCGAGGACGCCGGCGGCGACCGCGCCCTGCATCGCGTCGGGCGCGGCGGCGAAGGTCATGCGCGCCGCCTGCACGCTCGGCACGAGGCCGTGCTCGGCGATCGCGACGAGCGTCGCGTTGAGCACGGCCGCCTGGCCCGTGGTCGGCAGCCGGCCGGTCAGGAGAAGAAAGAAGTGCTCGACGAACGAGACCTTGCCGATCAGCTCCTTCGACAGGTCACGGCCGCGAACGACGATGGTGTGCTCGTCCGACGTGCAGATCGACGTGCGCGGGACGGTCGCCTTGCCGATCTTCATGCGGCCGCCTTCAGGGCGGCGGGCGCGAGCCGGAAATCGAAGCTGGCCGAGTGGTACGGCGCCTTCATCTCGCGGCCGTCGACGGCCTTGCCGGGCGGGTGCTTGTCGAAGTCGACGACCAGGCTGTCGCGCTTGCCGAACACCGCGTCCTCGTCGATGTAGGGGCTGCCGCCGACGAAGATGTGCGTCGTCAGCATCACGTGTCCGGGCGCCGAGACCTGCATGTGGATGTGGCCGGGGCGATAGATGTTCCGGTTCGTGATTCGCATCATCGCGCCGACCGGGCCGTCGTCGGGAACCGGGTAGTACGTGGGCCGGATCGACCAGAACCAGTAGCGCCCCTCGGCGTCGGTACGGAAGCGCCCGCGCGCCTTCATCGTCGGCGCGTCGGAGAGCTGGACGTCGTACTTGCCGTCGCCGTCGCCGGACCAGACGTCGAGCAGCGCGCCGGCGAGCGGCTTGCCGTCGCAGTCGGTGACGCGGCCCAGGTAGAGCGTCGGTTCGCCGGGGACGCCTTCGCCGATGTCGGTGCCGAGCGGCAGGTCCGGCGCGCCCGGCCAGTAGAACGGACCCTCGACGGTCGCCTCGGTCGCCTCGGTCGCGCCCCTGGCGCCGCTCGCGCGCGCCTGCGCCAGCGAGACGATCATCATCGACAGGCCGAGCGTGTCGGACAGAAGGATGAACTCGGGACGCTTCTCGGTCGAGATCTGGCCGGTCGCGGTCATGAACCTGATGCCGGCGAGCCATTCCTCGGGTGTCAGGTCGACCTCGCGCGCGAAGGCGTGGAGGTGCTTGACGAGCGCGCTCATGATCTCGCGCAGGCGCGGATCGGGCGTCTTCGCGAACGCGGCGACGACGTCCGCGGTGAGCTTGTCCTGGTTGTAGTCCGACATCGGCGCGTCTCCTCGAAGGGCCCGGCACGATAAGTCGCGCTCCCGGGCGAGGGCAAATGATCGATTGCCATCGATATGATCGATGACATCGATTCGACCATGGGGTTTGTATGGAGCTGAGGCACCTTCGCTACTTCGTGGCGCTGGCCGATTGCCGCAGCTTCACGCGCGCCGCCGAGCGCACCCACGTCACCCAGTCGACCCTCTCGCACCAGATCCGCCAGCTCGAGGACGAGATCGGCCAGCCGCTCTTCGACCGCATCGGCCGCAAGGTGGTGACGACCGAAGCGGGCGAGCTGTTCTTGGCCTTCGCGTCACGGGCGCTGAAGGAGGTCGACCAGGGCATCGCGATGCTGAAGCCGGGCGGTGGCAACCTGACCGGTCAGGTGCGGATCGGCGCCACCCACACCTTCAACATCGGCCTCATCCCGGAATGCGTCGCCCTCTTCCTGGCGCGCCATCCGACCGTCCAGATCCGGGTCGAGGAGCTCGCCGCCGAGCAGATCGTCGCCCGCCTGCGCGCCGGCGAGCTCGACATCGGCATCGCCTACCGCCCGGGCGGGCCGACCGACCTCTGGTTCGAGCCGCTCTACAACGAGGAGATGGTCCTCGTCGTCGCCGACACGCATCCGCTCGCGGGCAGGAAGCGCATCCGCATGGTCGAGCTGCACCAGCAGCGGTTGGTGCTGCTGCCGGGCTACTTCGCGACGCGAACGCTGCTCGACGAGTGCTTCCTCGCCTGCGGCGCCGAGCCGGTCGTCGTCGCCGAGATGTCGACGGTCGCGCCGATGCTCGGCCTCGTCCTGCGCATGCCGATCGCCGCGATCGTCGCGATCAACGCGGTGCCGAAGGCGATGAGCGGGCTGCAGATGATCCCGATCGAGAGCCCGACCCCCGTGCGCACGCCGGGAATCCTCTGGCAGCGCGAGGTGGCGCAGAGCGCGCCGGTGAAATCGTTCGCCGTCATCGTCCGCAAGACGGCGCTCGGCAACAGCCTGAGGCAGGACGGGCCCGGCTGAGCGAAGCGTCGACGCCGGCCGGCGCGGTGCCGATCCCCTATCGCGCCGCTAAGGAAAAGCAATTCGTCGGCGCGAGGATCGGGGTAGCCTCGCATCACCCCACCTTCATCCGACTCGCCATGGCCCCCACCGCACCCCGCATCAACATCGGCATCGACGACGCCGACCGCGCCGCCATCGTCGGCGGCCTGTCGAAGCTGCTCGCCGACACCTACACGCTCTACCTGACGACGCACAACTTCCACTGGAACGTCACCGGGCCGATGTTCAACACGCTGCACCTCATGTTCATGGCGCAGTACACCGAGCTCTGGAACGCGGTCGATCCGGTCGCCGAGCGCATCCGCTCGCTCGGCCACCCCGCCCCCGGGTCGTACGCGCAGTTCGGCCGCCTGAGCTCGATCAAGGATGTCCCCGAGACGCCGCCCAAGGCGCTCGAGATGGTGGCGATCCTGGTCGAGGGCCACGAGGCGGTCGCGCGCACCGCGCGCGGCATCTTTCCGCTCGTCGAGAAGGCCGGCGACGAGCCGACCGCCGATCTGCTGACGCAGCGCCTCGCCGTCCACGAGCAGACCGCCTGGATGCTGCGCAGCCTGCTCGAATAGCGCGATCGCTCGCGGCGCGCGATGGCGCGCGCCTCAGAGAAGCTCGTCGATGTGCTTCGGCCAGCGGCTTCTCAATAAGCGCGACAGCGC
>JADGRJ010000369.1 GCA_017881025.1 Rhizobacter sp. | reverse complement strand
GCCGATGGTCCAGGGGCCGAAGCCCTCGCCGAGGTCTGAGTTCAGGTCAATGCAGGTCTTCACGCCCACCACCCTTTGATGACAATGGTTTGCAGCCTAGTGGACGCATGATCAATCTGAAAGTACGATTTTCGACTCATCCGATATCTGAATTACACGCCGAGTTGGAGCACAAGCTCGTCCAAGCTTCAACATCATCTTGTATGTATAAGCGTTTACCCGAATGTCGATCAAGTAGCCAAGTTCTCTTTTTCAGATAGACCCTTCCAAGAGAAGGCAAATCGATGCTGTCACTTCGCCAACTCAAATACTTCGCCGCAGCCGCCGAGCTCGGGCGCGTCTCGGAGGCCGCGGTGCAGCTCAACATCTCGCAGTCGGCGGTGACCACGGCGATCCGCGAGCTCGAAGACATGCTCGGTCAGCCGCTGTTCGATCGCACCCCGCGTGGCGTGGATCTTACGGATGCCGGCCGCCGCTTTCTCAGCCACGCCTACGCGGTGCTGTCTGCCGCCGACGAGGCCTTGCGCATGCCGCGCGAGGCCGCTCGCGTCTCGGGCCTGCTGAGCATCGCGGCCACCTACACCGTGCTCGGCTACTTCCTGCCGCATCACCTGCAGCGCTTCACGCAACGCTTCCCGGAGATCGACGTGAAGGTTCAGGAACTGCAGCGCGAGGCCGTCGAGGAGGGGCTGCTGACCGGCCGCCACGACATGGGCGTGCTGCTCACCGCCAACGTGACCAACAGCGAGATCACGCGCGAGACCTTCTTCGGCTCGCAGCGCCGCCTCTGGGTGTGCGCGCAACACCCCCTGATCAGCCAGCCCGAGGTCACGCTCGAGCATGTGGCCGCCGAGCCCTACATCATGCTGACGGTCGACGAGGCCGCGTACAGCTCGCTGCGCTACTGGTCGCAGACGCCCTACCAGCCGCGGATCCGGCTGCGCACCTCATCGGTGGAGGCCGTGCGCAGCATGGTGGCCAACGGCCTGGGGGTGGCGATCCTGTCGGACATGGTCTATCGGCCCTGGTCGCTCGAGGGGCGCCGGATCGAGACCATCACGCTCAAGGAGCGCGTGCCGCGCATGGATGTCGGGCTGGCCTGGAAGGCCGGCGTCGAGCACAGCCCGGCGATGCAGGCGTTTCGCAGCTACTTCAAGCAGCTGTACATGGAGCCCGCGGCAGGCGCCAGCCGGTCGCGGGCGTGAGGCGCCACGCCTGAATCCACGCGGCCGCGACGGGCACCGCCCGGGCCGGCAGGCAGGTCGCCTGCAGCCCGCCAGGGCCTTGCGCCGTGGCGGGCCGAGTCAAGACAGCGAAAGCCCGCCTACTTGTCCAACCCCGCCAGGCAGACGTACTTCACCTCGAGGAACTCATCGAGGCCGTACTTCGAGCCCTCGCGCCCCAGGCCCGACTGCTTGACGCCACCGAACGGCGCCTCGGCCGTCGAGATCAAGCCGGTGTTGACGCCGACCATGCCCGATTCGAGCCGCTCGGCCACGCGCATCACGCGGCCGATGTCGCGGCTGTAGAAGTACGCGGCGAGGCCGAACTCGGTGTCGTTGGCGCGCGCGATCACCTCGGCCTCGGTGTCGAACGCGAAGATCGGCGCCAACGGCCCGAAGGTCTCTTCGCGCGCCACCAGCATCTCGGCGGTCGCGCCACTCAGCACCGTCGGCTCGAAGAACAGGCCGCCCAGCGCATGGCGCTTGCCGCCGGTCAGCACCTCGCCGCCCTTGGCGCGCGCGTCGGCGATGTGCTCCTCGATCTTGGCGACCGCCTTCGCGTCGATCAGCGGGCCCTGCGTCACGCCGGCCTCGACGCCGGACCCGACCTTCAGGGCCTTGACCTTCGCGACCAGCTTGTCGGTGAAGGCTTGCAGCACGCCGCGCTGCACGTAGATGCGGTTGGCGCAGACGCAGGTCTGGCCGGTATTGCGGTACTTCGAGATCATCGTGCCTTCGACGGCCGCGTCGAGGTCGGCGTCGTCGAACACGATGAAGGGCGCATTGCCGCCGAGCTCGAGCGAGAGCTTCTTGATCGTGTCCGCGCTCTGGCGCATCAGCGTGCGGCCGACCTCGGTGGATCCGGTGAAGGTGAGCTTGCGCACCAGCGGGTTGCGCGTCATCTCGCCGCCGATCTGGCTGGCCGAGCCGGTGAGCACCGACAGCAGTCCCTTGGGCACGCCGGCGCGCAGGGCGAGTTCGGCGAACGCCAGTGCCGAGAACGGCGTCTGCGAAGCCGGCTTGACGACCATCGAGCAGCCCGCGGCCAACGCCGGCCCGGCCTTGCGCGTCAGCATCGCGGTCGGGAAGTTCCAGGGCGTGATCGCCGCCGTGGTGCCCACCGGCTGCTTGATCGCCATGATGCGGCGATCGCCCTGCGGGGCCGGGATGGTGTCGCCGTAGATGCGGCGCGCCTCGTCGGCGAACCAGTCGATGAACGACGCGGCGTAGACGATCTCACCCCGGGCCTCGGCCAGCGGCTTGCCCTGCTCGGAGGTCATGATCAAGGCCAGGTCGTCGGCGTTGGCCAGCATCAGGTCGTTCAGCCGGCGCAGGGTTGCGCCACGCTCCTTGGCCGCGACGTCGCGCCAGGCGCGCTGCGCCACGTCGGCGGCGGCGATCGCACGCGCGGTTTCGGCCGCGCCGCACATCGGCACGGTGCCCAGCTGTTCGCCGTTGGCGGGGTTGACCACGGCGATCGTCTTGCCGTCGTCGGCATCCACCCACTCACCGGCAATTAGCGCCTGCTGGATGAACAGGCTCGGATCCTTCAGTTTCAACATCGCAGCACTCCTCGTCATGCTTGGACAGCCTTGGCGAGGATCGCCAGGCCTTCTTCGAACACCGAATCCTCGATCGTCAGCGGGAACAGGAAACGGATCACGTTGCCGTACACGCCGCAGATCAGCAGCAACAGGCCCGCATCCTGCGCGCGCAGTTGCACCAGCCGGGTGAAGTCGGCGTCGGGCCTGCCGTCGGCCGTCGTGAACTCCATGGCCACCATCGAACCCAGGCCGCGCACATCGGAGATCGCCGCGCACCGGGCGCGCAGCGCCTCCGAGGTCGATGAAGCCAACGCGTCGAAGTTTGGCGCTCGACGGCGTGAGCGCAGCAAGTGGCCCGACGAAGATGCCGCCGGCCGAGGCGATGAGCGTGCGGCGGTTGATCAAAGGTTCACCTCCCTCCCGCACTTTAGCGCTATAGCTTGGCCGAGAACCCAACGACTCTTAAGCGGACGCTTGTGAGCGTCCGCACCTGGCCGCGACTGTGAATTCGCGGCCGAGCCCGACAGCAGTCCTTCGGGGTGATCGCCTGGGTTGACCAACGGCAGCTGTCGGCGAGCT
>JADGRJ010000368.1 GCA_017881025.1 Rhizobacter sp. | reverse complement strand
GCGCGAGTCGCATCGCGGCGACGAGGCGATGGTGAAGGCGCTGCAGGATTTCGTGAAGGCGACGGTGGCGCCGTACAAGTACCCGCGGGCGGTGGAGTTTCGGGAGGCGCTGCCGAGGACGGAGACGGGGAAGTTGCAGAGGTTTCGGTTGCGGGGGTAGTGGTCGCCTCGAAAATCCCGCATGGACGCCTTCCGCGACGCTGCTGGTACCTTGTGGTGCGGGAGTCGTCACGACGGTCGATTGAGTCAGATCAACCGACCAAGCCCGGACGCGATGAAGATGGCAAGAAGAAGGGGGTCCTGCAGGAGCTAGGTTCCGAGGTTCTCGGCGCACATGCCGCCGACCGAGGATCACGCAAGCTTCCCCGCTCGCCCGCAGCCATTGTCGGATACGCAATCTCTGGTCCACCGTGAAGTCGGTGCCCGCCTCGGGCGGCGTCGCTTCGTCCTCCTGGGCGCCGCGGTCGTTGGCTTGGCGGGTTGCCGCACGGTACGCGTACCTCCGCCGGAGCGCGGCTGCAATGTTCTCGCCCGGTTCTCTACCCAGCAGAACCTCGGCGGCGTGCCCACGTGCTGGCGACCGCAGGTCATGCGGCACGACCTGCCCACCACCCGCTACGAAGTGGCCGAGCGCGACGGCCGGACGGTGCTGCATTCGGTCTCCGACGGCGCGACGTCGGGCCTGCGCTGCGATGTCGACATCGACCCCAACGACACGCCGTGGCTGCATTGGGCCTGGCGAGTCGACAGCGTCGATCTTCGAGCGACCGTGGCCTTCGACGAACTCGACGACTCCCCGACGCGCGTGATCGTGGCCTTCGACGGCGACAACTCCCTTCTGAAGCCCCGCGATCGCCTGTTTCATGAGATGGTGGAGACGGTCACGGGATACGCCGCGCCGTTTGCGACCCTGATGTACGTGTGGGACGGCAGGGCGCCGACCGAGAGCATCTTCCAGTACCTCCGCACGAGTCGCATCCGCTACCTGGTGGTCGAAAGCGGTGCGGCCAACACCGGGCGGTGGCTCGACTATTCGCGCAACGTGGTCGAAGACTACCGGCGAGTCTTCGGTGCCGAGCCGGGCCGCATTCGCGCCGTGGCCGTCCTGACTGACAGCGACGACCTCAAGACGCACTCCGAAGCCTGGTACGGCGACGTGGCGTTCAGCCGCGCGCAGGGCTGAAGGTATCCGCGGGCGGTGGAGTTTCGCGAGGCGTTGCCGAGGACTGAGACGGGGAAGTTGCAGAGGTTTCGGTTGCGGGGGTAGGTCCTTTTCGCTCCGAGCGCAGGGCTGGCGAAACGCGCGAACCGGCGTGCAATAGGCGTTGCGTGTGAGGCGGGTGATAGTTCAGACTACCGTCTACCTAGCTCGGGAGCGGCGATGAAGCGAACGGTGGCGGCCTTGATCATCCTTGTCGCGCCTTTCGGCGCTTCCGCTGCGGCCTTCTACGGCTCGCTGACCATCGACGGCCAGTTGCCCGGCCGCGAAGTCCCTATCGAGTTGGTTTGCGCGAACACCGTCATCGCCAGCGAAACAGTTGATCCCCGCGGCTCCTATCGCTTCACGAACCTTGCGCCTCGTGGGGATTGCGTGGTGCGGGTCCAAGGTGCGACGGCTCCGGTCGTGCTGTATCCAAATCCAACGCGGTTCGATTACGCGCTCACCCATTTGAGCGGCCGCCCGGTGTTGAAGCAGCGCTGACACCGTGAATCATCCGAACCCCGATCCGAACCCCGTAGGCGAATCTGCACCGAGCGCTACTGGGCCCAGGTGGATGGAGCATGTGAAGTGGATTGTGGCGACTCTCGCCATTCCGCTGGTGCTCGCCTGGATCGCCCACGAGTTCAGCCAGCGCCAGTCTGAACGCGACGCCGCGGACCGTCTCGCGTCGGACAGTCGGACGCTGAGAGACAGCCGACTCAGGACTTACACCGAGCTGCTGAACAAGCGCGAAGAAGCCGACATGAACGTTCGAAAGGAGATCTTCTCGACCTTGCTCGGCAACTACTTCGAGCGCACGCCGAACGACAAGCAAAAGGGCCACGCGGCGACGGCCGACCTAAACCGCCGCATGACAGTGCTCGAGCTGCTGGCGTCCAACTTCGACGAGTCGCTGAACCTGAGCCCCTTGTTCTGGCAGCTTGACCGCGAGCTGAGCAGGGTGGCTGGTCCGGATGGCGACGAGATCCGGGGCCAGCTCTCGGGCTTGGCGACGGTCGTCAAGCAGCGACAGATCGATGCGCTTAAGGCAAGTGGCGTCGAGTCGAGCGGCCTCGTCGATCTCGCCAATGACGGCGATCTCGGCAAGCCGCTGTTCAACAAGCCGATGCGGTTCGACAATCCCGCGGCGAGCGGCGCGGCACGCGTTCGCGGATGCCGATTCGAAGTGAGGCTGCTCGAGTACGACGCGGCCCGGCATCGGGTCTACGCAACGGTGCAGACCGAGGCGTTGACCGACCCTCCCGCGGCCGACGACACCTGTGTGACGCCAGAGCTCCGCGGCCCGAAGCAATGGAGCTTCTGGGTAGACGAATTCGACTTTCCGCTCATCAGCTATACGAGGTTGTCTACGACCGAGCGCTTCTCTGTGGTGCTCTCGTCCTACTATCCAAAGCTGAAGCGGGCGACAGTCGCGTTGGTGTATTTTCCGAGCTCGCGCAGCGGCGCGAGAGATCGGCCCTTCCTCGACACTGTCGTCGATTCGCTCAACGCGCCGGCCGATGCGACGCCAGTCGCAGCGCCGGCCTCGGTAGCGACTCGGTAGAAGCCGGCATGCACGAACGAAACAGGAGCGCACCGACAACGGCCGTCGCAAGAGCGAGCCTGGCGCTGGGCTCGTTGATCCTGGCTGCTTCGAGCGCCGCCGCGGCGCCGGACCCCGAAGGCGTGCTGCTCACGCTCTACGTCGTCGATTCATCCGGCAAAGCTGTCAAGGCGCCGGGCGTCAAGGTCCACGTCAGCCGCCTCGGCTTCGATCCAGTCACGAAGTCGGACGGCACGATTGGCTTTGCGATCTCCCCGGGCAGCTACACGCTCTCGACGGTCAGCGGGCGATTCTGTCGCTTCGATTTCAAGGTGCTGCCCGGCAAACAGCTCGACCTTCCTCTCATCATCCCCGCGACTGGCGAAGCCTGCACGCCGGCAACGAAAGCCGCCTTGGCCGCACCCGCCGCGAGCGCCAGCGGTGCTGCGCTGGCAGAGCAACCATCCAAGTAGTAGTTCGCGTTTGTCCGCATAACTCGTGGTGCTCGCCAGAACGATCGGGCGCCTCGCGGTGCAGGGCCCCACGGGCTGCCGCTACCTCGACGACCCGCGCCAGGCCGACTACGTGAAGGGCGGCTGGAACTACACCGGC
>JADGRJ010000367.1 GCA_017881025.1 Rhizobacter sp. | reverse complement strand
CGAGACCGTGGCCGCGCTGGAGCCGACCTTCGGCGGCATCAATCTCGAGGACATCAAGGCGCCCGAGTGCTTCTACATCGAGACCCGGCTGCGCGAGCGCATGAAGATCCCGGTCTTCCACGACGACCAGCACGGCACCGCGATCGTCGCCGCCGCGGCGATCCTCAATGCCTTGAAGCACGTCGGCAAGGACATCGCCGAGGTGAAGCTTGTCGCTTCCGGCGCCGGCGCGGCGGCGCTCGCCTGCCTCGACCTGGCCGTGAGCCTCGGGCTGAAGCGCGAGAACATCCTCGTCAGCGATGCCAAGGGCGTGGTGTACCTCGGCCGCACCGACGGCATGGACCCGAACAAGGCGCGCTACGCCCGCGACACCAGCGCCCGCACCCTGGCCGAGATCATCCCGCGCGCCGATGTCTTCCTCGGCCTCTCGGCGGGCAACGTGCTGACGCCGGAGATGGTGAAGGCGATGGCGCGCGACCCGATCATCCTCGCGATGGCCAACCCGACGCCGGAAATCCTCCCCGAGGAGGCGCTCGCGGTGCGGCCCGACGCGGTCATCGGCACCGGCCGCTCCGACTATCCGAACCAGGTCAACAACGTCCTCTGCTTCCCGTTCATCTTCCGCGGCGCGCTCGACACCGGCGCGACCACGATCAACGAAGCGATGAAGCTGGCGGCCGTTCGCGCGATCGCCGAGCTGACGCACCAGGAAATCCCCGAGGTCGTGGCGCAGGCCTACGGCGCGGTGGGCCTCCGCTTCGGCCGCGACTACCTGATCCCGAAGCCGTTCGATCCGCGCCTCATCGAGGTGGTCGCGCCGGCAGTGGCGCAAGCCGCCATGGACAGCGGCGTCGCGACCCGGCCGATCAAGGACATGCCGGCCTACCGCCGGCGCCTGTCGCAGTTCGTCTACCAGTCGGGCAGCAGCATGCAGCCGCTGTTCGCCGCTGCGAAGCATGCGCCCAAGCGCGTCGTCTACGCGGAGGGCGAGGACGAGCGCGTGCTGCGCGCCGCCCAGGTCGTGGTCGACGAAGGCCTCGCGCGGCCGTTGCTGCTCGGGCGGCCCGACGTCATCGCCCAACGCATGGCCGAGTTCGGCCTGCGCCTCGAGATCGGGAAAGACTGCGACACCGTCGACCCGCTCGATCCGGCGGTCTACGGCGACGCGGCCGATGCCTACTTCGACCTCAAGCGCCGCGATGGGGTCTCCCGCCCTGCGGCCCGCGTCGAGGTGCGCAGCCGCGCGACGCTGCTCGCGGCGATGCTCGTGCGCCAAGGGAAGGCCGACGCGATGTTGTGCGGCACGTTCGGCAGCTACGGCGAGCACCTGCGCCACGTCCGCGACGTGATCGGCATGCGTCCCGGCACGAAGACGCTCGCCGCGATGCAGATGCTGATGCTGCCCGGGCGCCAGCTCTTCATCGTCGACACGCACGTCAACCGCGACCCGAGCGCCGAGCAGGTTGCCGAGATCGCGCTCCTGGCTGCCGAAGAGGTGCGACGCTTCGGCGTGACGCCGAGCGTCGCGCTGCTGTCGCACTCGAGCTTCGGCGGGTCGGATGCGGCCTCCGCGGTCAAGATGCGCCAGGCGCTGGTCCTGATCCAGGCACGCGACCCGCAGCTCGCGGTCGAAGGCGAGATGCGCGGCGACGCGGCGCTCTCGAAGACCATCCTCGACCGCGAGTTCCCGGATTCGAACCTCACGACCGAAGCCAACGTGCTCGTGATGCCGAACGTCGATGCCGCCAACATCTCCTACAACCTGCTGCGCATCGCCGCCGGCAACGGCATCACGGTCGGCGGCATCCTGCTCGGCGCCGCCAGGCCGGTGCACATCCTGGCCCCGTCGGCGACGGTGCGGCGCATCGTCAACATGACCGCGCTGGCCGTCGTCGACGCCGGCTCGCAGCGCGCGGTGGCCCACGCGATCGACTGACGCAGCATGAGCGATTCCCTCACCGGCGCCGCGCAGCGCGGCGCAGTCAAGACCGCACGCATCCCGATCCGGGTGGAGGTCGCGCCTGTGCTGCCGAAGCCCGAGTGGATCCGGGTGCGGATCTCCCAGGGCGAGCGCTTTCGCGAGGTCAAGCGCCTGGTGCGCGAGGCCCGGTTGCACACCGTTTGCGAAGAAGCTTCGTGTCCGAACATCGGCGAGTGCTTCGGCAAGGGCACGGCGACGTTCATGGTGCTGGGCGATCTCTGCACGCGGCGCTGTCCGTTCTGCGACGTCGCCCACGGCCGGCCGCTTCCGCCCGACCCGCTCGAAGCCGAGCACCTGGCCGACACCGTCGCCCGGCTCGGCCTGCGCTACGTCGTGATCACCAGCGTAGACCGCGACGACCTGCGCGACGGCGGCGCGGCGCATTTCGCGGCCTGCATTCGCGCAGTGCGCGAGCGATCGCCGGGCACCCGCATCGAGGTGCTGACGCCCGACTTCCGCGGCCGCGCCGAGGTGGCGCTCGACATCCTCTGCGCCGACGCTCCCGATGTCATGAACCACAACCTCGAGACGGTGCCACGCCTCTATCGCCAGGCACGGCCGGGCGCGGACTACGAGCATTCGCTCCGCTTGCTGCAGTCCTTCCGGCAGCGCCGGCCCGGCGTGCCGACCAAGTCCGGCCTGATGCTCGGGCTCGGCGAGACCGATGACGAAATCGTCGAGGTCATGGGCGACCTGCGCCGGCACGGCGTCGAGATGCTCACCGTCGGCCAGTATCTGCAGCCCCGGCCCGGCAACCTCCCGGTGCAACGTTTCGTGGCACCGCATCAGTTCGAAGCGATTGCGGCGCAGGCCTTGGCGATGGGCTTCGCCCATGCGGCCTGCGGCCCCCTCGTTCGTTCCAGCTATCACGCCGATCAGCAGGCGCTCGCCGCCGGCGTCTGAAGGCAATCAACCCTCTCCAGGAGACACACATGGACAAGGATCCGACGCCGCGGCCGATCTACAAGTCGCTCTACGCCCAGGTCATCACGGCGATCATCATCGGCGTCATCCTCGGCCACTTCTGGCCGCAGATCGGCGAATCGATGAAGCCGCTCGGCGACGGCTTCATCAAGCTGATCAAGATGATCATCGCGCCGATCATCTTCTGCACCGTCGTCGTCGGCATCGCCGGCATGGAGGACATGAAGAAGGTCGGCAAGACCGGCGGCCTGGCGCTGCTCTACTTCGAGATCGTCAGCTCGATCGCGCTGATCGTCGGCCTGGTGATCATCAATATCGTCCAGCCCGGCGCCGGCATGAACGTCGACCCGAACTCGCTCGACACCAAGCAGGTGTCGGCCTACACCGGGCCCGGCAAGATGCAGGGAACGGTCGACTTCCTGCTTGCGATCATTCCGAACACGGTGGTCGACGCC
>JADGRJ010000366.1 GCA_017881025.1 Rhizobacter sp. | reverse complement strand
CGGAGGCGCTGTCGTTACCTTCTGACCCCTCTTCTTGCGGGCGATCAGGTCGCGCACGGCATCTTCGTAGCGATCCTTGAAGGTCATAGGGTCGAACTTGCCCTCCTGCTGCTCGATGATTTTCCCGGCGATTTCGAGCATCCGTCTGTCGGGCTTGGGCAACTCGGTTATCCCCCCGACGTCGCTTGCTGCCACGATGTCCTCGTGCGTGCGCAGCGTGGTAAGCAGGATCCCCTTGTCGCGAGGTTCAAGGGCGCAAATGCGCTCGCGCATGTTCAGGACCAGCTTGCCGATGCCGACCCGTTTCTTTTCGCGCATCGCCTCCAGGATCACGGCAAACGCCTCGACGCCGGTCTTTTCAGACGGAGCGAGGTAGTATGGCTCATCCCAGTAGATGCGATCGATGGTGGCGGCATCGACGAAGCGTTCGAGATCGAGCACACGCGTAGATTCGATGCGCAACGCTTTCAACTCCTCGGGATCGATGAGAATGTACTGGTTCTTGGAAACTTCGAATCCTCGCACCAGACTCTTGCGGTCGAGTTCCTCGCCAGTGGTCGGATCCTTCACCACCTGCACGATGCGACTCTTGGTCTTAGGATTGATCAGGTGGAAGCTAACGTCGCCGTTGGGATTCGTCGCTTTGTAGAGCGCCACCGGGCAGGTAACCAGCGAGAGTCGCAGGTGTCCTTCCCAAACTGACTTTGCCATTGTTTATCTCCTTACCTTGTTTTGAGCAGTTGCTCGATCGCCTGGCGAAGCGGCTTCGCGGACTTAGCGTAGTCCTTCCAGGGCCGGTTCTTGCGTAACAGCGCAGGGGTCGTGCGCACCATATATTTCTGCGGATCGAGTCCTGCACGCACCTGAGGCCAGTCGACCGGCATTGAAACGGTAGCGCCCACCCTGGCACGCGGCGAGAGCGGTGCTACGGCCGTTGCCATGCGATCGTTGCGCAGATAGTCGAGAAAGATGCGGCCGCCGCGATCCTTTTTGGCCATCGTCATGTTGAAACGGTCGGGTTGATCCGCCGCGAGCCGCCGGCAGACTTCCTGAGCGAAGGTTTTGGCGGCCCACCAGTCGGGGCTCTTCTTGTCGGACGCCAAGGCCGTGACGACATGCAGGCCCTTGCCCCCGGTCGTCTTGCAAAAACCGGTCAGCCCGACACTCTCCAGCCGCTTGCGCAGTTCGACGGCGGCTTCAATCACCCGGGCAAACGGCACGTCGGGCGCAGGGTCGAGGTCGAACACCAATCGGCCCGGAAGGTCTGGGTGATCAGGCTGGCAGTTCCACGGATGCAATTCGACAGCGCCGAGTTGGGCAAGCGCGGCAAGCCCTTCGACCCTGTCGATTTGAAGATAGGGCTTGCGATCTCCCGAAACCCTCACGAATTGTAGCAGATTGGATGAGCCTGACATGGCATGGCGCTGGAAGAACTGCTCGCCGTCGATTCCGTCCGGCATACGTACAATCGAGCAGGGGCGCCCCTTGATGTGCTCGATCATCCAGTCGCCCACCGCCTCATAGTAGCGGGCTAGGTCCCCCTTGGTGACAGGCGGGTGCTCGTCCGGCCACAAAGGCTTGTCGGGGTTGGAGATCGACACGCCCAGCACCACCACCGCGCCGTCAGTAGCCTGGGTCTCAGGCTGGCCAACCTTGGTCTTGGGCGTCTTGGCGAGCTTCTGAGTCTCGACCTCGCGGGCGGGCTTGTCCTCGCGCAAGCCCTTGAAGGAGGCTTGGCGCATCATGCCGGCGCCGGTCCAGCCGGCGAACTCAATTTCGGCCACTAAATCGGGACGCGCCCAATGCATGTTGCCCTCCTTTTGCGGGCTGTCGCCAGCGGCGAATGGGTTGGTGTTGCTCTCTACCTCTTTCAGCCGCGGCATTACCAGCCGCACGGTTCCCGCGGAGAAGCCGGTACCAACTCGGCCGACATAGACAAGCTTCCTGCCGCGATAGACGCCGGCCAGCAGTGAGCGCAACCGCCGGCCCTCGCTGGTCCAGCCGCCGATCACCACCTCGTGTCCGTCACGGCACTTGGCCTTGGTCCAATCCATTCCGCGGCCGGATTTGTACGGCGCATCGAGGCGCTTGGAGACAATACCTTCGAGATGCATCCGGCAGGCCGATCGCAGCACCGCATCGCCGGCCGTCTCGAAGTGATCGACGTAGCGGATGGTCCGCGGCAGTTTCGACTTCGCAAGCAGGAGCTTCAGCCGCGCCTTGCGGTCGCGTAATGGTAGCTCGCGCAGGTCCTCGGCACCGGCAAATAATAGGTCGAAGGCAAAATAGATCAACTCATCGGTCTCGTGTTCAGACAAGGCCCCTTGAAGCGCTGCGAAGTCCGGTTCGCCGCGCTTGTCCAGCGCCACGACCTCGCCATCGAGCAGGCAATCGGGGAGCGCGCTCGCGGCGGCAGCCATACCGCCGAACTTGGCAGTCCAGTCGATCCCCTTGCGCGTGTGGAGCCGTGCGTCGCCGTTTTCGACGCGGAGCTGCATACGATAGCCGTCGAACTTGACCTCGTGCGCCCAACCCGGCTCGGACGTGGCGCGTTCGACCAGCCTGCAGAGTTGCGGCTCTATGAAACGCGGCATGGCCGTCGCCGTCGAGGACCTGGCTGTTTTTTTCACGCTCTTGGATTCCCGAACGGTACCGGCCGCGTTGGGCTTGCGGGTGATGAAGGGCGTCGGAGCCTTGCCTTTGCCGGTTGCGATCGCCTGCAGGTTACGGCCGGAGGCGATTGATTTGGGGTCTGTCAGGAGGGCATCGCCATCGCCATCGCGGGCGTCATCATCGCGGTGCTTGATCAGCAGCCAGTTGGTGTGCTTGCCGCCACTGCGGTCGTTCTTCATGCGCACAAGCACCCAGCCGCCTTTAAGCCGCTCGCCTTCCAAAGAGAATTTCAGCTCGCCGCGTTTCAACCCGTCATGCGGATCACCTTCGGGCATCCAGTAGCCACGGTCCCACAGCTGCACTGTGCCGCCGCCATATTGGCCCTTGGGAATGGTGCCTTCGAAATCGCCATATTCGAGAGGGTGGTCTTCGACTTCGACCGCAAGGCGTTTGTCGTGCGGATTGAGAGAGGGTCCGCGCGTCACGGCCCAGGACTTGAAGACACCGTCGAGCTCGAGGCGCAAATCATAGTGCAACCGCCTCGCGTCATGCCGCTGGACGACGAAGCGCAGAGCTGAGGAAGAAGGCAGTGCCTTCTTCCCCGTCGGTTCAGATGTCTTGGCAAAATCCCGCTTGGCGCGATATTTCGTCACGCGTGATTTCGCCGAAATTGCCTTGGCCATTTGTTCCCCTCGCTTTACTTAGGGCATTGAGAAAGCCCCAGCCGGGACCCTAAGATGCCCTTCCTCGTCACTTCTG
>JADGRJ010000128.1 GCA_017881025.1 Rhizobacter sp. | reverse complement strand
CCGGCCTGCGCGTAGACGAGCACGCAGTCGACGCTGAGCGGATCGATCTTCCACTTCCACCAGGTGCCGGCGGCGAGGTCGTCCTGCTTCCTGCGGCCGGTGCCGTAGCGCGCGTCGCGGTGCTTGAGCATGAAGCCTTCGACGCCGCGCGCGCGCGATTCGCGGCGCAACTCGGCGAGCTCGGCCCAATCGGCGCGGGTCTCGATCGGCGAAAGGCGGAGGCCGCCGTTCGCCGTGTCGGCGCCGGCCGCGGCGCGCGCGCCGAGCGCAGCCTCGAGCCCCTTGCGCCGCTCGTGCTGCGGCCGCTCGCGCAGGTCGTCGCCCTGCCACTCGATCAGGTCGTAGGCGATGAAGCCGACCGGCGCGTCGGCGAGCACCTTCTTCGTCATCACCTTGCGGCCGATGCGCTGCTGCAGCAGGTTGAACGGGGCGACGCGGCCGTCCTTCCAGACGACGATCTCGCCATCGAGGACCGTGCCGTTCGGCAGCGCGTTCGCGAGCGCGACGATCTCCGGAAAGCGCTCGGTGACGAGCTCCTCGCCGCGCGACCAGATCCAGACCTGGCCGGCGCGCTTGATGACCTGGGCGCGGATGCCATCGTACTTCCACTCGACGATCCAGTCGGCCGGCGCGGCGAGCCTGGCGCCGAACTCGCTCTCGGGCAGGTCGAGCTGGTGGGCGAGGAAGAACGGATACGGCTGGCCGAGGTCGAGCGGGCCGACGTCGCCCGACGCCGTGAGCTGCGCGTAGCGCCCGGCGCTTGGCGTCGCCCGGCCGTCGGTGTAGCCCATCATCCGCTGGGCGACGAGCTTGGCGTCGATGCCCGCGCCTTCGGCGAGCGCGCGCTGCACCAGCAGCTTGCTGACGCCGACGCGAAAGCCGCCGCCGATCAGCTTGTTGAGGAGGAAGCGCCCCGAGGTGTCGAGCTCATCCCAGTACGAGGCGACTCTTCGCCCCTGCTCTTCGGGCGCAAGGCCGCGCAGCGGCAGGAGCCGCTCCTCGACCCATTCGGCGAGGCCGAAGTCGCTCGTCTGCGCCGGCGGCGGCAGCACGTGCGCGACCGTCTCGGCGAAATCGCCGACCGCCTGGTAGCAGGCGTCGAAGAGCCAGTCGTCGATGCCGGCACGCTGGCAGGCGAGAGTCCACAGGACGGCGTTCGGCACGACCTGGCGCGGCTTGCCGCCGGCGAGGAAGTAGACCGCCCAGGCCGCGTCCCTCGGCGCCGCGGCGGCGAAGTAGCGCTTCAGCGCGTCGACCTTGGCCAGTGTCGCCGTGCTGCGGTCGAGCTCGGCGAAGAGGCGAGCGAAGAGCTTCATGCGCCCGCGTCGTCGATGGGCGTGTCCTCCGGCGCGACGACGATCCGCGCCGCTTCCTCGTCGCTGATCGATTCGGCCACGTGCTCCGCCGCTTTCTCGGAGGCGGCGACCGCCGCGCCGAGCCCGCCCGGCAGCTCGTCGTCGTCCTGGCCGTACTCGGTCGCGAAGGCGCTCGCCTCGAGGCCCCGGTCGCCGAGCCAGCGCACCATCACGGCCTCGTAGCCGTGGGTGACGATGACGCGCTCGGCGCCGGTGGCGGCGATCGCGCGCTGCAGTCCGGGCCAGTCGGCGTGGTCGCTGAGGACGAAGCCGCGGTCGACCGAGCGGCGCCGGCGCGCGCCGCGCAACTGCATCCAGCCGCTCGCGAAGGCGTCGCCGTAGTCGCCGAAGCGGCGCGTCCAGGTCGACCCCTGCACCGAGGGCGGCGCGACGATCAGGGCGCGCCGGAAGATCGACTTGTCGGTGATCTCGGTGGCGATCGGCGTTTCCGGAATGTCGACGCCGGCGGCGCGGTAGGCGCGGTTGAGCGGCTCGACCGCGCCGTGCACCAGGATCGGCCCGATCGAGCGGTCGACGCCTTTGAGGATTCGCTGCGCCTTGCCGAAGGCGTAGCCCATCAACAGGCTGGCGCGGCCGGCGTCGGCGTTGGCGCGCCACCAGTCGTCGATGTCGGCGAACAGCTCGGCCTGCGGCTGCCAGCGGTAGATCGGCAGGCCGAAGGTCGATTCGGTGATGAAGCAGTGGCAGCGCACCGGCTCGAACGGCGCGCACGTGGTGTTGTCCTCGCGCGGGTCGGCGCTCGCGCCGGCCACGTAGTAGTCGCCCGAGGCGACCCAGACGCGGCCTTCGTGCTCGAGCCGCACCTGCGCCGAGCCGAGGACGTGCCCCGCGGGATGAAAGCTCAGGCGAACGCCGAAGTGGTCGACGGCCTCACCGTACGGCAGCGTCTGCAGGTCGATCTCGCCGAGCCGCGTTCGCAGCACGCCTTCGGCCGGCGCGGCGGCGAGGTAGTGCGCGTTGCCGCGGCGCGAGTGGTCGCCGTGCGCGTGGGTGATGACGGCGCGGTCGACCGGCCGCCACGGGTCGATGTAGAAGTCGCCGGGCGGGCAGTACAGGCCCTCCTTGCGCTGGACGACGAGGTCTTCCACGTCAGCCGAGGTCAATAGCGGTGCCGGGTGGCGAACAGGGCGAAGCGCATCGCGCCGTAGGCGAGCCAGGCGAGGCTGCGGTGCATGAACGGGCGCTTGCCGTGCGCCGACTTCTCGACCCGCTCGCCGCCGCTCTTCACCGCCTCGAGCAGGTGCGCGCGCAGCTCGGCGCCGAAGGCGTCGTCGCGGACGAAGACGTTGGCCTCGCGCGCGAGCAGCAGGCTGAGCGGATCGAGGTTCGACGAGCCGACCGTCGCCAGGCCGCCGTGGCGGCCGTCGAACACCGCCACCTTGGCGTGCAGGAAGCTCGGCGCGTACTCGATGATCTCGATCCCGGCGTCGAGCATCACCCCGTACATCGCCCGGCTCGTGTGGTGCTGCATGAAGTACTCGTAGCGGCCCTGGAGCAGGAGCGTGATCTTCACGCCGCGCTTGGCCGCGCGCAGCAGCGCGCGCTGCAGGGCGACGCCGGGAACGAAGTAGGCGTTGGCGATGACGATCTCGCGCTTGGCCTGCGCGATCGCGAAGCGATAGAAGTGCTCGATGCGCTTGCGGAAGCGGAAGTTGTCGCGCAGGACGAGTCCCGCAAGCAGGCCCGGCCCCTCGCCGCCTGGCGACGGGCTGAGGTCGCCGGCGTTCATGCTCGAGTCGTCGGCATCGGTGCCCGCCTCGGCCACCCGCCGAACGGCTGCGAGCGCCGCCGCGAAATCGATCTGGCGCGCTTCGCGCGCGACCTGCAGGCGCAGCCAGAGCCGGGTCATCGTCTCGTGGGCGTCCTCCACCAGCGGGCCGGTCGCGCGCACCGCGAAATCGAAGCGCGGCTGCTCGAGCTCGCCATGGGTCAGGTCGACGTAGTCGTCGATCAGGTTGATGCCGCCGCAGAAGCAGATCGTCGCGTCGACGACGCAGAGCTTGCGATGCAGGCGCCGCCAGCGCGGCGGCAGCAGGACGCGCCAGCCGCGCGCCGGATTGAAGACGGCCCAGCGCACGCCGGCGGACTGCCAGCGGCTCGCCCACTCGGTCGGGATCGCACCGGTGCCAATGCCGTCGACGACGACCCGCACCGTCACGCCGCGCGCCGCGGCGCGCTCCAGCGCTTCAGCGACGGCGACGGGCGCGCCCGCGAACTCGAAGATGTAAGTCTCCAGCATGACCTCGGCGCGCGCGCCGTCGATGGCGCAGACGAGCGCGTCGAACAGCGCCGCTCCACCCTTCAGCAATCGCAACCGATGGCCCGGCTGCAGCGCCCGCGTGGCCTCGGCCCGTCGGGATCGCGGCGTGCTGCTCATGGGCCTTCCGGCGCGCCGGCCTAGGCCAGCTCGAGCTCGGCCACCAGCGGCAGGTGGTCCGACATGCGCGCCCAGGCCGAGCCGCGCGGCACGCTCGTCGACAGGCAGCGAAAGCCGCGCATGTAGATGCGATCCATCGAGAACAGCGGCAGCCGCGACGGGAAGGTGTTGAAGTGCGTCGGCCCGTCGCCGGGGACGATGGCGCGGTAGAGGTCGCAATCGGTCATCGGCAGGTCGAGCTTGTCGCCCCAGTCGTTGAAGTCCCCGGCGACGATGACCGCCTCGTCCTCCGGCACCTGGCGCGCGATGAAGTCGGCGAGGCGCTGCACCTGACGAACGCGGCCGGCATGGATGAGGCCGAAGTGGGCGACGATGGCGTGCACCAGCGTGCCGTTCCAGGTCACCGGGACGTGGAGCAGGCCGCGCTGCTCGAAGCGGTGGTCGGAGACGTCGTGGTGGCCGACGTCGCCGAGCGGCCAGCGCGAGAGCAGCGCGTTGCCGTGCTCGCCGTCGCGCGTGACGGCGTTGGTGACGTACGCGACGTCGTAGCCGTCGGGCGCGAGGTAGTCGGCCTGCGGCACCTTCGGCCAGCCGAACCTGGTGTCGGGGAAGTGGCGCGCCGCGGCGCGGTTCATGCGCCGCACTTCCTGCAGGAAGACGAAGTCGGCGTCGAGCGCCTCGATGCCGAGGACGAGGTTGTGGATCTCGAGCCGCTTCCTCGGGCCGACGCCGCGCACGCCCTTGTGGATGTTGTAAGTGGCGACGCGCAGGACGTTGCTCGGGTACTGGGTACTGTGGAAGGTGCCGTGGGCGGTGCGCATCGCGGAAGGATGGAGCAAATAGCGCGCCGAGTCAGGGCCTGGCCGCGGCCCGGCGCGGCAGCTGCAGGATCGCCTCGGCGTTCGACGGCGAGAAGCAGCGGTCGGCAGCGGCGCGCCAGTCGAGCCACTCGAAGCGCAGGTGCTCGCGCGGCGCCGGCCGGACCTGGATGTCGCGCGGCACGCGCAGGCCGAAGACGTGCTCGGTGTTGCGGGTCACGCCCTCAGCATAGCGGTGCTGCCATTGCGGATAGATGTCGTAGACGTTGGCGAGCTGCCAGTCGCGCAGGGCGGACACAGGCACCGCCGCCGAGCCGATCTCGATCCCGGTTTCCTCGCCGACCTCGCGGATGCAGGTGTCGACGAGCGCCTCGCCGGGCAAGTCCTTCGAGCCGGTGACGCTCTGCCAGAAGCCCGGCGCGTCGGCGCGCTCGAGCAGCAGGACGTCGAGCTCGCCGGTGTGGATGACGACGAGCACCGACTCGGGGATCTTGAACGGCTTCAGCTCGCCGGCCCCTGCGTGTTCCTCAGGCGGATGTGCAGCTCGCGCAGCTGCTTCTCGTCGACCGGGCCGGGCGCGTTGGTGAGCAGGTCCTGCGCGCGCTGGGTCTTCGGGAAGGCGATCACGTCGCGCAGCGACTCGGCGCCGGTCATCAGCATGACGAAGCGGTCGAGGCCGATGGCGATGCCGCCGTGCGGCGGCGCGCCGTACTGGAGCGCGTCGAGCAGGAAGCCGAACTTGGCGCGCGCTTCCTCGGCGTCGATCTTGAGGGCGCGGAAGACCTTGCTCTGCACGTCCTCGCGATGGATCCGCACCGAGCCGCCGCCGAGCTCGAGGCCGTTCAGGACGACGTCGTAGGCCTTGGCGATGCAGCGCCCAGGGTCGGTCTCGAGCCAGTCCTCGTGGCCGTCCTTCGGGCTCGTGAACGGATGGTGCATCGCGCTCCAGCGCTGATCGGCCTCGCTGTACTCGAACATCGGGAAGTCGACCACCCAGAGCGGCTCCCATTCGCCCTGCACCAGGCCGCGAGACTTGCCGAACTCGCTGTGGCCGACCTTGACGCGCAGGGCGCCGAGGGCGTCGTTGACGACCGTCCCCTTGTCGGCGCCGAAGAAGATCACGTCACCGTCCTTCGCGCCGGTGCGCGCGAGGATTTCGGCGAGCGCCGCGTCGTGCAGGTTCTTGACGACCGGCGACTGCAAGCCTTCGCGCCCCTTGGCGATGTCGTTGACCTTGATCCAGGCCAGGCCCTTGGCGCCATAGATCTTGACGAACTCGGTGTAGCCGTCGATCTCGCCGCGGCTCATCTCGCCGCCGCCCGGCACGCGCAGCGCCGCGACCCGGCCGCCCTTTGCCTTTGCCGGCGTCGAGAAGACCTTGAAGTCGACGTCGGTCATGACGTCGGTGAGCTCGGTCAGCTCGAGCTTGACGCGCAGGTCGGGCTTGTCGGAGCCGTAGCGGCGCATCGCCTCCTCGTAGGTCATCACCGGAAACGGCGGCAGCTCGACGCCGATCGCGTGCTTGACGGTGCTCCTGATCATTCCTTCGAACATCGCCCGGATCTCTTCCTCGTCGAGGAACGAGGTCTCGACGTCGATCTGGGTGAACTCGGGCTGGCGATCGGCGCGCAGGTCCTCGTCGCGGAAGCACTTGGTGATCTGGTAGTAGCGGTCGAAGCCGGCGATCATCAGCAGCTGCTTGAAGAGCTGCGGGCTCTGCGGCAGCGCGAAGAACATGCCGTCGTGGACGCGGCTCGGCACGAGGTAGTCGCGCGCCCCCTCCGGCGTGCTCTTGGTGAGCATCGGCGTCTCGATGTCGATGAAGCCGTGGGCGTCGAGGAAGCGCCGCACCTCCATCGACATGCGATAGCGCAGCATCAGGTTCCTCTGCATCTGCGGCCGGCGCAGGTCGAGGACGCGGTGCGTCAGGCGCGTCGTCTCGGAGAGGTTCTCCTCGTCGAGCTGGAACGGCGGCGTGACGCTCGGGTTGAGCACCTCGAGCTCGCGGCACAGCACCTCGACCTTGCCGCTCGTGAGGTTGACGTTCTCGGTGCCGGCCGGGCGGGCGCGAACCAGGCCGGTCACCTTGAGGCAGAACTCGTTGCGGACTTCCTCGGCGACGGCGAAGGTCTCGGCCCGGTCCGGGTCGCAGACGATCTGGACCAGGCCTTCGCGGTCGCGCAGGTCGATGAAGATCACGCCGCCGTGGTCGCGGCGCCGGTGCGCCCAGCCCATCAGCGTGATCGTCTGGCCGAGGAGCGATTCGCTCACCAGGCCGCAGTAGGTCGTTCTCATCACATCACTCCATGCATTCTTGTCGGGGTCGCCTCGCCGCGCACGGCACAGGGCGGAGAGCGGCGCTTCGGCTGCGCGGTCGCAGCGGGCTGAGCGCGGGCCGGGCGCTCAGCCCGGCAGGTTTCGCATCGCCACGGCCGCCGGATCGAGGCGCGTGGGCGGCGCGACGACGCCCATCGAGATCACGTACTTGAGCGCCTCGTCGACGCTCATCGCCAGCGCGATGATGTCGCCGCGCGGCAGCATCAGGAAGAAGCCCGAGGTCGGATTGGGCGTCGTCGGCACGTAGACGCTGAGGTAGTCGCCGCGCAGGTGCAGCGCCGCCTCGCCACCCGGCTTGCCGGTGACGAAGGCGATCGTCCAGCAGCCGGCACGCGGGTACTGCACCAGGACCGCTTCGCGAAAGGCGTTGCCGCTGCTCGAGAACAGGGTGTCGGAGACCTGCTGCACCGAGTTGTAGATCGACTTGACGATCGGGATCCGGCTCAGCAGCCGGTGCCCCTGGTGCAGCGACCACTGGCCGGCGACGTTGGTCGCGAAGATGCCGGTCAGGAGCAGGCCGATCACCATCACGCCGACGCCGAGGAACGGGATCTTCTGCAGCATGGCGATGAACGCGTGGCTGCCTTCCGGCAGCACGACCTGCGACATGGCCAGGAGCCAGACGAACATGCCGTTCAGCATGCCGAGCACGGCCTGCAGGACCCAGATGGTGACGGCGAGCGGCAGCCAGACCAGGAGGCCGGCGATCAGGTACTTCTTCACTCGGGTTGCGATCGAACGCGCCGGCGGTGGCGCGTCACGTCCCGTCCTTGGTGGGGGTGGAGGGTGCCGGCGCGGCCGTGGGCGTGGCGGCGGGCGCGGGCGCGGGGGCGGCAGCGGGCTCGCTCTTCGCGGCGTCGCCCTTGGCCGTGTCCTTGCCGTTCGGCGCAGCCGCGGCGCCTTCAGCGGGCTTGCCCGCCGACGCCGCCGCACCTTCGCCCTCGGTGGGCTTGGACGACTTCTTGTCGCCGCGAAAGTCGGTGACGTACCAGCCCGAGCCCTTGAGTTGGAAGCCGGCCGCGGTGACCTGCTTGACGAACGTGGCAGCGCCGCACGCCGGGCAGACGCTGAGCGCGGGATCGGAAATTTTCCGCAGCACGTCCTGCGCGTGGCCGCACGTGGTGCAGCGATAGGCGTAGATCGGCATCGCCGGACCTCGGATCAAAGCAACCCGACAGTATAAATCTCGCGCCCGGGCGGCGCCCGGCCCGGCTAGTGGAGCCTGAGGAAGATCTGCATCGCGACCAGGCCGAGGATGAACCCGAGCCCGGTGTAGACGATGCCGGTCAGGAGCCGGTTGGTGCGGCGCTGCTCGCCGAGGAGGGCCTCGAGGACTCGCTGCTGGACCGGCGCCTGCGGCTGCAGGGCGCCGTGGAGCAGGCGCGGCAGCTGCGGCAGGAGGTGGACGAAGCGCGGCGCTTCCCTCTGCAGCTGCTCGACCAGGCCACGCCAGCCGACCTGCTCTTCCATCCAGCGCTCGAGGAACGGCTTGCCCGTGCTCCACAGGTCGAGCTCTGGGTCGAGGTCGCGGCCCAGGCCCTCGATGTTGAGCAGCGTCTTCTGCAGGAGCACGAGCTGCGGCTGGATCTGGACGTTGAAGCGGCGCGAGGTCTGGAACAGGCGCAGCAGCACCTGGCCGAGCGAGATGTCCTTCAGGGGCCGGTCGAACTGCGGCTCGCAGACGGCGCGGATCGCGCCCTCGAGCTCGTCGACCCGCGTCTGCGGCGGCACCCAGCCGCTTTCGACATGCAGCTCGGCGACGCGTTTGTAGTCGCGATGGAAGAAGGCGATGAAGTTCTGCGCCAGGTAGTCCTTGTCGAACTCGGTCAGCGTGCCGACGATGCCGAAGTCGAGCGAGATGTAGCGGCCGAAGGTCTCGGGCGCGATCGACACCTGGATGTTGCCCGGGTGCATGTCGGCGTGGAAGAAGCCGTCGCGAAAGACCTGGGTGAAGAAGATCGTGACGCCGTCGCGGGCGAGCTTCTTGATGTCGACGCCCGCGTCCCTCAGCCGCTGCACGTGGCTGATCGGCACGCCGTCCATGCGCTCCATGACGATCACGTCCTGGGTGCAGAGCTCCCACACCATCTCCGGGACGAGCACCAGCCCGAGGCTTTGCATGTTGCGGCGCAGTTGCGCCGCGTTGGCCGCCTCGCGGACGAGATCGAGCTCGTCGTGCAGGTACTTGTCGAACTCGGCGACGACCTGGCGCGGCTTCAGCCGCTTGCCGTCGGCCGACCAGCGCTCGACGACGCGGGCGACCTGGCGCATGACCTCGACGTCGTCGTCGATCGCCGCGAGCATGCCGGGGCGCAGCACCTTGACGGCGACCTCGCGGCCGTCCTTGAGGACGGCGAAGTGCACCTGGGCGATCGACGCGCTCGCCATCGGCGCGGCGTCGAAGCTGGCGAAGATCGCGCCGAGCGGCTGGCCGAACGCCTTCTCGACGATGGCGCGCGCGACGTCGGCGGGAAACGGCGGCACGCGGTCCTGCAGGCGCGCGAGCTCGTTGGCAATGTCGGTCGGCAGCAGGTCGCGCCGCGTCGACAGCACCTGGCCGAACTTGACGAAGATCGGGCCCAGGCGCTCGAGGCCGAGGCGCAGCCGCTCGCCGCGTGGCGCGTCGAGGCGCCGGCCGATCGTGATGACGCGAACGAGAAAGCGGACCCAGGGCTGACGGAAGCTCGAGAGCGCGAGCTCGTCGAGGCCGTAGCGAAGAACCGTGACGCAGATGACGACGAGACGGGCGATGTGCCTCATCAGCGCGGCGGGGCGGCGGTCGGGGTCTTCGCCGCCAGGTCGCTCAGGGTCTTCGCACCCTGGCGCAGCGCGCCGGCGAACCAGCCGCCGACCCTGGCGAGCTGGCGCGCCGGCGCGTCGCCGACGAAGCGCGCGAGGTCGTCCTGCAGGTCCCAGCGCAGGTTGTCGATCAGCCAGTCGATGTCGCTCGCGAAGACGGCGTCGCCCGAGACCGCGATTGCCGGCCGCTCGCCGGCGACGATTCGCGTCATCGCCAGCGCCGGGTTGGCGGCATCGACCGCGACGCGGAGGTCGGGCGGCGGCGACGACGCCTCGGGCAGCCATTCGACCAGCCCGGCCGGCGAGACGCGAAACGCGAACGGCCCGACCGCGGGCAGGAGCGTCGGCCAGCCGGTCAGCTCGATCTGCATCGTCCGCGCCGCGTGCGGGCGCAGGCGCTCGAGCGCCGCCGGCTCAGCAGCGATCACGTGATTGACGAGAAGAACGAGCCGCTCCATCACCGAGCGCTCGGCCAGCGCTTTCATCGCTTCGAGCATGCCGGGATTGTAGGCACGCACCCGCGCCGGGCCGGCGCGCGGCGGCCGACCGGGGGCGGCCCGCCGGTTGCCGGACAATCGCCGCTTCCTTCGTCGGCCATCCCATGATCCTGCTCACCGGCGCGACCGGCTACATCGCATCGCACACCTGGCTCGCGCTCGAGGCGGCCGGCTATGCGGTCGCCGGCATCGACGACTTCTCGAACAGCTCGCCCGAGGTGCTGCGCCGGCTCGCCGCGCTCGGCGCCGACGTCTCGCGCTTCGTACGCGCCGACGTCCGCGACCGCGCCGCCCTCGATGCCCTCTTCGCCGGCGGCCCGATCGACGCGGTGGTCCACTTCGCGGCCGCGAAGGCGGTCGGCGAGAGCGTCGCCGAGCCGCTCAAGTACTACGCCAACAACGTCGGCGGCCTGATCGCGCTCGCCGGGGCGATGCAGGCGCACGACTGCGGGACGATCGTCTTCAGCTCGAGCGCGACGGTCTACGGCCAGCCCGAGCGGCTGCCGATCCGCGAGGACGCCCCGCTCTCGGCCAGCAATCCCTACGGCGCGACCAAGCTGATGAGCGAAACGATCCTGAGCGACATCGAGCGCTCAGATCCGGCGTGGCGCGTCGCGCTGCTGCGCTACTTCAACCCGGTCGGCGCGCACGAGAGCGGAACGATCGGCGAGGACCCGCGCGGAACGCCCAACAACCTGATGCCCTACATCGCCCAGGTCGCGGTCGGCAAGCGCCCGAAGCTGCAGGTCTTCGGCGCCGACTACGCGACGCCCGACGGCACCGGCGTGCGCGACTACCTGCACGTCGTCGACCTCGCCGAGGGCCACGTCGCCGCCTTGCGCCACCTGCTCGGCGGTGCCCGCTCGCTGACCGTCAACCTCGGCACCGGCCGCGGCAGCAGCGTCCTCGAGCTCGTCCATGCGTTCGAGCGCGCGAGCGGGCGGAAGGTGCCGTACGAGGTCGTCGCGCGCCGGCCCGGCGACGTCGCCGCCTGCTACGCCGATCCGACGCTGGCGGCGCAGACGATCGGCTGGAAGGCGACGCGCGACCTCGACGCGATGTGCGCCGACACCTGGCGCTGGCAAGTCGCCAACCCGAACGGCTTCTCGACCTGAATCGCAAGAGGTGGCGAGGCGGCGCGCGCCGCGCCACGCGCGCAAAGCGCTAGAGCAAGGCCTGCTGGCGCGCCAGC
>JADGRJ010000127.1 GCA_017881025.1 Rhizobacter sp. | reverse complement strand
GAGGGCACGGCGCCGCCGTAGAGCTGCGCCGTGCGCACCTGCGCGAACGCCTCGTCGTCGACGCGCGCGATGGCGACGCCACCGAGCACGTCGCTGCGACCGCCGAGGTACTTGGTGGTCGCGTGCATCGCCATGTCGCAGCCGAGCGCGAGCGGTCGCTGCAGCGCCGGCGAGGCGAAGGTGTTGTCGGCGACGGCGCGCGCGCCGGCGCGGTGGGCGATGTCGGCGACAGCGGCGATGTCGACGCACTGGAGGAGCGGGTTCGACGGCGTCTCGATCCAGACGATCCGCGTCGTCGCCTGCACCGCCGCGACGACGTCGTCGAGGCGCGTCATGTCGACGAAGGTCGCGCCCACCTTCCACTTGGCGAAGAGGTGCTTCAGCACGTTGGCGGTGCCGTGGTAGATGTCGCGCGGCGCGACGACGTGATCGCCCGGCTCCAGTCCCTGGAAGATCGCCGTCACCGCGGCCAGTCCCGAGCCGAACGCCGCCGCCGCGGCGCCGCCTTCGAGCGCGGCGAGCGCGGCCTCGAGGCCGTTGCGGTTCGGGTTGTGGTTGCGCGAGTAGACGAAGCCGTGCGGATAGCTGCCGTCGGCAGCGCGCTCGAAGGTCGTTGAGAGATGGATCGGGTCGACGACGGCGCCGGTCGACGGATCGACGCCGTGGCCGGCATGGACGGCGAGCGTCTCGAAGCGGTGGGTCTTGTTCGGCTTCATGGTGACGCGACGATACCCGCCCGCCGTGGGGTCCGGATCGTGCATGGCACGGGGCGCCGCTGCCGCGTCAGTGCGCACCGGCCCGCGGTGACGCAACGGCGCGGCCACGGCGCCGGACCGCTTCGCTTATGCACAGACTTTTCCACCGAAATTGTTGAAACTGCGACATGAAATTCTGACCGGAACGCCGGCGCCGGGTATGGACATCGGGTAGGCGCCGCCGCCTTAGACTGCAACGATCGGCGCCGCGCGACCCGCGCAGCGAACGACGAGGCGGAGAACGAAGATGGACGACACCGATCAGCTGACGCGACAGATCCACGAGCTGCGGGGCTCGATGCTGGCGATGGAGTGTTTCGTCAACTCGCTCACCGAGGCGCTGAGCAGCGACGCGCGCGTCGTCGTGCAGGCTTTCTACGCGAGCGAGTCGACCGCCTTTCGCACCGCGCTGATGACCTCGACCGCGCCCGAGGCGACGGTGGCGGCGTTCGAGCGCGACGTCCAGCGCGCCCTCGCCCTGCTCGGCGAACCGCGCGCCACCGCGGGCGGCACCTGACACGCGCGCCGCGGTGCCGCGTCAGCCGATGCAGGTGCGGTTCTTCCCCGTCCGCTTCGCTTCGTAGAGCGCCTGGTCGGCGCGCTCGAGCGAATCCTCGATCCGCTCGGCGAGCCGATAGCCGGTGACGCCGGCCGAGAAGGTGACGAAGATCTGCTTGTCCTTGTGCATGAAGAGGCCGCCGGTGAGCGATCGCTGCAGCCGCGTCAGCACCTGCTCGCCCTCGGCCGCCGGCGTCTCGGGCAGGAGGACGACGAACTCCTCGCCGCCGTAGCGCGCGACCCGGTCGGTCGGCCTGAGCGTCTTGCTCACCACCGCCGCGAGCGACTTCAATGCCTCGTCACCGGCGCTGTGGCCGAGCTCGTCGTTCAGCTTCTTGAAGTTGTCGATGTCGAGCAGGCCGATCGAGAGCTCGCCGCCGTTCCTCTCGAGGCGAGCGCGCTCGATCTCGAACGCCTGGATCAGGCCGCGCCGGTTGGCGATCTGGGTCAGCTGGTCGGTCGAGACCTCGTCGGAGAGCCGCTTCATCTCGTCCTCGAGCTGCGTCACCCGCTCGCTCAGGTCGGTGGCCTTGCTGTGCTCTTCCTGCAGCCGCTCCTGCGTCTGCTGGACGAGCGACTGCACGGCCCGGCTTTCCGCAACCATTTCGCGGACGACACCGGTGAGGCTCTCGAGCGAATCCGATTCCTCGATCACCGCCGCATAGCGGCCGACGCTCTCGTGGAAGTTGCCGGTCTTCGAGCCGAGCTCGCCGAGCTCGGCGAGCATCTGCGCCATCAGCGACTTGAGGGCGTCGCGCGCCTTCTCGCGCTCGCCTCGCACTTCGGCGTGGCGCTTGCGCGCGTGGTGCAGCATGTCGCTGACGGCGCGAACGCCACGCGCGCTCAGGCCCTCCTCGATCTTCGCTCGCATCGCTTCGCACTGGCCCTTGACCCAGCTGCCGTCCTCGGCGAGGTCGGTCAGGCTCGACGTCAGCTCGTGGCAGAGCTTGCCGAGCTGGTCGAACAGATGATGGCGGTGCTGCAGCACGCGCTCGACGCGACGGGCGAGCGCCTCGACGTCGTCGGCGAGCGGCCCGGCCGCGGCCTTGCCGTCCATGCGCTCGACCAGGCTGGCGAGCTCCTTGGCGAGGTCCTGGTTGGCGCCGTCGTGGGCCGGCAGCGCCTGCTTCAGCGCGTGGCCGAGCGTACGCGCGATCCGCTCCCAGGCGGCGGTCGAAACGCTCTCGGTCGCCGGCGCTTCGGCCGGAACCGCAACCGCGGCGTTGGCGGCCTCGCCCACGTCGAGCGGCGCGGCGCGCGTGTTCGCGCCGGCGCCGTCGAGCGGCGCCGGCCGCGTCGGTACCGCGGCGGCGACACCCTCGCCCAACGCGACCGGCGTCGCCGCCGAATCGCTTTCCCAGCTGTTGACGAGCTGCGAGAGCCGCTGCTGGAGCTTCTTGGCGTCGCCGCGGCCGCCGGCGAGGACGCGCTGGATGCCTTCCTTGCGGCGCGCCGGCGTCCAGTTGCGGCCGCTGCGCTCGATGCCGCGGATGATCCGCTCGATCAGCGTCGCGAGCGCTTCGGTCGCGTCGGGCGAAGGTTCGCCGGCTTCGTGGCGATAGGCGCGCTCGTAGTTCTCGGGCGTCGGTTCGAGCCGCTCGATGGCCAGGCGCCTGAGCGCCGCCTTGGCGATCTGCGCCGTCGGCAGCTCGGCCTTGGCGAGGGGCGAAGGGCGTGTCATGGACATGGCAGCGGTCCGGTCAGACGAGGCGCTTCAGGGAAGCTTGCCGACGGGCTTGGCACGCGACTCGCGCGCCCGCGCCACTCGTTGCGGCTCGGGGTTGTCGCCGGCCATCGCCTGGCCGATCCACGGTGCCTTCTTGGGCAGCACGGTCTGCTGCAGCCAGCGTTCGATGTCTTCCGGCGGCTGCGGCTTGCTGAAGAGGAACCCTTGCATGATGCCGCAGCCCAGGCGGTGCAGAACCTCCATTTGACGGAGGTTTTCCACGCCTTCGGCGATCACGCGCAGGCCGAGCGAACGGGCCAGCGCGATGATCGCCGTGACCACCGCCGAGCTCTGCGGCGTCATGCCGAGATCGCGCACGAAGCTGCGGTCGATCTTGAGCTCGCTGATCGGCAGCGTCGTCAGGTAGGCGAGCGACGAGTAGCCGGTGCCGAAGTCGTCGATCGAGATCTCGACGCCGATCTCGTTCAGCCGGTGCAGCGACGGGATCACGTTCTGCAGGTCCTTCATCAGGCCCGTCTCGGTGATCTCGAGCTCGATCGCGTGGTGCGGCACACCGTAGGTCGTGACCGCGTTGTGGATGTATTCGACCAGGTCGGTGCGCTCGAACAGGCGGCTCGGCAGGTTGACGGCGATCGAATCGGCGAAGCCGAAGTTGTCCTGCCAGATGCGCGCCTGGCGCGCCGCCTCGCGGATCGCCCATTCGCTGAGCGGGATGATGAGGCCGGTCTCCTCGGCGAGCGGGATGAAGTCGCCCGGCGCGACGAGCTGGCCGTGGCGGCGCCAGCGCATCAGCGCCTCGGCGCCGACCATGCGCGCGCCGCGAACGTCGATCTTCGGCTGGTAGTGCAGCACGAGCTCGTTCCGCTCGATCGCCTTGTGCAGGGCGCTTTCGAGCTCGAGCTTCTCGCGCCCCTTGCCGGCGAGGTTGGGCCGGTAGAGAGACGACGAGTTGCGCCCGGCCGACTTGACCGAGTACATCGCGATGTCGGAGTTGCGCAGCAGGTCGGCGACGGTCGCGCCATCGCGCGGGAAGATGGCGATGCCGACGCTGGCGGTGACGAAGCACTCCTGCAGACCGATCATGATCGGCTTTCGCATCACCTCGAGGATGCGCGTGGCGACGCGTTCGGCGTCGGCCTCGTCGACGACCTCGGGCAACAGGGCGACGAACTCGTCGCCGCCGAGCCGGCCGACCGCTTCGAGCGTGCGGTGTGAGCGCAGGCCGACGGTCTCGAGCGAGCTCTCGAGCACCTGGTCGGAGTGGCGCACGCACGAGCGCAGGCGCCGCGAGACCTCCATCAGCAGCTCGTCGCCGGCGCCGTGGCCGAGGGTGTCGTTGATGACCTTGAAGCGGTCGAGGTCGATCAGCAGCAGCGCGACCTCGTGGCCGAGGCGGCGGCCGTGGTCGAGTGCGCGCTCGGCGCGCCAGATCAGCTGGCGCCGGTTCGGCAGGCCGGTGAGGGTGTCGAAGTTGGCGAGGTGGCGGATCCGGTCCTCGGCGAGGCGCCGGTCGGTGACGTCCTGGACGATGCCGGTGTAGCCGACCAGGTTGCCGTGCTCGTTGAACTCGGGCTCGGCCTCGATGTGGACGATGCGCTGGCGGCCGTCGACGAGGCGCGCGTGGATGTCGGTCGCGAGCACGGTGCTGCGGTCCATCGCGCTGTGCGTCAGCTCGAGGAACGCCTTGCGCTCTTCTTCCGGCACCATGCGCAGCAGGCTGCGGAACGCCGGCTGGTCGCCCGGGCCGAAGCCGAACACGCGCAGCCCTTCGATCGAGAACACCGGGCCGTCCTGGCCGCGCCGCCAGTCGAAGCTACCCATGCGCGCGAGGTCCTGCGCGCGCGCCAGCCGCGACTTGCTGCGCTCGAGCTCGACGCGCGTTCGCGACGCGCGCAGCAGGTAGCGCAGCCGCCCGGCAAGCAGGCTCCACTGCGTCGACTTGACGAAGAAGTCGGTCGCGCCGGCTTCGTACGCGCGGGTGATCGAGGCGTCGTCGTCGAGGCCGGTCAGCATCAGCACCGGCAGGGATTCGAAGCCGGGCAGGACGCGCAGCTCGCGGCAGGTCTCGAAGCCGTCGAGGCCGGGCATGACGGCGTCGAGGACGACGATGTCGGGCAGCCAGTTGGCGAGGACGCGGATCGCCGCCTCGCCGCTCGCCGCCTCGGTGACGGCGAAGCCCTGGTCCTGCAACGCGACCGACGTCAGCAGCAGGTTGACCTCGTCGTCGTCGACCAGCAGCACGCGCGGCCGCTCGGGAATGTCGTCGGCGGAAGGCTCGGCGCGCAGGGTCATGTCGGCGTGTCCGGCGGGGACAGCATGGGCGTTACCACTTGTAGCACGGCCGCCAGCTCGCGGTCCATGGCATCGAGACGCTCGGGCAGGGTCGCGAACGCCTCGGCACGAATCGAAGTCTCGATTTCGGCACAAAGTCGCGCCAGCGCGAGGGCGCCGATGCTCGCCGACGACGACTTCAGGGTGTGCACGACGTGGCGGATGCCCTGCATGTCGCCGTTCGTGCGCGCCTCGCCCAACTGTTGCGCCAGCCGCGACGCCGACGAATGGAAGGCGCGCAGGACGCGCTCGAGAAGCCGGCCCTTGCCCGTGGGGTCGAGCTCGCGCAGGCGATCGAGCGCTTCGGCGTCGAGGAGGGTGGCGCTCAGGGGCTGGGACATGGTGTCGCGGGATGAACTCCGTGCACTCGGGCGGCCGGCGCGACGGCACCGGCGGCCATGACCGCACAGCGCATTTTCGGCGCAGCCCGGTGAGACTTGAACCGACCGGCGGTGGCGCGTGCCGTGCGGCGTGCCACGGATCGGGCGATCCGTCGACAGGCGGCTCCTACAATTCTCGCCATGCCGGGTACCGCCCTCTCGAGCCTGCCGTCGCGCCCGCCGCGGCGACGGCGCGGTGCTGCGGCCGGGCCCGGCGCGGGGTGACGTCGACGCGGGTGAGCAGCCAGCGCTGGCCGAGCTCGGGATGCACCGAGCGGTCGGCGCGCTCGCGCGCGGGGTGCTCGCTCGTCGTGTCCTGGAGGACCGCGAAGTAGAGCGGCCGGCCGCCCTCGCCTTCGAGGACGCGGCGCGCCGCCCGGTACCAACGCTGGAAGCCGCCCGCGTCGACGAGGCGCCCTTCGCTCAGCGCAGGCGCGTCGGCGCGGCCGCGCGTCGCCTGCAGCAGCCGCCGCCGCTCGCGGTGGGCGGTCCGGCCCTCCTCGGGCTGCAGCTCGATCGGGTCGCGGCCGACGAGCGCCTCGCGCGCGAATCCGCTGAATTCGAGGTACGCGTCGTTGACGTCGACGAGGCGGAACTGCTCGTCCTGCAGGGTCGCCGGAAACGGCGACTCCCAGAAGATCTGCAGCGTTTCCTGGACCGCCGCCGGCAGGACGCCATGAAGCCCGATGGCGCCTTGCCGCTGCCGCGTCGGCGCTGCCCCCCGAGGGGGCGCGGCCGGGCTTGGGAGCGGCCCGGCGCCCGGCCGGTCGCCGGCGCCGCCGATCATTCCAGCGCGCCGGCGCCCATCAGGGCGCGCATTTGCGCGCGGTTGATCTCGGCGACGCTCATCAGCAGATGCTCGGCCGCCTCGCGATAGTCGTGGACCGATTCGCCCTCGGCCGCCTTGACCATCGCCAGGTAGGGCTGGTACGGCCCTTCGCTCTTCACCAGCGCCTGGTAGACGCGTTCTGGCACCGGGATCGAGCCGAGCAGCTTGGCGAAGCTCTCCTGGAACATGCGGTCGAGGAGCGAGAAGACGCCGCAGATGAACATCTCGCTCCTCATCTCCTCGTCGGCGGTGCCGGCGACGAGCTCCTCCATCAGCAGGCCGCGGCGCACCGCCGCGAACATCACCGGCCGCAGGTTGACGTCCTTGCTGGCGGTGGCGAGCAGGAGCGCGAGCCAGCGCTTCAGGCGCTGGTAGCCGAGCAGCATGATCGCGTGGCGGAACGAGCTGATCTCGACGCGCAGGCCGAACGCCGGCGAGTTGATGTAGCGCAGCAGCTTGAAGGCGAGCGAAGGATCGCGCTTGAGCGTGTTCTCGAGCTTCTCGATCGGATCCTCGTTGTCGACGCGATGGATCAGCTCGACGACGACCTGCAGGTCGGGCTGCGCCATCGGCCGGCCGGTGCGCACCGCGGTGGCGTTGATGGCGTCGTCGATCGGCCAGCCAAGGACGGCGTGGGCGCCGCGCGCGAACGACGCCTCCATGTCGGCGACGGTGCGAACGCCCGACTGGACGTGGGCTATCGAGCGCGTCACGCCGCTCGGCGCGACCGCGCCTTCGCCGATCCGTCGCTCGTCGGCGAGATCGATGATCGAGTACTTGAAGCAGGGCAGGATCTCGCGCGGCAGCTCGGCGTTCGGCCGCCCCTTCAGGAGCAGCGTGTTGCCGGCGCCGTGCAGGCGGATCAGCGCCTCGACGTTGGCCGGGTCCGACGCCATGAAGTTCGGCACCTCGACCATCAGGTTGGCCGACGGGCTCGCCTGCAGCAGGTCGTGGACGAGGCTCTCGCTGACGACGTTGAGCGAGACGTTGCCGCCGCTCGCCGGCCAGACGTCGCCGACCGCGTGCAGGAGCTGGGCGACGTCGAGCGTCGCGTCCGGGCGTAGCGGGAAGACGGAGAGGCGTGTCGCGGCAACCGTGCGATTGCGGTCGATGAACGGGGAGTAGCCGAGGGCCACCTGGCCGAGGATCGCGACGTCGAGCAAGGTCAAGACCTCCCGGGGATTCCTGACGAGGCCCCCTCCTCAACCGCCGTTCACGTACTGGAACAGCGACAGACGCTGCACCATCGCGTACGACTTGAGCGCTGCATCGTAGCCGCTTTGCTTGTTCTGAAAATCCGAGATCGCGTGCACCATGTCCACATCTTCGGCGTTCGATCGCTCGGTCTCGCTGGCCAGCTTCTGGCTGTCGAGGCGGTCCGTCTCGCTGTCGATGCGGTTGAGCACCTGGCCCGCGGCCGAGCGTGCCGCCTGCAGGTTGGCGAGCACCGCGTCGACGTCGCGCAGGCGGTCGGCGTTGCCCTGGGCGATCTGCGCGCCGGTGCGGCCGGGCGTCTTCAGCGCCGCCACGGCCTGGTCGAGGACGGCGAAGACGCCGAGCGTCGGCGTCGACGGCGCGATCTGGAACTGGTCGCCGGTCGCGGGCGTGCCGCTCACCGCCACCGTCATGCCGTCGACCGTGATCGCCTGTCCCGAGACGTAGGGCGCCGCCGTCACAGCGGTCGCGAGGCCGTTCTTCAGGACCGCGTAGGTGGTGACGCCTGCGGCGACGCTGAACTGGAGCGTGTAGTCCGCGCCGGTCAGCGCGCTCGGGTCCGAGACGCTGCCGCTGTCGATCGTCGCGTTCAGCACCGTCGGCGCCGCGCTCGTCACGAAGACGCCGTTGCCGCTGCGCGCCGACAGCCAGGCGATCTGGCCGTCGGTCGTCAGCGGCAGTCCGGTGCCGTTCTCGGTCACCGTCTGCCCGGTGGCGGCGACGTACTGCACCCCGGTCGGCGTGTCGATGAAGGGCTTTTGCGTCGCACCCTGGCCGCCGAACAGGTAGGTGCCGGCGCCGTCGCTCTGGTTGGCGATGGTGAAGAGCTGATCGCGCAGCGACTGCAGCTCGTTGGCGATGCTCGTCCGCTCGGAATCGCCGTAGCTCGCGTTGCCGGCCGAGACCAGCAGCTCGCGCGCCCGCTGAAGCAGCGCGTCGGCGTTGCCGAGGTTGCTCTCGGTCTGCGTCATCAGCACCTTGCTCGCCTCGACCGCGCGCTGGCTGGTCTCGCTGCGGCCGATGCTCGCCGTCGCCCGCTCGGCGCGCGCCGCGGCGGCCGGGTCGTCGCTGGCGCGGCTGATCCGCTTGCCGGTCGTCAGCTGGTCCTGGAGCGCGGTCATCTCGGCCTGGCGGCGCGAGAGGATGTCGATGCCGTTGTCAAAGGCGTTGGCGGTGCTGATGCGCATGGAAGTGACCTCTGCCCCTATTTGCCGATCTGCAGCAGCGTGTCGAAGACCGACTGCGCGATCTGCAGCATCTTGGCCGCGGCCTGGTAGCTCTGCTGGTACTGGATCAGGCGCGCCGCTTCCTCGTCGAGGTTGACGCCGGACTTCTCGGCGACCGCCGTCTTGGCGTCGCTCGCGATCGCCGCCGACTGGTCGGCGGCGAGGCTCGCGCTCTGGACGCGAACGCCGATCGAGGCGAGCGCCGACGCATACGCGTCGGTGACGTTGACGCCGGGCGCGACGACGCCGGGCGAGATCGTCCGCTGGCCGACGAAGGTCGCATCGCGAAGCGCCAGCAGCGCGTTGGCGTTGCCGTTGTCCCCGGCCGGAAACGCCGTCTTCGCGACCGTCACGGTATCGCCGAGCTTGGGAATGCCGTTCAGATTCAGGGCAAAGCCGTTCAGCGCGATCGGCTGGCCGGCAACGAAGCTGCCGGTGCCGTTGACGGTCGGCAGCACGCTCGTCGTGTCGACCAGGCTGTAGCTGAAGTTGCCGCTGTTGTCGGTGAAAGTGATCGTCGCCGTCAGGTTCGGGTTGATCGATGGGCTCACCGCGGCGAGCGACGCGATCGCGGCGGTGCCGGTGTTGGTCGTCGCCACCGTCGCCGTCACCGGCGACGCCGCGGCGATTCCCTTCGGGTCGTCGAGGGCGCGAACGATCGACCGGGTCGCCGGCGAGACCGGCTGGAGCAGGAAGCGATCGCGCGGCGCCGGCGCGGGAACGGCGATGTCGATGCGAAAGCCGTCGACGACGTCGCCGTTGCTGACGGTCTGGGCGGCGCCGTCGCTGAGGCGAGTCAGGCGATAGCTGCCGGCTGGCAGCGCCGGATCGGCGACGAGCTCGTAGTCGCTCGGCTGCAGCTCGCTCGTCGAGACGACGGCGATCGAGACGCTCGAGACGCGGACGCCGAGGCCGTTGACGTACGACGCGACCGGCACGCCGGCGAGCTTCGCGTTGTTCGACGACGGCGCCACTGCCGCGGCGCCGACCGAGAGGAGCGGCGCGCCGGGACCGGAGGGCTGTCCGAGGTCGAGGCCGAGCGCCTGCTGCGCATTGAGGCTGCCGGCGATCGCCGAGGCGAGCTGGCCGATCAGGCCGCGCGCGTCGCCGAGGTCGTGGTTCTGGACGCGCAGGAGGCCGGCTACCGAACCGCCGGCGATGAAGCCGTCGGGGAAGGCGCGCGTCGTCCCGCCCTCGCTGATGCCGATCTGCACCTTGGCCGGGTCGTAGGGATCGGCGAGCGCCGTCAGCGGCGTCGACTCGCCGCCGAGGACGAGCTTCTGCGCGCCGCCGAGAAAGACACCGACCGTGCCGTCGGCGGCCGCGACCGTCGTCACCTGGGCGATCTTCGAGAGGTCGGCGATCGCCGTGTCGCGCTGGTCGAGCAGGTCGTTCGGCGCGTGGCCCGTGCCCATGACGTTGGCGATGCGCTGGTTGAGATCGGCGATGCGAACCGTCAGCGCGTTGATCGAGGTGACGGCCGTGCGCAGGTCCTGCGCGATCCCCGTCTGGATCGAATCGATCTGGTCCGACGCGCCGCGAAAGCGCGCGGCAAGATCGCCGATGCGGGCCAGCGCCACCTGCCGCGCCGAGGAGTCCTGCGGCTTGTTGGAAACGTCGACGAAGGCGTTGAACATCTGCTGGGCGGCGTAGCCGAAACCCGCCTGGCCGGTCGGGAACACCGTCTCGAGCTGCTGCAGCTGGCTGCTGCGCGCGGCGTCGGCGGCGGCGAGCGACGCCGTCGTCGCCGCCTCGCGGGTCAGGAAATCGCTGTGGGCGCGGCTCACGGTGGCGACGTCGACGCCCTTGCCGAAGAAGCCGGCGCCGGTCTGCTGGCTGAACGCCGTCGCCAGCTCGACGGTCTGGCGCGAGTAGCCGGCGGTATTCGCGTTGGCGACGTTGTTGCCCGTCGTCTGCAGCGCCGCGTAGTTCGCGGTCATCGCGCGCGAGCCGATCGTCAGCAGGGAAGAGATGCTCATGACACCGCCTTCTGCAGGCGCAAGGTCGAATTGATGAGCCGCGCCAGCTTGCCGGCGTAGGCCGGATCGGTCGCGTAGCCGGCGCGCTGCAGGCCCTGCGCGAAGCCGTGCGCCGACGCGGCGCTCGCCGGCGCTTGCGCCGCCTGCGCGACCACGCCGGAGTAGCGCGGGCTCTCCTTCATCAGCTTCGCGTAGTCGCGGAACGACTCACCGTACGACGCGTAGGCGCGGAATTTCGCGGTCACCTTCTGCGCCTCGCCGCCGACGTATTCGGTCGTGGTGACCTCGGCGACGGGGCCGCTCCAGCCCGGCCCGGCCTTGATGCCGAACAGGTTGTGCGACGACGTGCCGTCGGCGTTGCGAATCTCGCGCTGGCCCCAGCCGGATTCGTGCGCCGCCTGCGCGACCGTGAACGCGGCCGGGATGCCGCTCACCGCCTCGGCGGCGC
>JADGRJ010000126.1 GCA_017881025.1 Rhizobacter sp. | reverse complement strand
GGCCTTCAAGATCCACCAGGACGACGTCGGCCACATCCCGCTGCACCAGCAGGCGCTTGCGTGGGCGGCGAGCAAGAAGGTCGAGCTGACCCAGTTGCCGAACAACTACATGTACTTCAAGTGGATCACGTTGAAGTCCAAGTAGGCGACGCGGCCTTGCTCGCGCCGGCCGGCGGCAACGCCGCGCAGGCGCGGCGTGACCTGACGCCCGAAACGGCAGCCGCGACGCCGGCGCCCGGCCGCTGGGCGCGCTTTGTCGATGGCGACTTCTGGCATTCGTTCCGCAGCTCGCCGATGGCGATTTGCGCCGCGGTCGTCGCGCTGCTCTGCGTCGTCGCCGCGCTGTTCGCCAACGTCATCGCGCCGCACAATCCGTTCGACCTCGCGACGCTCGAGTTGAACGATTCGATGCTGCCGCCTTCGTGGATGGAAGGCGGAACGACCAAGTACCTGCTCGGCACCGACGAGCAGGGCCGCGACGTCCTGTCGGCGCTGATGTTCGGCGCGCGCATCTCGCTCTTCGTCGGCGGCGCGTCGGTGCTGATGTCGCTCCTGATCGGCGTCGGCCTCGGCCTTCTCTCCGGCTATTTCGGCGGCCGGCTCGACGCGCTCATCATGCGCATCTGCGACGTCATGCTGTCGTTTCCTTCGATCCTGATCGCCCTGCTGTTCGCGGGCGTCGGCCATGCCCTCTTTCCGAACGCGAACGACCTGCTCGCATTCAGCGTCGTCATCGTCGCGATCGCTCTGCCGGGCTGGGTGCAGTACGCGCGGGCGGTGCGCGGCTCGACGATGGTCGAGCGGAACAAGGAGTACGTGCAGGCGGCGCGCGTGATCGGCGTGCCGCCGCTGCGGATCATGCTGCGCCACGTCCTGCCGAACGTGATGGGGCCGGTGCTGGTGCTGTCGACGATCCAGGTCGCGGTGGCGATCCTCGCCGAAGCGACGCTCTCGTTCCTCGGCGTCGGCGTCTCGCCCACGTCTCCCTCGCTCGGCACGTTCATCAACGAGGGCAACAAGCAGCTGTTCAGCGGCGCCTGGTGGCTTGTGATCTTCCCTGGTGCGACACTGGTGCTGATCGCGCTCAGCATCAATCTGTTCGGTGACTGGCTGCGCGATGCGTTGAACCCGCGCCTGCGCTGACCGTCAAAGGCAGACGCACATCCACAGGAGCCGACCATGCGCCTCGTTCCCTCCCTTCTTCCTCGAGTGGCCGTCATCGCTTGCACCGCAGCGCTCTCAGCGTGTGCGAGCACCGACTACCACTTCTCGCAGCTCTACGGCACGCGCTACTACCGGACGCCGATCGATACCTATCCCGTGACGATCGTGCGCGTCGACGGCAAGGACACGCTGATGAGCCCGGTGCTCGTCGACCCCGGCGTCCGCAAGATCGTCGTCCAGGGGCCGCGCGGCGCTGCCAGCCACCTCGGCGAAGAGCGCGCGATTTCGCTCGACGTGCGTCCTTGCACCCGCTACTACCTGGTCGCGGTCCGGCCGAACAAGCTCGCCTCGGACTTCGACGTCCGCGTCGATTACGAGGAGGCGGTGGGCGGCTGCACGCCCCCAGCCGCCAGCTAGCCGGATGCCGACGCCGCTGCTCGAGGTCTCGAACCTGCGCGTCGAGTTCCCCGGCCGGCGCGGCAGGCTGGTGGCGCTCGACGACGTTTCATTCTCGATCGCGCCCGGCGAGATCCTCGGTGTGGTCGGCGAATCGGGCGCCGGAAAGTCGCTCACGGGCGCGGCGATCATCGGCCTGCTCGACCCGCCGGGCCGAATCAGCGGCGGCGAGATCCGCTTCGACGGGCGCCGGATCGACGACTTGCCGTACGAGCAGATGCGCAAGGTCCGCGGCCGCTCGATCGGCGCGATCTTCCAGGATCCGCTCACCTCGCTCGACCCGCTCTACACCGTCGGCCAGCAGCTGGTCGAGACGATCCAGACGCACTTGTCGCTGAGCGCCGGCGACGCACGCCGGCGCGCGATCCGCCTGCTCCAGGAAACCGGCATCCCGGCCGCCGCGGAGCGCCTCGACCAGTATCCGCACCAGTTCTCGGGCGGCATGCGCCAGCGCGTCGTCATCGCCCTGGCGCTGGCGGGCGAGCCCCGGCTGATCGTCGCCGACGAGCCGACCACGGCCCTCGACGTCTCGATCCAGGCGCAGATCATTTCGCTGCTCAAGCGCCTCTGCAAGGAGCACGGCGCCGCGGTCATGCTCGTCACCCACGACATGGGCGTCATCGCCGAGACCTGCGATCGCGTCGCGGTCATGTACGCCGGCCGGATCGTCGAGATGGGTCCGGTCGACGCCGTCATCCATTCGCCGGCGCATCCCTACACCGTCGGCCTGATGGGATCGATCCCGGCGATGGACGAGGAGCGGGAACGCCTGCTCCAGATCGACGGCGCCATGCCGCGCCTGAACGCGATTCCCGCCGGCTGCGCGTTCAACCCGCGCTGCCCGCGCGCGTTCGCGCCTTGCTATGTCGATCGTCCCGAGCTGATGGCCGCAGGATCGACGCGCGCCGCCTGCTGGCTGCACGCGCCGGCGCTGCAGGCGGCCGCTTGAGCGCCGCGCTGGTCGAGGTCGACGGCCTCGCCAAGACCTTCGACGTCTCGCTGCCCTGGCTCAACCGTGTCGCCGAGCGGAAGCCCCGCCAGTTCGTCCACGCCGTCGACGACGTCGGCTTCAGCATCGGGCGCGGCAGCACGCTCGCCCTCGTCGGCGAATCGGGCTGCGGCAAGAGCACGGTCGCGCGCCTGCTCGTCGGCCTGCATGCGCCGACGCGCGGCAGCGTTGTCTTCGACGGCGTCGTCGCCAGTGCCGGCGGGGCGCGGCCGGCGTCGATCCGACGCCGCATGCAGATGATCTTCCAGGACCCGTACGCGAGCCTCAACCCGCGCTGGAAGGTGCGCGACATCGTCGCCGAGCCGCTGCGCGAGCACGGCTTCGCGGCGGGCGAGGGCGGCGCGACCCGGCAGCGAATCGCCGAGCGGGTCGACGAGCTGCTCGCCTCGGTCGGCCTTGCCGGCGCCGACGCCGAGAAATTCCCGCACCAGTTCTCGGGCGGCCAGCGGCAACGCATCTCGATCGCGCGCGCGCTCGCGACCCAGCCCGAGTTCCTGGTCTGCGACGAGCCGACGTCGGCGCTCGACGTCTCGGTGCAGGCGCAGGTCCTCAACATCATGAAGGACCTGCAGGCGCGCCACGGCCTGACGTACCTCTTCATCTCGCACAACCTCGCGGTCGTCCGCCACGTCAGCGACGAGGTCGGCGTGATGTACCTCGGCCGGATCGTCGAGCTGGCCGACAAGGCGCTGCTCTTCACGCGTCCGCGCCACCCCTACACGCGCATGCTCCTCGACGCGATCCCCGACATCCACATGAGCGGCCGATCGCGCACGCCGGTGCAGGGCGAGGTGCCGAACCCGCTCAACCCGCCGTCCGGCTGCACCTTCAATCCACGCTGCCCGCACGCCAACGAGCGCTGCCGCATCGAGCGTCCCGAGCTGCTTGCGATCGACGGCGTCCGGGTCGCCTGCCACGCGGTCGAGGAGCGGCGGATCTAGGGGTCAGGCCGGCGCCCGCGCGTCGTCGCCGAGCAGATGCTCGCCCCGCGTCAGGTCGGCGAGCGACTCGCGCTCGCGGATGAGCACGGCCTCGCTGCCCGACACCATCACCTCGGCGGCGCGCGGCCGCGTGTTGTAGTTGCTCGCCATGCTCATCGCATAGGCGCCGGCGGAGAGGACGGCGACGAAATCGCCGGGCGCGACGGCGAGCGTTCGCTCGCGGCCGAGCCAGTCGCCCGATTCGCAGATGGGCCCGACGACGTCCCAGGTCACCGCGGCCGCCTGGGCAGGCGCGCATTCGACGATTCGCATCCACGCGCCGTACATCGCCGGCCGCATCAGGTCGTTCATCGCCGCGTCGACGATGCAGAAATTGCGCTCGCTGCCGGGCTTGAGGTAGAGCACTTCGGTGACGAGCACGCCGGCGTTGCCGACCAGCGAGCGGCCCGGCTCGAAGACGATCTTGCGATGGCCGTGGCCGCGCGCGTCGATGCGCTCGAGCAGGCGAGCGACCAGGGCGCCGGCATCGGGCGGCGTCTCGTCGCGGTAGGTGATGCCGAGGCCGCCGCCGACGTCGATGTGCGCGAGCGGCACGCCGTCGGCCTCGACGCGCTCGACCAGGTCGAGGAGGCGATCGAGCGCGTCGACGTACGGATCGGCGTCGACGATCTGCGAGCCGATGTGGCAGTCGATTCCGGCCACCTCGATCCCCGGCAGGCGCGACGCGCGCGCGAACGCGGCCGGCGCGTCCTCGTGGGCGATGCCGAACTTGTTCGCGCGCAGCCCGGTCGAGATGTACGGGTGCGTCTTGGCGTCGACGTCGGGATTGACGCGCAGGCTGACGCGCGCGCGCCGGCCGGTGCCGCTTGCCACCTCGCTCAGCAGCTCGAGCTCGCCGATGCTTTCGACGTTGAAGCAGAGGACGTCGACCGCGAGCGCGCGCTCCATCTCGGCGCGCGTCTTGCCGACGCCGGAGAAGACGATCCGCTGCGGGTCGCCGCCGGCGGCGAGGACGCGCTCGAGCTCGCCGCCGGAAACGATGTCGAAGCCGCAGCCGCGGCGCGCGAACCACTGCAGCACCGCCAGCGCCGAGTTGGCCTTGACCGCGTAGCAGAGGAGGTGGTCGCGGCCGGCGAGCGCGTTCTGGTACGAGGCGAGCGCGTGCGCCATGACCGCGCTCGAGTAGACGTAGAGCGGCGTCTTGAAGCGGCGCGCGAGGTCGACGGCGGCGACGCCCTCGACCATGAGGCGGCCCTCGCGCAGCGTGATGTCGGGCGCGCCGGGGAGGTCCATCAGCGCGACGCCGGTGCCGACGTTGGCAACGCCGAGGGGACGACTGTCGTCGCCGAGGAAGGTACGGCCGGCGCGACCGCCGACGGCGCCGGCTTGGCGAGAACGAGGGCGCCTTTCTGGCCGCATGCCGCAAGCAAGGCCGTGACGGCCGCGGCGACGATCGCCCGCGCAGCCGTCGCCACTACACTGCCAGCGCGTCTTGTCATTCGCCGATTTTATCGACCGTGAGCACTGTTCCCGCCAAAGCCGAGCCTCTCTCCGCTGCCGACTACGAAGCGCGGACGCGGGCGGTGCTCGCCGCGATCGAGGCCACGGCCGATCGCTTCCTGCAGGAAGACGTCATCGACATCGACGCCAGCCGCACCGGCGGCCTGCTCGAGCTCGCCTTTCCGAACGGCAGCAAGATCGTCGTCAACACCCAGCCGCCGCTCCAGGAGCTGTGGCTGGCGGCGCAGTCCGGCGGCTTTCATTTCCGCTCGGTCGAAGGCCGCTGGATCGACGGACGCGATGGCCGCGAGTTCTTTGCCGTCCTGTCGGCCTGCGCGAGCGCGCAGGCGGGACGGCCGCTTCGCTTCGAGCCCTGACCGCGCGCCGCGACGTCAGCGGCGGAACAGGTCGAGGATGCCGTTGCGCTCCTCGTCGCTCGGCGGCGTCGGCGCCGCCTTGTCCTCGAGGCCGACGCTGCTCACGCCGGCGCCGCGCGCGTACTCCTCGTAGTACCACTCGCCGCCGAGGTTGACGACGCCCTCGGGCGCGCTGGGCTCCTGCACCGGGACGCCCTTCAACATCGTCGTCATGTAGTCGATCCAGATCGGCAGCGAGAGGCCGCCGCCGGTCTCGCGGTCGCCGAGCTTCTTCGGGTCGTCGTAGCCCATCCAGACGACGGCGACGATGTTCTTCTGCCAGCCCGCGAACCAGGCGTCGTGCGAGTCGTTGGTGGTGCCGGTCTTGCCGAAAACGTCGGGGCGCTTGAGCTGCGCCTGCGCCTTCGCCGCCGTGCCCGAGCGGGTGACTTCCTGCAGCAGGCTGGTCATGATGAAGGCGTTGCGCGCGTCGATCGTCCGCGCCGACTCGTCGAGCGTCGGCACGCGCGCCTCGTTGATGATGTGGCCCTTGCTGTCGGTGATGCGGCTGATGAGCAGCGGGTTGATGCGGTAGCCGCCGTTGGCGAAGACGCTGTACGCCGACGCCATCTGCAGCGGCGTGACGGCGCCGGCGCCGAGCGCCATCGGCAGGTACGCGGGGTGCTTGTCGGCGTCGAAGCCGAAGCGCTTGATCCACTGCTGCGCGTAAGCCGGCCCGATCGACTTGAGGATGCGGATCGAGATCATGTTCTTCGACTTGGCGAGGCCGCGCCGCATCGACATCGGGCCGTCGTAGGTGCCGTCGTAGTTCTTCGGCTCCCAGGGCTGGCTGCCGGTCGTGCCGGCGTCGAAGAAGAGCGGCGCGTCGTTGATCACCGTCGCCGGCGTGAAGCCCTTTTCCAGCGCCGCCGAGTAGATGAAGGGCTTGAAGCTCGAACCGGGCTGGCGCCAGGCCTGGGTGACGTGGTTGAACTTGCTCTTCGAGTAGTCGAAGCCGCCGACCATGGCGCGAACGCTGCCGGTGCGCGGGTCCATCGCGACGAAGCCGCCTTCGACCTCGGGCAGCTGCGTGATCGACCAATCGCCCTTGGCGCCGCGGATGAGACGGACGACCGCGCCGGTGCGAATCTGCGTCTTCGGGTTGGCCTTGGGCGAGAGCGCCGATGTGGCCGGCTTCAGGCCGTCGCCGGTGATCGTCACCGCCTCGCCGTTCTGCAGCACGGCGACGACCTTCTTCGCCGACGCCTCGGTCACGACCGCAGCGCGCAGCTCGTCGTTGTCGGGGAAGTCCTGCAGCGCTTCGGCGATGCGCGCGTCGAGTTCGCTGCGGTCGGCCGGCAGGTCGATGTAGTCCTCTGGCCCGCGATAGACCTGGCGCTTCTCGTAGTCCATGATGCCCTTGCGAAGGGCGTGGTAGGCGAGCGTCTGCTCGGCCGAGTTGAGCGTCAGGTAGACGTTGAGGCCGCGCGTGTAGGCCTCGGCGCCGTACTGGTTGAAGATCATCTGGCGCGCCTGCTCGGCCACGTACTCGGCGTGTACCGCCACTTCCGACGGGGCGCGGTACTTCAGGACCTGCTTCAGGGCCGCGTCGCGCTCGGCGACGGTGATGAAGCCGTTATCGAGCATGCGATCGATGACGTAGCGCTGGCGCCGCGTGGCGCGTTCCGGATTGACGATCGGGTTGTTCGCCGAGGGCGCCTTGGGCAGGCCCGCGAGCATCGCCGCCTCGGCGACCGTGATGTCCTTCAGCGGCTTGCCGAAATAGATCTCGCTGGCCGACGCGAACCCGTAGGCGCGCTGGCCGAGCGCGATATGGTTCATGTAGACCTCGAGAATCTGTTCCTTGCTGAGCAGGCTTTCGATCTTCAAAGAAAGCAACATCTCGTAGATCTTGCGAGTAAATGTTTTCTCGGTCGAGAGATAGAAATTGCGCGCGACCTGCATCGTGATCGTCGAAGCGCCCTGTGCGCTGTGGCCTTCGCCGAAGTTGGCGAGACCGGCGCGAAGGGCGCCGACGTAGTCGACGCCGCTGTGCTTGTAGAAGCGCGCGTCCTCGACGGCGAGGACCGCGTCCTGCATGACCTTGGGGATCTGCGCGATCGGCACGAAGTTGCGCCGCTCCTCGCCGAATTCACCGAGGAGAACGCCGTCGGCCGAGAAGACTCGCATCGGCAGCTTCGGCCGATAGTCGGTGAGGCTGTCGATCTCGGGCAGGTTCGGGTAGGAGACCGCCAGCGCGATGGCGGCGATCAGCACGACCGCGAGCGCCGCCGATGCCGCCAGTCCGAGCAGGGTGACGACGATCCGGACGATCACGCGCAGCCATGTCGGCCACCGGTCGGACGGGCGCGATCGGGTCTCGCGGTCAGCCGGGGAATCGGAATCTGTCACACGCGTCCAGTAAGGGCGATCGCATTATAGAAACCCGGTCCTCGGTCCCTTTCGGAGGAATGTCGGTGGGCCGGATCAGTGACGCAATGGACAGTTCGAAAACGCGTTGCAAGAAGACGCATCTTGCCGAGCCTTTGCGTGTGAGATTTGCAACGCGCACGGGGCGGCGGCCCCGGGTTTGTCTTTGGAATTCAAAGGCTTTACTGCTAGCATCAAAGTAACTTATTAACACTCCAGCGCGCTCGTTTTCGACGCTGGAAAAGGGGCACCGTGAGCTTTCTCGACACGCTGTTGGGCCGCAAGCACCCACCGATGATCGGCCTCGACATCAGCTCTTCCAGCGTCAAGCTCGTCGAGCTCGGCCAGACCGGAAGCGGGGAGTACGTGTTGGAGCGATTCGGCTCCGAAAGTTTCGAGAAAGGCTGGATTTCCGACGGTCAGATCGAAAAGTTCGACGAAGTCGCCGAGGCGGTCAAGCGGCTGGTCACGAAAAGCGGCACGCGCACGCGCCAGGTCGTCATGGCGATGCCGCAGTCGGCGGTGATCACCAAGAAGATCATGCTGCCCGCGGGTCTGCGCGAAGAAGAGCTCGAGGTCCAGGTCGAGACCGAAGCCAACCAGTACATCCCGTTCTCGCTCGACGAGGTGAGCCTCGACTTCTGCGTCATCGGCCCGAGCCCGACCTCGGTCGGCGACGTCGAGGTGCTGATCGCCGCGTCGCGCAAGGACCGCGTCCAGGACCGCCAGGGCCTGGCCGAAGCGGCCGGCCTCAAGCCCGCGGTGCTCGACATCGAATCGCACGCCTCGCGCCTGGCGATGAGCCGGGTCGTCTCGAGCTTGCCCAATGAGGGCCGCGACGCGCTGGTCGCCCTGTTCGAGATCGGCGCCGACACCACCAGCCTCAAGGTGCTGCGCGACGACGAGATGCTCTACGACCGCGACCAGGCCTTCGGCGGCTCGCAGCTCACCCAGCTCATCTCGCGCCAGTACGGCTTCTCCTACGAGGAGGCCGAGCAGAAGAAGCTCGCCGCCGACCTGCCCGACGACTACGAGACCTCGCTGCTCGCGCCCTTCGTCGACAGCCTGTCGCAGGAAATCGGCCGGGCGCTCCAGTACTTCTTCACCAGCACGCCGCATCACAAGGTCCACTACGTGATGCTGGCCGGCGGCACGGCGACGCTGCCGGGCCTCAAGGACCGCGTCACCGAGCTCACCGGGTTCGCGTCGATGGTCGTCAACCCGTTCGAGAACATGAAGCTCGGCCCGGCGGTGCGCGAGGCCAAGCTGCGCCGGGAAGCGTCGTCGTACCTCACGGCGTGCGGCCTGGCGATGCGGAGGTTTGCGCAGTGATCATGATCAACCTGCTGCCGCACCGCGAGGAGCGGCGCCGGCGCAAGAAAATCGCCTTCTTCGCCGGTCTGGCGGTCGCCGCCGTCGTCGGCGCCGCCATCGTCGGCGTCTGGTATCTCGTCGTCCAGCAGCTGATCTCCGGCCAGCAGCAGCGCAACGCCTACCTTCAGACCGAGATCTCCAAGCTCGACACCCAGATCAAGGACATCGCCAGCCTGAAGGCCGAGATCGCTTCGCTGAAGGCGCGCCAGAAGGCGGTCGAAGACCTCCAGATCGACCGCAACGTGCCGGTGCACGTGCTCAACGAGCTCGTCCGCCAGGTCCCCGAGGGGATCTACATCACCGCCGTCAAGCAGGACGGGCAGACGCTCAACGTCGCCGGCATCGCGCAGACGCAGGAGCGAGTGTCGGAGCTGCTTCGCAACACCGCCTACAACTCGGAGTGGCTGGTCAAGCCGGAGCTCGTCGAAAGCAAGGCCGCGACGATCCAGGGCGCCAATAAAGAGCAGAAGCGCCTGTTCGACTTCGCGATCCGCCTCACCGTCAAGCGCCCGCAAGACACGCCCGCGGCGGCCTCGCAGGCGGCGGCCAATGCGATCCCGGCCGCGGCGAGCGCGCCGGCATCGGCGGCGATCGCCGTCGTCGTCAAGAAGACCTGAGCTGCCATGGCAACCAAGACCAAGACCGCCAACGTCGACCTGAACTCGGTCTTCGAAGGCGCGGCCTCGCAGTTTCGCGGGCTGAACCCGAACGAGCCCGGCCAGTGGCCGCTGCTGCCCAAGACGCTGACCTTCGTCGCCGTGGCGTTCGCCATGGTCGTCGTCGGCTGGTTCTTCGTCCTGTCGACGGTGCACGACGAGCTCGACGCCGAGCACAACAAGGAACCGACGCTGAAGGCGGACTACCGCAACAAGCTCGCCCAGGCGGTGAACCTCGGCGAGCTGCGCAAGCAGAAGCTGCAGGTCGAGGAATACGTCACCCAGCTCGAGAAGCAGCTGCCCGGCAAGGCCGAGATGGACGCGCTGCTCTCCGACATCAACCAGGCCGGCCTCGGCCGTGGCCTGCAGTTCGAGCTGTTCCGGCCGGGTCAGGTCGTGATCAAGGACTACTACGCCGAGCTGCCGATCTCGATCAGGGTCACCGGGCGCTATCACGACATCGGCTCCTTTGCTGCCGACATCGCCAACCTGTCGCGGATCGTCACGCTGCACAACATGACTCTGGTGTCGGCCAAGGAGCTGAACGGCGTGCTGAGCATGGACGCCACCGCCCGCACGTATCGCTACCTCGACCCCGTCGAGATCGAGGAAGTCAGGAAGGCGGCCGTCAAGGCGAAGCCGGGAGCGAAACCATGAGCACGGTCGAGTCGGCGCGGCGCCGATCGGCGGCACTCCTCGTCGTGTGCGCTGCCGTGTTGTCGGCCTGCGCCGGCGATCAGGACGAGCTGCAGCAGTGGATGGAGCAGCAGAAGCGCGAGGTCAAGCCCAACGTCGAGCCGCTGTCCGCGCCGAAGAAGTTCAATCCCCAGCCGTATGCGGCGCTCGGCGCAGTCGAGCCGTTCAGCACACAAAAGCTGACCGTCGCCCTCAAGCAGGAGGCGCGGCAGCCGAATTCCCTGCTGGCGGCCGAGATCAACCGCCGCAAGGAACCGCTCGAGGCCTACCCCGTGGACAGCATGGCGATGGTCGGGAGCGTGACTCGCAACGGGCGCCCCTACGCGCTGCTCAAAGTGGACAACCTGCTCTACCAGGTCAAGCAAGGCGACTACCTTGGCCAGAACTACGGGAAGATCATCAAGATCTCCGAGACCGACGTGGCCTACCGCGAAATCGTGCAAGACGCGGCCGGCGAATGGATCGAGCGCAACAGCGCCCTCCAGCTTCAGGAGAAGGCGCGATGAAAAGCATTTGGGAGAAACCGATGTCCAGCTGGCGCTCGCGAATCTTGGCTCTCGCGCTGACGGCGGGAGCGGCGTTTCCTGCCTTGTCGCAGAACGTCATCCAGTCCATCAACAGCTCGCAGCAGGCGGGTTCCGAGGTCATCCGCATCGAGCTGACCGAAGCGCTCACAGCGGTGCCGGCGGGCTTCACGGTGCAGGCGCCGCCGCGCGTCGCGCTCGACCTGCCGGGCGTCACCAACGGGCTCGGCAAGTCGACCGTCGAGATCAACCAGGGCAACCTCCGCTCGGTCAGCATCGCCCAGTCGGGCGAGCGCACGCGCCTGGTTCTGAACCTGAAGGCGCCGGCCGGATATCGCGCCCAGATCGACGGCAAGGTGCTGATCGTCTCGCTCGACAACAACGCGCCGGCGACGCTGGCCAGCTCCAGCGGCCAGACGACCCGCTTCGCGGAGAGCCTCAATCGCACCCAGCTGTCGCTGCGCGACATCGATTTCCGGCG
>JADGRJ010000125.1 GCA_017881025.1 Rhizobacter sp. | reverse complement strand
CTGCCGCCTGTAGGATTGGCCTCACGCGGTCGCGCCAAAAGGCGCTACGGCATCGGACGGCGACTAAGAATCGGGAGGGCGGATGTCCATCGACTCACTCAGCTTCACGCTGCGGCTGGTCGAGACGCACGAGGACATGGCGAAGGTCTGCCGCCTTCGTGCCATGGGCTACGGCCATCACGCACCCGCGCTGCGCGAACACATGGCGCTGCCGGACGCCATCGACCAGTCGCCCTGGACGGGCGTTTTCCTGTGCGAGGACAAGGCTTCAGGCGCTCCGATCGGAACGATGCGGGTGCAGGACAACACGCGCGGCGGGGTCCAGGTCGAGATCGAAAAGTATCTGTCGCTTCCGGAGTGGCTCACCGCCGGCGGCGGTCGATGCGAGATGAGTCGCCTCGTGATCGCGGCCGGTGCCGATCCGCTGGTCAAGGCGGCGCTCTGGAAGGCGGGCTATCTGCGCTGCCTGTCGCTACAGGTGAAATGGATGATCGTCGGCGCCCGCAAACCGGGGCTGATGAAACAGTACGAGTATCTCGGCGCATTCGACATGTACGAGGACCAGCGCCTGGTGCCCTTGGGACATGGCTGGAACCTTCCTCATCGCATCCTCGTCATGAACATTGCCGACGCCGCGGCTGACTGGTACGAGAAGAGGCATCGGCTGCTGCGCTTCATGGTCGAGACCGACCACCCGGACATCAGCATCGGCTCAGTGAACAGTCCCGCTGCGGCCCACCAGCGGCGGCTGAGCCTCGTAGCTACCGCTTAGGTCGTCGTTCTCGTCGCCGAGGGTGGGGATCCCCGGCCCGAGGTGGTCAGCCAGGGTGCGCGCCAGCTCGACGTCGCTGAAGGGCTTGCTCAAGAAGCCGTTCATGCCAGCGGCCTCGCACGTCGCCATGTCGTCTCGACTCGAGTTCGCGGTCATGGCGACGATGGGCACTTGCGCAACGCGCGCTGCTTTTTCCTGGCGACGGATTTCAACGGTGGCGGCCAGGCCGTCGAGGTCCGGCATCTGAAGGTCCATGAGGACGAGGTGCGGTCGCTGCTTGTCCATGGCTGCCGTCACCGCCTCGAGGCCACCCGTCGCCCGGAGTACCTCGACGCCGTGGTTTCGAAGGAGCGCCTCGGCAATGAAGGCGTTCACGTCGTTGTCTTCCGCCATCAGGACCCGATAGCCCGCAAAGGACCGACGTGGGCGGTCTGCGGCTCTCGCGTCCGACTCTTCGACGAGAGGCGCGTCCGCGGCGCGCAGCAATGCCCTGAACTCGAACTTGGAGCCGACGCCCGCGACGCTTTCGAGCGTCACGTCGCCGCCCATCGCACGGGCGAGCTCGCGCGCGATGGTCAAGCCCAATCCCGTTCCTGCTTCGGGCTGCGCCGCCGGACCCGCGGCCTGGCGGAAGGCCTCGAACACGGCTGATTGATCCGCAGCCGGGATGCCCAACCCCGTGTCGGCGACGGTGAACACCGTCTCGCCTGCTTCGCCCCGACTGATGCTCAACTTGATCCAGCCCCGCTTGGTGAACTTCACGGCGTTGCCGAGAAGGTTGTGCAGCACCTGACGCACGCGGGCAGGGTCGCCGGTGACCCAGCAGTGCGGCGGAATGCGCGCATCCAGAACGAAGGAGATCGCCGTCGCCGATGTCCTTTCCGTGTAGAGGTCTGCCAGTTGCCGGACCTCCTCGGCGAGATCGAAAGTCGCGTGATGAAGCTCCAGGCGGCCCGTCTCGATCCGTGACACGTCGAGCAGTGCACTGATGAGGCCGAGCAGATGCTCCCCTTGCGCCTGGATGATTCCGAGGCGGTAGGCCGAGTCGGCGTCGGAGTGATCGCGCCGCATCATCGAGGTGACGCCCAGGATGCCGTGCAGCGGCGTCCGGAGCTCATGGCTCATGGTCCCGAGGAACATCGACTTGACCGCGCTTTGGCGCCGCAGTTGATCGCTCGTTTCTTCGAGCCGCTTTGCCGTGTCGGACTGGATCTGCAAGGACTTGGAGAGCTGCTCCCGAGAGAGGAACTCCCGTGCGAGGCGTTTCTCATTGGAATAGCCCGAGACCCACAGCTGGACGATCAGCAAGGCCAGGCCTGCGGATGCGAACGCACCCAGACCGTCGAACCGAAGGAGAAGGCCCACCACGGAAAGTGCGAGGAGCGGAGTGACGAAGATCGCTGTCGCAAGCAGTCGCACCTGGAGGCCAAGAGTTGCCACGGTCGCCACCACCGCAAGACAGGCGACGAGCGCGGACGCTGCCTCCGCCGGAGCTCGCGCACTGGCCAGCCCTGCGAGCCCCCAGATGACCCCGTCCAGGGCAAGGCTCCAGTACAGGATGGACCCCCTTCTCTGAATCGTGGAGCGCGCGCGGGGATTCTTGTAGGCAAGAGCCAGCGCGAGACGCGGCGCGGCGCTGAGCACCTTCGCCGCGAACCACGCATGGACCAGGAGCGCACCGAACACCGGCTCCAGGAAGACCGCGATCAGCCCCGCGAATGCCGTGGCAAGCACGGCGGCCACCGCCGAATGACTCAGGATTCGGTCGAGTTGCTTCGTGCGAAAGCGGGCCGCCCGGTCATCGTCCAGAACGGTGGGCAGCTCGCTGGTCGCGGCACTTGCAGCTTCCACTTTGTGGGGGACTCGCTCGGCGACCTCGCAAGCGCGGCGCGCTGCATCGGGTCATTCGAGAGCGAAGCAATCTACCCGCAGTGTCGACCCACGTGCATGCCGTCCGAGGCGCTGTTCGGCCTTATTACCGCTTTCGGCCGAACGGGCAGCGCCTTTCAGTTCTGGAACATCTTGGATGGATCGCCGAATCCCTCGGATTGACCCGGGGGCGGCCGCTGGAAGAAGCCCGATGTACATCGACTATCTTTGCGGTCGGCACTTTCACGAGAATTCGACAATCGAGCGACGATCAGACCAAGCCATGACTCAACATTACGCTGAACTTCTCGCCGCCATTTCCTTTGCAGCGGCGAAACACAGCAAGCAGCGGCGCAAGGATGTCGATGCCAGTCCGTACATCAACCATCCTCTGCAGCTCGCTCACGTGCTGGCCACCGAGGGCGACGTTTCCGACGTTGCGACGCTGATGGCAGCGGTCCTGCACGACACCATCGAAGACACTCTGACGACATATGAAGAGCTCGTCGAGAATTTCGGCAAGACCGTTGCGGACGTGGTGATGGAAGTGACTGATGACAAGACGTTGCTCAAGGCTCAGCGAAAGGAGCATCAAGTCGACCATGCACCTCATCTCAGCGAGCGCGCTGTCCTGGTGAAACTTGCGGACAAGACGTGCAACCTGCGCGATGTCGCAAACAGCCCGCCAGCGGGCTGGCCAATTGAGCGGAAGCAAGAGTACTTTGATTGGGCGAAGCGGGTGGTCGATAGGCTGCCGTCAGTGAGTACAAGGATGCGCGCGGTGTTCGACGCGGCATTTGCGTTGCGCCCCTAAGGTCCACACGTTGAGCAGCCCGCACAGCGCCGCCGGCAACGGCCCGGCGCTCGAAGGAGAAGAGCCTTGAGAAAACTACGTGACCTCATCGGCCGGAACCTGCTGTTTCCGGCGCTGCGCCTGATGCGTGCGCAGATGCGACTGGTTTCCAATCCGCTCAAGTTGCGCGAGGCGGCCGCGCGCCTGGATGCCCTGGGCCGCCCGGCGCCCGATGTGCACGTCGAACCGGTGATCGCCGGCACGGCGCCCGCGAGCTGGGTCACCGTGAAGGGCGGGCGGCGCGACGGTGTGGTGCTGTACCTGCATGGCGGGGCCTTCATTGCCGAGACGCCGATGTTGCACGGAGCGCTGCTGGCACGCATCTGCCGCGCGAGCCGGTGCCGCGGATTGATGCCGAGCTATCGGCTCTCTCCGGAGCACCGCTATCCAGCGGCTCTGGACGACTGCATGGCCGCCTACCGCTGGCTGCTGGCGCAGGGCCACGAGGCCGGGCGCATCGTCGTCGCGGGCGATTCCGCGGGTGGCAACCTCACGCTCGCACTGTTGCTGCGCCTGCGCGACGAGGGCCTGCCACTGCCGGCCGGCGCGGTGGCGCTCTCGCCGGTGACCGATCTCACCTTCAGCGGCGAGTCGGTGCAGCGCAACGACGGCGTCGACGACATGTTCAGCGCCGACTCGATGGACGGGCTGGTGCCCGTGTACCTGGCCGACCGCGACCTGCGCACCCACCCGCATGTGTCGCCGCTGTTCGGCGACTTCACCGGCCTGCCGCCGTTGCTGGTGATCGTCGGCAGCACCGAGCTCCTGCTCGACGATTCGGTGCGCGTGGCCCAGCGCTGGCCCCAGGCCACCCTGCTCGTCTGGGACGGCATGCCGCACGTCTTCGTCGCCTTCGACTTCCTCCCCGAGGCGCGCGAGGCCACGCAGCGCATCGGGCGTTTCGTCCGTGATTGCCTGGCGCTCGAGGCCGAACCGGCTGCCGTCGCCAAGGCAGGGGCCGGCGTGGCGCCCGTCCGCGGAGTGGCACTCCCCGAGGGGGGGAAACCGCATCCGCCTCGGCGTCTCGGCGTCATGGCCCGGCTGTACCTGGCGATCGCGGTGATCAGCGGATCGATGTGGCTGGCCGTGATCCTATGGGGCATGGGCCCGCTGCTGCTGCTGGCGCATCCGCTCGTGTGGTTCGCCGCGCTCTCGCTCGGGGCGACCTGGGCCGTGGCGAGCTTCCTGTTCCTGCGTGCTTCGTTCGGGGCACGCATCGGGCACAGGAAACCCCGTTCGTGACCGCATCAACTCCAGACGCAAGGTCAAGGAGGGATTGAGCAGGGGCTTTCGCCAAACACCGCACCGCGTCTGCACTCGTTCTCCAGCCTGCGTGGCTCTATCGACTCCGGCCCCAGAACTCGCGCACCGACGTCGAGACGATCTTCAGCGGCGAGAACTCAACCTTGAATTCGTCGGCGGCGTCGACCGCAGCCATGAAGGGCCATCACATCTCTAAGGGTTGACAACGATGGCCCGCTCAGTACGCTCGCAGCGCTTCCATTTCTCCACAGCAGCAGGACCCCTCCATGACCTCGCACGCCTCCCGCACCACCGACGGTCGCAAGCGCCTCTATGACAGCGTCGTCGACACCATCGGCAACACCCCCTGCATCCGCGTCAACCGCATCGCACCGAAGCATGTGCGGCTGTATGTGAAGGCCGAGTTCTTCAACCCGGCCGGGTCGGTCAAGGACCGCCTCGCGATCAGCATCATCGAGGAGGCCGAGCGCCGCGGCGACCTCAAGCCGGGGCAGACGGTGGTGGAGGCGACTAGCGGCAACACCGGGATCGGGCTGGCGATGGTCTGCGCGGCCAAGGGCTATCCGCTGGTGGTCACGATGGCCGACTCGTTCTCGATCGAGCGGCGCCGCATGATGCGCTTCCTCGGTGCGAAGGTGGTCCTGACGCCACGCGCAGCCAAGGGCCTGGGGATGTACCGCAAGGCCCAGGAGCTCGCCGAGGCCAACGGATGGTTTTACGCGCGGCAGTTCGAGACTCCAGCCAACGCCAAGATCCACGAGAACACGACCGCGCGGGAGCTGCTCGCCGATTTCAACGGCGAGCGCCTCGACTATTGGGTCACCGGCTACGGCACCGGCGGCACGATCACGGGCGTCGGGCGCGTGCTGCGCAAGGAGCGCCCGAACACGAAGATCATTCTCAGCGAGCCCTCGATCGCCCAGCTGCTCGGCAGCGGCGTGGCGCAGGAGCGCGGTGCCGACCACTCTCCGGCCGGCAGCCACTCCGCCTTCACGCCGCACCCGATCCAGGGCTGGACTCCCGACTTCATTCCCTACGTCCTGCAGGAGTCGGTCGACAAGCACTACTACGACGAGCTGATCCCGATCGCCGGCCCCGACGCGATCGCCTGGTCGCGGCGGCTCGCCCTCGAGGAGGGGATCTTCACCGGGATCTCCGGCGGGGCTTCGCTCGCGGCCGCCGTCCAGGTCGCCGAGCGCGCACCGGAAGGCTCCGTCCTCTGCTGCATGCTGCCCGACACCGGCGAGCGCTACCTGTCGACGCCGCTGTTCGAGGGCGTGGCGACCGAGATGACTCCCGAGGAGGAGGCCTTGTCGCGCTCGACGCCGGGTTACCAGATGGCTGCCGCTGCGTGAGCGTGATCTGCGATCGCGCCACCACGCATGATCTGAGCGGCGCCATCCGCGCCCTGCTCCCTTCGCTGGAACGCTTCGTTCGGTTCGAGGGGCCCGACCCTGCACGGTCGCGGTCGCAGTGGCAGCCCGCGCTCGACGGGGCGCTTCCCGTCACGGGCGTCGGGCGGGATGCCGTCCTGGCAGAACTGGCAAGCCTGGTGGTGGCCAACGGCCTGCGAACGGGTCACCCGGGCTTCTCCGGATGGGTGACGACGATGCCGACCGACGTGGGCATCGCCGCCGATCTGGCACAGGCCATCGCGGTTCCTCAGCGGTGGTGGGCCACCGCCGGCAACTTCGTCGACGACCTCGCGATGCGCTGGCTGATCGCCTTGCTCGGATTTCCCGCGAGCTTCGCCGGCACGTTCACCGCCGGCGGGTCGACCGCGAATCTGATCGGCCTGGGCGCTGCGCGGCAGCATGCCGGAGAGCGGCTCGGCCTGCACCCTTCGCGCGACGGCAACGACGGCTTCGTCGAGCCGCGCGTCTACTGCTCCACGGAGACCCACCACGTCGTCGGCCGTTCGCTGGGCGTCCTCGGCCTGGGCCGCCGCAGCCTGCGCGAAGTTCCGCTCGATCGGCACGGCACCATCGATCTGGACCGACTGCAGGCCGCGCTCGACGAAGACGCTGCTGCCGGCCGCACGCAGGTGGCCGTCGTCGCATGTGCCGGCGACGTGAACCTGGGGCGTGTCGATCCGATCGCCGAGCTCGCGCGCATTGCCCGTGAGCGTGGCATCTGGCTGCACGTGGATGGGGCGTACGGAGGTTGGGGTGTGCTCGACGAACGCGTCCGTGAGCGGTTCGGCGACGTCGCGACGTACGACTCGTTCGCCATCGACCCGCACAAGTGGCTGGCCGCCCCGGTGGGGACAGGTGCCGCGATCGTCCGCGACGCGGGCGTGCTCGCGCGCGCGTTCGAGGTCGAAACCGGCGCCTATGACCGCGAACGCCAGGTGCCCGTCGGCACCGGCGACACCGGCTCGCCCTTCGACGAGCTGGGCCTGGGAACACCCGACTTCGGAGTCGACTTCTCGGCACCGGCTCGGGGCCTCGCGGTCTGGGCGATCCTGCGCGAAATCGGGTCGAGCGGCGTACAGGAACGGATCGTGCGCCACAACGACTGCGCCCGCCGCATAGCCGATCGCGCCCGCAGTGTCGATACGCTGCAACTGCTCGCAGAGCCGGTGCTCAGCATCTGCTGCTTTCGCTACCGACCCGTCGGCTGGACAGACGACGTCCGACTGGACGCGCTCAACGAGGCCATCCTCCACGGCATCCGTGCACGCGGACGAACGGTGACCTCGTCCACGAAGGTCGGCGGACGGTTCGCGATCCGCCCCTGCTTCATCAACCCGCGCAGCACGCTTGCCGATGCCGATGCGCTGGTGGACGAGGTCTTGGCCGTGGGAAAGGACCTGGCGACTGCGGGTTGAGCCGAAGCGCTCGCGCTTGACGTTGCGTACGATTTAACGTACGCTAGCGTTTTCGAGAAATCCGCATGCCCACCCTCACCGCCAGCGAAGCCCGTGCCAACCTGTATCGGCTGATCGACCAGACCGCCGAGTCGCATCAGCCGGTCGTCATCGCCGGCAAACACAGCAGCGCCGTCCTGATCGGGGCGGAAGACTGGCAGGCGATCCAGGAGACGCTGCATCTGCTTGCGGTGCCGGGAATGCGCGAGTCGATCAAGAAAGGCATGGCCGAGCCGCTCGCCAAGAGCGCGAGGAACTTGCGCTGGTGAGCTGGACGGTGGTCTTCGCGAAGCACGCCGTCGAGGACGCTCGCAAGATCGCCGCTGCAAGGCTCAAGGAGAACGCGCAGTCGCTGCTCGACGTGCTGCGCGACGACCCGTTCCAGAACCCGCCACCGTTCGAGAAGTTGGTCGGCGACCTCGAAGGCGCCTACTCTCGACGCATCAACATCCAGCATCGACTCGTGTACGAGGTGTTCAGGGCCGAGCGCACCGTTCGCGTCCTGCGCATGTGGACGCACTACGAATGACCGCCGATCCGATCACCAATTCGTGCACGTCGTGCCGTTGTCGAGCCCCGGCCAATGTCGGTGCGGCCGCGACCGCAAGGCTGCCGAGGCCGAAGAACGGGACGCCCGCGGCGGCGAGCTTGCAGGCGCCAGCGAGCGCTACTCGACGAAGCATCCCTGGCTCACGGTGACCGGGCGGCGATTGTCGCGGCCGCCTCCCTCTTTCCCAAGCTCTTCAACGCCGCAACCGCCGGCATGTGCCTGGCCGAGGGACGAGCTTTGCCCTGCTCCCAGTTGTAGACGGACTGCGCTGTCGCTCCCAGCAGCAACCCACACTCCGCAGCCGATATCCCAAGGCGGCGTCGTTGTGACCGCAGGCCCTTGGCGCTGAACCGGCGGCGCTCCAGGGACGTCTCATCGTTTGGGCCCGAAGAGCTCTTCGGCTGTTCGCGACTCGCGCGCCGAAGGGTCTGCTCGAGGGACAGGGTGCGGCGCTTCAGCGCGGCGATCTCCTTCCGCTGGGCGGCCACCGCTTTCTTGAGGGCAAGCATTTCGACCCTGAGCTCCTTGCGAGCAACGCGCGAGATCTCATGCTTGAGGATGCTGGCTATGTTCGACATGCCGGGATTGTGCGGCGGCTCGCTCCGAACGGTGTTGCCGACGGCCAGAAGCTGGACCTACACTCGTAGAGGCGCACGGTGACACGGGCGTTGCCCACGATGCATGGAGCGGGCTTGGCAGCCGGCTCGTCGTCACGTTTGCATCGGGTTGGGCCCTCAATCGAAAGTGGAATTCGCTATGCGGTTCAGTGTCTTCATTGAGGAGAATCTGGACGCCATCGTTGCGGAGTGGGAGACCTTCGCTCGGACTTTGTTGCCCGCTGCGAAGACGCTGTCAGGCCTTGCGCTGCGCGACCACTGCCGCGAGATTCTCTTGGCGGTCGTCAGGGACATGGAGACGAGCCAGACCGAGGACGAGCGGGCCGCCAAATCGAAGCAAGTGGCACTCGCCCCGGCCGCGTCGGCGACGATTGCCGCGGCGCACGGAGCGATGCGTCACTTGGCGGGTTTCGAACTTGCGCAAATGGTCAGTGAGTTCCGTGCCATGCGAGCAAGTGTCTTGTCGCTCTGGCGCCAATCAGCGGAAAGCAGCACGATTGCTCAGGCGATCGAAGAGATTGCCCGCTTCAATGAAGCGATCGACCAGGCGCTCGGGGAATCGGTGAGCCGCTATTCCGACGACGTGACCACATTCGTCTCTGTGATCGGGCACGATCTCCAGGGTCCGCTGCGGGCCATCGAAGGATCGAGCGAGATGCTCGCCAAGTCCGAAGTCGAGGAAAAGACCCGGCAAGAGTTCTTGCGGCGGATCGGGCGGTCTTCGAGGCTCATGGGCCACCTCATCGCGGACCTGCTCGAGTACGCACGAACCGGGCTGACGCGGGGAATCGCGGTTGCGCGATCGCCATGTGACTTGCGAGTCGCTTGCGAAGAGGCAGTGGACGTGATTCAGGGGATCTATCCGCAACTGAAGTTCGCGCAGGAGCTCTCGGGTGACTTGCAGATCAATGCCGATCCTCCGCGCATTCAGCAAGTGCTGTTGAACATGCTCAGCACCGCCGTTCTGCATGGTGACCGCAACTCCATTGTTTCGCTCAACGCGCGGGGCGAAGCCGATGCCGTGGTGCTCACGGTCGTCAGCTTCGGCCGGCCGATTCCCGCGGATGTATTGCAGGTGCTCTTCGAGCCCTTGGTTCGTGTGCCCTTGGCGATACCTGAACCGCATATGCAGCCCTACACCAGCCTCGGCCTCGGCCTCTTCATCGTTCGCAAGATCGTGATTGCTCACCACGGCAAGATCACGGTGGATTCATCTCCTGCAACGGGAACCGTGTTTACGATCCGGCTGCCCCGGAAATGACCGATGCATTTCCTCAACGCGCTGGATGCACCGCGATGGAGTTGGAGCTGAGATGGTCTTGGATGACGAAGCGCTGATGACACGTGCGCTGGAACTTGCTCGGAAAAGCTATGACGAGGGCGGGTGCCCGATCGGTGCCGTACTGGCCGATTCCGCGAGCGGCGTCGTTCTCGGGCAAGGGCATAACTGCCTGGTCCAGGAAGGCAACCCGATCGTTCACGGCGAGATGGCTGCCATCCGCGACGCGGGACGCATGAAGAACCGTCACCGCACCACGATGTACACGACGCTGCAGCCGTGCTTCATGTGCGCCGGCATGCTGGTGCAGTTCGGCATACCGCGCGTGGTCATCGGCGATGCCGTGAATGCTGCCGGCCCCGAAACGATCGAGTTCCTGCGTTCGAACGGCGTCGACGTGACCGTCCTCGACCGAACTGCCAGCGCCGCGGCGCAGGGATGCATCGCGCTCGCGGCGAAGTTCCGCGTCGAACGCCCCGAGCTGTGGTTCGAAGACTGGGGCGGCGGCCCCAATCCGGCGCTGCGGCTCAGCGCCTAGCTCGAAGTCTTCCGGGAAGCGATCACCGCCGCCGCTCCCTTCTTCCCCAAGGTCTTCAGGCCCGCGATCGCTGCCAGATGCTTCGTCTGGGGTCGCGCCTTCCCCTGCTCCCAGTTGTAGACGGACTGCCCGGAGGCTCCTACTAGGCGACCACACTCCTCAGCCGAAATCCCAAGGCGGCGTCGTTGTGATCGCAAGCCCTTGGCGCTGAACCGACTGCCTGCCGGAACCGTGTCATCGGTGGCGACGGAGGAAGTCTGCGGCTGTCCCCGACTTTGCCGCCGAAGAGTCTGCTCGAGAGACAGCGTACGGCGCTTCAAAGCCGCAATTTCCGTTCGTTGGGCTACTACGGACTTCTTAAGGGCAAGCGTCTCGACTCTGAGCTCCTTGCGTGCAATTCGCGAGATTTCGGCTTTAAGGAGTGATGCGATGTTTGGCATACGCGCGATTGTGCGGCCATCGCAATTGCTCGTCTCCGTAGGCTGACGTGAGATTCCTCCCAGGACGCCGCAACTGCGATAAGGTTTACAAGTTTTCGAGCTTAAAGAGACGCCCCTGCACGCCGGCCATCACTGGAGCTTCCTCAGCTGGTTCGGCCAGTGCAGCAAGCGCACGGCGTGCGAACTCCCGAATTTCGGCGTATTGGAAGTCACCGAGAGGAACGTTGCCTACAAAGAGGACGAGCTTGGCGCCAAGAGCGCTGTTCCCTCGTTCCAGCCGCCGGCGGGTGAGCCGACGCTCGCCACGGCGAACTCGTACTTAGGGGCGTCGCACTAGGTTTGCTGCAGCGCAACAGAATGCGCTTGCATTCCGTCCCTGCGCCTCTACACTTAGTCCATGTTGCACTGCAGCATAAGGCGCGTAAAGACTAGCCCGCCCTACACCGTCAAGGAGACCCCTCATGATCACCGTTGAACAAATCGTCAACACCCAAAAGACCAACGTCGAAACCCTGTTCGGCCTGACCGGCAAGGCGTTCG
>JADGRJ010000124.1 GCA_017881025.1 Rhizobacter sp. | reverse complement strand
GTCGAGTGCATCAGGTTGCGGATGATGTTCGCGTTGTCCGGGATCTTGATCTTCAGCGCGTCTTCGACGGTGCGCACCGAGACCAGCGCGTGCACGCCGGTGCAGACGCCGCAGATGCGTTCGACGAAGGCCCAGGCGTCGCGCGGGTCGCGGCCTTTGAGAATGACCTCGAGGCCGCGCCACATCGTGCCGGTGGACACCGCGTTGCGGATCACGTTCTTGTCGTCGAGGTTGACCTCGATGCGCAAATGCCCCTCGATTCGCGTGATCGGATCGACGACAACCCGCTTGCCGCTGTTGTCGAGCTTGAAGCCTTGGGTTTCGATGACGGCCATGATCAGTGCTCCACCTTGTCAGTGCTTTCGGCCTGCGTCTTCTTGCGGTCCGCCGCGCGCCGGATCGCGGTCACGGCGGCGTGCGCGACCAGGCCGGCACCGACCACGCCGGCGGCCGCGAGGCCGACCTTGTCGGCGTTGGCCTCGACGCCGAATTCGGTGATGTTGGTGAGCCGGTCGTAGAACGAGCCCTTGTCCCAGAAGCCGTCTTCCGAGCAGCCGATGCAGCCATGGCCCGAGCCGATCGGGAACGACACGCCTTCGTTCCAGCGCGTCGTCGAGCAGGCGTTGTAGGTCGTCGGCCCCTTGCAGCCCATCTTGTAGAGGCAATAGCCCTCTTTGGCGCCTTCGTCGTCCCACTTCTCGACGAACTGCCCGGCGTCGAAGTGCGGCCGGCGATAGCACTTGTCGTGGATGCGTTGGCTGTAGAACATCTTCGGCCGGCCTTGCCGGTCGAGCTCGGGGAGGCGATCGAACGTGGCGATGTAGGTGACCACGGCCGTCATCACCTCGGGAATCGGCGGGCAGCCCGGCACCTTGACGATCGGCTTGTCGGTGATCACCTTGTGAATCGGCACCGCCGTCGTCGGATTCGGCTTGGCGGCCTGCACGCAACCCCACGATGCGCACGAACCCCAGGCGATGATCGCCTTGGCGTCCTTGGCCACGTGCTTGAGTTTCTCGAGGTAGGGCTTGCCGCCGGGCATGCAGAACATGCCGTCCTCGCCGAGCGGCGGGTTGCCTTCGCAAGCGAGGATGTACTGGCCCTTGTAGTCCTTCATGGTCTGCTCGAGCGCGGCCTCAGCCTGGTGCCCGGCGGCGGCCATGATCGTGTCGTCGTAGTCGAGCGAGATCATCGACAGGATCACGTCCTTGGCCAGCGGATGCGCCGAGCGGATGAAGGCCTCGGTGCAGCAGGTGCATTCCAGCCCGTGCAGCCACAGCACCGGGGTGCGCGGCTTGGTCTCGAGCGCATGCGCGATCGTCGGCGCGAATGCCGGCCCGAGACCGAGCGAGGCGGCCGTCAGACTGCAGAACTTGAGATAGCTGCGGCGGGTGATCCCCTGCCGGCGCATGACTTCGTAGAAGGTCTCGGTCATCGCGGTGTCCTCAGAGTCGCTTAAGCGTGGCCATCGCCAGACCACATGGCACGCAATCAATTCGGAGTCTGTGCTCGACCGTTCGCGCCGATCTGATAAAGATCAAGGATCCGCAGGAACCGGTCGCAGCCCCGCGGTGCGCGGCCGGCGATCGAGATGCCGGTGCACCGCCTGCCCACCGTCGCGCGCGCCGATGCTGGCGGCCGTCGAGCTCGCGCTCCACGACGACGTGTCGCGCCGCTGCCGGCGCTGCTCGATAGCGCGCTGAACGGCCAAAGATTGGGACGCCGGTGGGACACGGCGGCCCCAAAGCAAAACGGGTTACAGCATCTCTGCTGTAACCCGTTGGTTTCGTTGGTCGGGACGGCGGGATTCGAACTCGCGACCCCTTGCACCCCATGCAAGTGCGCTACCAGGCTGCGCTACGCCCCGTTGCGCGGATTATAGGCAGCGGCCCCGACTCAGGGACCGAGCAGGCCGCGGATCGAGAGCAGCTCCTGTCGCACCTGCGCCGACGACAGCGTGACCGAGCCGATCGACTCGTACTCGGCGCCGTCGGGTTCACTCGCCGCCTCGCCGAGATCGCCATCGTGGCGCGCACCGCCGCGCTGCGCCTTCGCCGGCTCGGCCGCAGGCCGGGGTGCCGCCTCGTGGCGCGTCGCGGCGACGTCGGTGAGGCGGTTGCGCGCGCCGCTGATCGTGAAGCCCTGCTCGTACAGCAGCTCGCGGATGCGCCGGATCAGGAGCACCTCGTGGTGCTGGTAGTAGCGCCGGTTGCCGCGCCGCTTCATCGGCTTGAGCTGGGTGAACTCCTGCTCCCAGTAGCGCAGCACGTACGGCTTGACGCCGCAGAGCTCGCTCACCTCGCCGATCGTGAAGTAGCGCTTGGCGGGGATCGCAGGTAGCGTTTTCTCCATGAAAATCAATAAGATCAGGAGATAAAGCTCGACTTTACTCGAAGTCGTCTGAGACCGGCGTGTCGCCCTGCACGACTCCCTTCAGTTTATGGCTCGCGTGAAAAGTCACGACATGCCGGGCCTTGATCGGGATCGCCTCGCCGGTGCGCGGATTGCGCCCGGGCCGAGGCGCCTTGCGCCGGATGTTGAAGTTGCCGAAGCCCGACATCTTGACGTCGTCGCCCGAGAGGAGCGTCGCGTAGATGAGGTCGAAGAAGGCCTCGACCATGTCCTTCGACTCGCGCTTGTTGAGGCCGAGGCGCTCGAACAGCAGCTCGGCGAGCTCGGCCTTGGTCAGCGTCGGCGTGACCAGCGTCGGCAGGAGGACGCGATCGGGCGGGCTTGGGGGACGGGCCATGGCGTCGAGTCGGTCGGTCACTGCTGGCGCAGCCGCGCGCCGAGGCGACCGGCGAGCGAGGCGACGACGACGCCGACGATGCGCTCGATCTGCTCGTCGGTGAGGGTGTGCTCGTCGTCACGCAGCTCGAGGCGGACGGCGAGGCTGCGTTCGCCCGCGGCGATTCCGGCGGCGCCCTGCGGCGGCTCGAAGATGTCGAACAGCGTCGACTCGCGCACCGCGCTCTCGCCCGCGGCGGCGATCGAGTCCATCAGCGCCGCATGGGTGACGTCGCGACCGACGACGATGGCGATGTCACGCCATGCGGATTGCTGCTTGGGCAGCGGCGCGAAGGTCGGCACGGGGCGACGCTGCAAGGCCTCGGCGTCGAGCTCGAAGACGATCGCGTCGCCCGGGATCTCGTAGGCCTGGCGCCAGCGCGGGTTCAGCTCGCCGATGACGCCGATGCGTTCGCCGTCGATCTCGATCGCCGCGCTGCGGCCCGGATGCAGCGCAGGATGCGGCGCCGCAACGAAGCGCGCGACGGCCGGCGCGAGCAAGGCCTCGACGTCGCCCTTGACGTCGAAGAAATCGACGCTGCGCTCGGCCACGCCCCATTGCGGCGGCGCGGCAGGGCCGTAGGCGAGGCCGCCGAGAAGGAGCGGCTGGCGCACGCCGGCAACGCCGAGCGGGCCGGCCCTGCTGGCCTCGTCGCGAACGAATGCCTTGCCGAGCTCGAAGACGCGCACGCGCGCGAGCTTCCGCGCGAGGTTGACGCGCAGGACCTCGACCAGGCTGCCGACCAGGCTCGAGCGCATCACCGAGTGCGCCGAGGCGATCGGGTTGACGACGCGGATCGGCGCCGGATTGCCGGCGAAGTCGCGCTCCCAGCGCTCGTCGACGAAGCTGAAGCTGATCGTCTCCTGCCAGCCGAGGTCGGCCATCGCGTGGCGCAGGGCACTCGTCCCGCGCCGCGACTCGCTCGCCACCCTCGCCTGCAACGTGCCGCGCGCGGGCCCGGCGGGCAACGCGTCGTAGCCGATCAGGCGGATGACTTCTTCGATCAGGTCTTCCTCGAGACGGATGTCGAAGCGCCAGCTCGGCGGGACGACGTCGATCTCGCCCGGCCGGCTCGTCCAGGCGAAGCCGAGGCGCGACATCACGCGCTCGCAGTCGGCCTGAGTGACCGTCATGCCGATCACCTTGGCGGCGCGGGCGACGCGCAGCGTCACCGGCGCGAGCTTCGGCAACGCGACGACGTGATCGTCGATCGGCCCGCAGCGCGTCTCGGCGCCGCCGCAGATCTGGACGATGAGCGACGTGAGTCGCTCGATGTGCTCGACCGTCGTTGCCGGATCGACGCCGCGCTCGAAGCGGTGGCCGGCATCGGTCGAGAAGTTATAGCGGCGCGAGCGGCCGGCGACGGCTTCGGGCCACCAGAACGCAGCTTCGACGTAGACGTTGCGCGTCGCGTCGGAAACCGCCGTCGCCGCGCCGCCCATGATCCCGGCGAGCGACTCGACGCGCGCGCCATCGGCGATGACGCCGACGGTCTCGTCGACCTCGACAGTGCTGCCGTTGAGGAGCTCGAGCGACTCGCCCTTCTTGCCCCAGCGCACCGCGAGGCCGCCTTCGATCTTGTCGAGGTCGAAGATGTGCGACGGCCGACCGAGCTCGAACATGACGTAGTTCGAGATGTCGACCAGCGGCGAGACCGTGCGCTGGCCGCAGCGCGCCAGGCGATCGGCCATCCAGCGCGGCGTCGTCGCCTTCGCATTCACGCCGGCGACGATTCGACCCGAAAAGCGCCCGCACAGGTCGGGCGCTTCGATCGCGACCGCCAGCGTCCGGTCGCCGGCGACCGGCACCGTCGCGAAGGTCGGCGATTCGAGCGGCGTTCCCGTGATCGCAGCGACTTCGCGGGCGACGCCGTACACGCTCAGCGCGTGGCCGAGGTTCGGCGTGAGCTTGAGCGTGAAGATCGTGTCGTCGAGGCGAAGCTCGTCGCGCAGGTCGGCGCCGATGGTCGCGCTCTCGTCGAGGGCGAGCAGGCCTTCGTGGTCGTCGGAGAGCTTGAGCTCACGCGCAGAGCACAGCATGCCGCGACTCTCGACGCCGCGGATCTTGCCGACCTCGATCTTGAACGGCTCGGTCGCGCCCTCCTTCGCCGGCGGCAGCTCGGCGCCGACGAGCGCGCACGGCACCTTCATCCCGGCGCGAACGTTGGGCGCGCCGCAGACGATGGCCAGCGTCTCGGCCGCGCCGACGTCGACCTCGCAGAGGCGAAGACGATCGGCGTTCGGGTGCGGCGCGACCGACAGAACCTTGGCGACGACGACGCCGTGGAACGGCGGCGCGACCTTGCGCAGGTTCTCGACCTCGAGCCCGGCCATCGTCAGCTTCTCGGCGAGCTCCGCCGTGCCGATCGGCGGATCGCAGAACTCGCGCAGCCAGGATTCCGGGAACTGCATGCCTCAGGCTCCGCACGGCCGCCCGAAGGGGCCTGAGCGCCCCCTCGGGGGGCAGCGAACAAAGTGAGGCGCCATCGGGCACATGTTCAGGATCAGGCGAACTGGCGCAGGAAGCGCAGGTCACCGTCGAAGAAGAGGCGCAGGTCGTCGATGCCGTAGCGCAGCATCGCCAGGCGATCGATCCCGGAGCCGAAGGCGAAGCCGATGACGCGCTCGGCGTCGAAGCCCATGTTGCGAACGACCTGCGGATGGACCTGGCCCGATCCCGACACCTCGAGCCAGCGGCCAGCGAGCGGGCCGGTCTCGAACATCAGGTCGATCTCGGCGCTCGGCTCGGTGAACGGGAAGTAGCTCGGCCGGAAGCGCAGCTTCAGCTCGCTCGTCTCGAAGAACGCCTGCATGAAGTCGAGGTAGACCGCCTTCAGGTCGCGAAAGCTGACGTCCTCGCCGAGCCAGAGGCCTTCGACCTGGTGGAACATCGGCGAGTGGGTCGCATCGTTGTCGACCCGAAACGTCCGGCCCGGGGCGATCACGCGCACGTCGGGCATCGTCGCCGCGCCGGCGTGCTTCTTCGCGTGCGCCTGCGCGTGGCGGATCTGCATCGGCGAGGTGTGCGGCCGCAGGTTGAGCCAGCGTCCCTCGTCGTCCTTGAGGTCGACGTAGAACGTGTCCTGCATCGAGCGCGCAGGATGGTTGTCGGGGTTGTTGAGCGCGGTGAAGCTGTACCAGTCGGTCTCGATCTCGGGACCGTCGGCGACCTCGAAGCCGAGCGACGCGAAGATCGCCTCGATGCGTTCGAGGGCGCGGCTCACCGGATGGATGCCGCCCGTGCCGCGAGTGCGTCCCGGCAGCGTGACGTCGAGCGCTTGCGCCGCGAGCCGGCTCTCGAGCTGCGCTTCGGCGAGCTCGGCCCGGCGCGCGACGAGCGACGCGTCGATCGCCTGCTTGGCGACGTTGATCTCGGCGCCTCGCGCCTTCTTCTGCTCGGGCGACAAGGCGCCGAGCGCCTTCAGCTGCTCGGTGACGATGCCGCTCTTGCCTAGGTAGCGCGCCTTCGCGTCCTCGAGCTCGGCAGGCGTGCGCGCCTGCGCGAAGTCCGCGAGGGCGCTGTCGACCACCGGTTTGAGATCGTTCATCGTGGGGCGACGTGGGCCGGCGTCGCAACGCCGGCAGCGGGCGTGCCGGCGCCTCGCGCCGGCCAGGGCAAGTTCAGGACAGGTGCGGGCGCACCTTCTCGACGACGGCGCCGAAGGCCGCCGGGTCGTGGACGGCCATGTCGGCGAGGACCTTGCGGTCGATGTCGATCTGCGCCTTCTTCAGGCCGGCCATGAACTTGCTGTAGGTGACGCCCAGGCCGCGGGTCGCCGCGTTGATGCGGGCGATCCAGAGCTGGCGGAAGACGCGCTTCTTGGTGCGGCGGTCGCGATAGGCGTACTGCCCGGCGCGCATGACCGCTTCCTTGGCGATGCGAAAGACATTCTTGCGGCGGCCGCGGAAGCCCTTGGCGAGGGCGAGGACCTTCTTGTGGCGGGCACGCGCGGTGACGCCGCGTTTGACGCGAGGCATGGGTTAGTTCCTTTCGAAGTTGAGCAACGAGGCGGCGATCAAAGGCCAGCGAACGGCAGCATCTGCGCCATGTGGCCCATGTTCGTCTTGTCGACCGTGACGGCACCGCGCAGGTGGCGCTTCGTCTTGGTCGATTTCTTCGTCAGGATGTGGCGCTTGAACGCCTGGCCGCGCTTGACCGTGCCGCCCGGGCGGACCCGGAACCGCTTCGCGGCGCTCTTCTTCGTCTTCATCTTGGGCATGACTGCTCCTTCTTTGTTTGCTGCTGCCAGGCGCCGCCGGGAGTTCCCGCCGTCTTGCAAGCCTGCAGCCGCTTGTGGCGATCGAGCGTCGTGCGCTCGATCGAATCGCTCTCGATCCCCTCGCCCTACTTCCGCTTCGGCGCGAGCACCATCACCATCTGCCGGCCTTCGAGCTTGGGCATGTGCTCGACGACCGAGACATCGGCCAGCTCGTCGCGGATCCGCTCCAGCAGGCGCATGCCGATGTCCTGGTGCGTGATCTCGCGGCCGCGGTAGCGCAGGGTGACTTTTCCTTTGTCGCCGTCTTCCTCGATGAAGCGGCGCAGGTTCCTCATCTTGATCGCGTAATCGCCCTCGTCGGTGCCCGGGCGGAACTTCACTTCCTTGACTTCGATGACCTTCTGCTTCGCCTTCGCCTCGGCCGCGCGCTTCTGCTCCTGGTACTTGAACTTGCCGTAGTCCATCAGCCGGCACACCGGCGGATCGGCCTGGGCGACGATCTCGACGAGATCGACGTCCTGTTCGCCCGCGAGCCGCAAGGCCTCGGCGATCGGGACGATTCCCAGTGGTTCGTTCTCGGGTCCGTTCAGTCGGACTTCAGGGGCGAGGATTTCCCGGTTGAGCCTGTGCTTGCGCTCGGCGTTGGGTTGACGGCGGTCAGCGAAAGTAGCGATGTGAAATGCCTTTCATCGAGCCCCAGGCGACGGGCCCACAAATAGACAAAGCGCGCCCAAGGGCCCGAATGACGCTTCGGGCCGGGAGCTCTCACGCTTTCTGGGCGATGTCGGCGGCGAGCTTCGCGATGAAGTCGCCGACGGGCATCGCACCGAGGTCGTGATTGCCCCGGGCGCGCACGGAAACGGCCCCGCTTGCCTTCTCCTTGTCGCCGACGACCAGGATGTACGGGACCTTTTGCAACGAATGCTCCCGTATTTTATAGGTGATTTTCTCGTTCCGCAAATCGCTCTCGGCTCTAAGTCCTTGTTTTTGCAGTGTTTTGGCAACTTCCCGGGCGTAGCCGGCGGAGCTTTCCGCGATGTTGAGCACGCTCACCTGGACCGGCGCCAGCCACGCCGGCATCGCCCCGGCGTGATGCTCGAGGAGGATGCCGATGAAACGCTCGAAGCTGCCGACGATCGCCCGGTGCAGCATCACCGGGAAAGCGCGCCCGCTGGTCTCGGTGACGTAGTCGCCGCCGAGGCGTTCGGCGGTGTTGAAGTCGACCTGCATCGTGCCGAGCTGCCAGGGGCGGCCAAGCGCGTCCTTCAGCGTGTACTCGATCTTCGGCCCGTAGAAGGCGCCGTCGCCGGGAGAGATGACGAACTCGCAACCGGAGCGGCGCAGCGCCTCCTGCAGGGCGTACTCGGCCTTGTCCCAGAGGTCGTCGGCGCCGACCCGGCTCTCGGGCCGCGTCGCGACCTTGTAGATGATGTCGCCGAAGCCGAAGTCGCGGTAGACGCGCTGCAGCTGCGCCGTATAGGCGACGCACTCGTCGAGGATCTGGTCCTCGGTGCAGAACACATGGCCGTCGTCCTGCGTGAAGCCGCGGATCCGCATGATTCCGTGCAGCGCGCCGCTCGGCTCGTTGCGGTGGCACTGGCCGAACTCGCCGTAGCGGATCGGCAACTCCTTGTAGCTGCGGAGGTGCGACTTGAAGATGAGGACGTGGCCGGGGCAGTTCATCGGCTTGAGCGCGTACTCGTGCTTCTCCGACTCCGTCGTGAACATGTTCTCGCGATAGTTCTGCCAGTGCCCGGTCTTCTCCCACAGGCTCTTGTCGAGGAGCTGCGGGCCCTTCACTTCCTGGTAGCCGGTGTCGCGGTAGACGTCGCGCATGTAGCGTTCGATCGCCAGCCAGAGCGCCCAGCCCCTGGGGTGCCAAAAGACGACGCCCGGCGCGACCTCGTCGATGTGGAACAGGTCGAGCTCGCGGCCGAGCTTGCGGTGGTCGCGCTTCTCGGCCTCCTCGAGCATGTGCAGGTATTGCTGCAGCTCCTCCTTCGTCGCCCACGCCGTGCCGTAGATGCGTTGCAGCATCTCGTTGCGATGGTCGCCGCGCCAGTACGCGCCGGCGACCTTCATCAGCTTGAAGTGCCTGAGCTTGCCCGTGCGCGGCACATGCGGGCCACGGCACAGGTCCTCGAACCCGCCCTCGCGGTAGAGCGAGACGTCTTCGTCCGCGGGTATCGCGCCGATGATCTCCGCCTTGTAGGCCTCGCCCATCGCGTTGAAATGGGCGACCGCCTCGTCGCGCGGCAGGACGCGGCGCGTGATCTTCTCGTCCTTCCGGGCGAGCTCGCTCATCTTCGCCTCGATCGCCGCGAGGTCCTCGGGCGTGAACGGCCGCTTGTAGGCGAAGTCATAGTAGAAGCCGTTCTCGATCACCGGGCCGATCGTCACCTGCGCGTCGGGGAAGAGCTCCTTCACCGCATACGCGAGCAGGTGCGCCGTCGAGTGACGAATGAGCGAGAGCCCGTCGGCATCCTTGTCGGTGACGATGGCGAGCTGCTCGTCGCGGTCGATCACGTGGCTCGTGTCGACGAGCCGGCTCGCCGCGCCGCTGCCGACGCGCGCGCCGAGCGCCGCCTTGGCGAGGCCCGGGCCGATCGAGGCGGCGACCTCCTCGACCGTCACCGGTCCGGGATAGTCGCGGCGCGAGCCGTCGGGCAGTTGGATCGAGATCATGAGCACACTCCAGCAATGAAAAAAGCGCGGACCGGCCGCGCTTTTCGTTCGAACAGGAAGACGATGCGGATGCGGGGACGCGCGGCGGCCTACACCCTCCGGACGGGGGTGGTAGTTCGCGGTGTCATAACCGTCATGCCTTTCTCGCTCTTGTGGGGTGCTGTTCCTTTCATTGTAGAGGACCGGCCTCAGAACGGCAGGATCGAGACGTTCGCGGTTCGTTCGATCAGCCACAGAACGCCGATCCCGATCGCCACCGCCGAGCCGCCGCCGATGACGAACCGAGCGTAGCCGCGCCAACGGCGCAGGTTGAAGAGCGCGGTCGTCGCGACGGCGACGATCACGAGCTGGCCGACCTCGAGGCCGAGGTTGAACTGGAGCAGTGCCCAGGCGAAGTCGGCGCGCGGCAGGTTGAGCTCGGCGAGCACGCCGGCGAAGCCGAAGCCGTGGATGAGGCCGAAGAAGAAGGTGACGACGACGCGCCGGACCGGAAAGACCGGCAGCACGTTGTCGAGCGCGGCGAGAACGATCGTCGCCGCGATTGCCGGCTCGATGAACGCCGGCGACAGCGAGACGAGCTTCAGCGCCGCCAGGCCGAGGGTGATCGAGTGCGCGACCGTGAACGCCGAGACGATGCCGACGACGGGCCACACGCCTCGCGCCAGGCGCTCGACCGGCTGCCATCCGGTCGGCGTCCTTCGCATCACCGACGGCAGCAGCAGGCAGAGCAGGAAGAGGACATGGTCGTAGCCGGTCAGGATGTGGCGGACGCCCTCGAGCAGGAACTCCCAGCGTCCGCTTCTCGGCGTCGCCTGCGCCGACGCGTCGGCGGGCGACGCTGGCGACGCACCAGCCGCAGCGCTTCCCGGGGCAGCACCGCCCGCAGCGGACGCCGTCGCCAACAGGGCCGCGCTCGGCTCGAGCACCCACAGCGCGACCTCCTGCCCTGCGCGCTGCACCTTGGCGATGCCGCGATGGGTCGGATCGACGTCGGCGAACAGCCCGTACGAGATTCGCGGCGTCGCCGCCAGCGTGCACGCCGACCGCAGGTTCAGCACCGCATAGGCGCCGTCGTTGCGACGCTCGAGGCCGCGGCCGACCGGCGCGAGCGCGCAACCTTCGATCGCCAGACGCTGCAGCGCGTAGGCCTCGATGCGCGGCCACGCGGCCCGAACCTCGCCCCAGGTGAGCTTGCCGTCGGCGTCGCTGTCGAGGTCGAGGGCGACGTCGAGGTCGCGCAGCGCGATGTCCCAGCGCACGTCGAGGCGGCCCGGCGCGGCGACGATCTGCAGGTACGAGTCGCTCGCCTTGTGCGCGCCGGCGACGCCGGCGACGAGCAAGAGCGCCGTGCCGGCGAGCGCGGGCAAAGCGCGGCCCCTTCGTGCCGGCGCCGCCTCAGAGCAGCGCATCGATGCGCCGATCGTGCAGGCCGATCGAGGCTTTGAGGCGACGCGCTTCGTCGATCGCCTCGCGCCGGCCGCTCGCGCGCGCTGCCTCGGCGAAGACGAGCAGGTCGAGCGGCTCGCGCTGGCGCGCGACGTCGCCGCGCGCGAGCACGAGGGCGCGCTCCGCGTCGCGCTCGACGACGAGCGCGAACATCGCCTGCTCGCGACCGTGGAAGACGCTGGCTTCCGGCCGTTCGTTGGCCAGCGCGATCCGCTCGCGCATCTCGGCGACGTCGCGCCCCGCCGACGCGGCGCGGGCGAGCGTTCCGGCGATCGCCAGGCGAAGCACGACGGTGTCGGTGCGCGCCTGGTCCTTGAGCACGGTCAGCGCTTCAGCCGGTCGGCGCTGCGCGATCAGGAAGTCCGCATAGGCGATCGCCGCGTAGGTATCGGGGCCGAGCTTCAGGACGCTGCGATAGGCGGAGTCGGCCGCAGCGGCGCGACCGTCGCGCTCCT
>JADGRJ010000123.1 GCA_017881025.1 Rhizobacter sp. | reverse complement strand
ACGAAGCCGCGGCGCGCGCCGTCGGACGCTCGCGCAGCACTGCGACGAACCTGCTGCGCCTGCTCAATCTCGGCGAGCCGGTGCAGCAGATGCTCCTGGCCGGCGACCTCGAGATGGGCCACGCGCGCGCCTTGCTCGGGCTCGATGGCGCACAGCAGACCATCGAGGCGAACGAGATCGTCGCCCGGAAGCTCAGCGTGCGCGAGGCCGAGCGTCGCGTGGCGCGACTCGCCGCGCCGCAGCGGCCCGCATCGGTGCGCGCGAATGGTCAGAAAGGGCGCGATATCGTTCGCATCGAACAACAACTGTCAGACGCGTTGTCCGCCGCTGTCGAGATCCGCGTGAAGAAGCGCACGGGCAAGGGAGAAGCCGGCGAAGTGGCCATCGCGTTCGCGTCGCTGGATGAGCTCAACGGGCTGCTCACGCGCCTCGGTCATGTGTCGCAGTGAGCGTCTTCGAGAAGGCACCGAGAAACTTCGCACGCGACAACCTCGCTTCGGGGGGTCGGCGTCAACCGAAGCCGATTTCGGCACGTTGCTTGCTAACTCGCCACATGTGAAACGAGCAGGTCCGGGAACACCTCGCATCTCGAGGCTTGCGTTGTGGCACGATGAACGAAGCTTGACCGCTTGAACGACAGCCGCTGATTGCCAAGGAAAGCTCTGATGGCGCCCCGCCGGGCTCCATCAGAACTTCCCCGGACGACGAAGGCCACAAGCCTTCGGCGCCTCCTCGCCGCACAGGAGATCAGCATGGATGTCATCAGCAACTTTGCCGCGCGCTTCGAGCGCAGTCGCGAAGAAGAGCTGTCGATCGAAGACTACCTCGCGGAGTGCAAGCGCAATCCGCTGGCCTACGCCACTGCCGCCGAACGCATGCTCAAGGCGATCGGCGAACCCCAGATGGTCGACACGCGCAACGACACCCGCATGTCGCGCCTCTTCGCCAACAAGGTCATCAAGATCTACCCCGCCTTCGCCGAGTTCTACGGCATGGAGGACGCGATCGAGCAGGTCGTGAGCTACTTCCGCCACGCCGCCCAGGGCCTGGAGGAGAAGAAGCAGATCCTCTACCTGCTCGGCCCGGTCGGCGGCGGCAAGAGCTCGATCGCCGAGCGCCTGAAGCAGCTCATGGAGCACGTGCCGTTCTACGCGATCAAGGGATCGCCGGTGAACGAGTCGCCGCTCGGCCTGTTCGATCCGCTCGAGGATGGGCCGCTGCTGGAAAAGGAATACGGGATCCCGGCACGCTATCTGAACCGGATCCTGAGTCCCTGGGCAGTCAAGCGCCTCGACGAGTACGGCGGCGACATCCGCCGTTTCAAGATCGTCAAGCGACATCCGAGCATGCTGAAGCAGATCGGCGTCGCCAAGACCGAGCCGGGCGACGAGAACAACCAGGACATCTCCGCGCTGGTCGGCAAGGTCGACATCAGGAAGCTCGAGACCTTCGCCCAGGACGATCCCGACGCCTACAGCTTCTCCGGCGGCCTGTGCCTCGCCAACCAGGGCCTGCTCGAATTCGTCGAGATGTTCAAGGCGCCGATCAAGGTGCTGCACCCGCTGCTGACCGCGACCCAGGAAGGCAACTTCAAGGGTACCGAAGGCTTCGGCGCGATCCCGTTCGACGGCATCGTCCTGGCGCACAGCAACGAGAGCGAGTGGAAGACCTTTCGCAACAACAAGAACAACGAGGCCTTCCTCGACCGCATCTATATCGTCAAGGTGCCGTACTGCCTGCGCTCGAGCGAAGAGGTCAAGATCTACGAGAAGCTGCTGCGCAACTCCTCGCTCGCGGAGGCCGCCTGCGCGCCCGGCACGCTCAAGATGATGAGCCAGTTCGCGATGCTGACGCGCCTGAAGGAGCCGGAGAACTCGTCGCTCTACTCGAAGATGCTGATCTACGACGGCGACAACCTCAAGGACACCGACCCGCGCGCCAAGAGCTACCAGGAGTATCGCGACTACGCCGGCGTCGACGAGGGCATGAGCGGCGTCTCGACGCGGTTCGCGTTCAAGATCCTCTCCAAGGTCTTCAACTTCGACCCGGCCGAGATCGGCGCCAACCCGGTGCACCTGATGTACGTGCTCGAGCAGCAGATCGAGCGCGAGCAGTTCGCCGCCGAGACCGAGCAGAAGTACCTCGGCTTCATCAAGGAGCATCTGTCGGCGCGCTACGCCGAGTTCATCGGCAAGGAGATCCAGACCGCCTACCTCGAGAGCTACAGCGAGTACGGCCAGAACATCTTCGACCGCTACGTCACCTACGCCGACTACTGGATCCAGGACCAGGAATACCGCGACACCGACACCGGCGAGGTGTTCGACCGCGCCCAGCTCAACTCCGAGCTCGAGAAGATCGAGAAGCCCGCCGGCATCTCGAACCCGAAGGACTTCCGCAACGAGATCGTCAACTTCGTCCTGCGCGCGCGCGCCAACAACGCCGGCAAGAACCCGGCGTGGACGAGCTACGAGAAGCTGCGCACGGTGATCGAGAAGAAGATGTTTTCGAACACCGAGGAGCTCTTGCCGGTGATCAGCTTCAACGCCAAGGCGAGCGCCGACGAGGCCAAGAAGCACGAGAACTTCGTCAACCGCATGGTGCAGAAGGGCTACACGCCCAAGCAGGTGCGGCTGCTCTGCGAGTGGTATCTCCGCGTGAGAAAGAGCAGCTGAGCCCAGGAACTTCCGGAACGCGCATGCTCCAGCAGATCATCGATCGCCGACTGGCCGGCAAGAACAAGTCGATCGGCAACCGCGAGCGGTTCCTGCGCCGCTATCAGGGGCAGCTGCGCGATGCAGTGAGGAAGGCTGTCGACAATCGCGGCATCCGCGACATCGAGAAGGGCGAGGACATCCACCTGCCCAAGCGCGACATCAAGGAGCCGTCGTTCGGCCACGGCGCCGGCGGCGCGCGCGAGATCGTCCACCCGGGCAACCAGGAATACGTCCGCGGCGACCACATCGAGCGGCCGCAGGGCGGCTCGGGGCAGGGCAGCGGCAGCGGCCAGGCCGGCGATTCCGGCGAGGGCGAGGACGATTTCGTCTTCCACCTCACCAAGGAAGAGTTCATGCAGATCTTCTTCGACGACCTCGCGCTGCCGCGGATGATGCGCACGCAGATCGCCGAAGCGCCCGAGCTGAAGAGCCACCGCGCCGGCTACTCGAACGCCGGCACGCCGAGCAACCTGTCGGTGATCCGCTCGATGCGCGGCGCGATCAGCCGCCGGGTCGCGATCGGCGCCGGCTCGCGCGCCGAGCTGATCGCGCTCGAGGCGCGCCTGGCCGAGCTGCCCGAGGTCCTCGACGCTGCCCAGGAGCTCGCGAAAAAGGAGCTCGAGCTGCAGATCGCCGCCCTGCGCGGGCGCCTAGACCGCATCCCCTACCTCGATCCGATCGACCTGCGCTTTCGCAACCGCGTGCGCTTGCCGATCCCGACCGCCAAGGCGGTGATGTTCTGCCTGATGGATGTCTCGGGCTCGATGGACGAGGCGAGGAAGGATCTGTCGAAGCGCTTCTTCATCCTCCTCTACCTCTTCCTGACGCGCCACTACGAGAAGATCGACATCGTCTTCATCCGCCACCACACGCAGGCGCAGGAGGTCGACGAGGAGAACTTCTTCCGCGCCCGCGAGACCGGCGGCACCGTCGTCTCGAGCGCGCTCGTGCTGATGGACGAGATCATCAAGGAGCGCTACTCGCCGACGGACTGGAACATCTACGCCGCGCAGGCGAGCGACGGCGACAACTGGCACCACGATTCCGGCCGTTGCCGCGAGCTGCTCACCGAAAGCATCCTGCCCAAGTGCCGCTACTTCGCCTACGTGCAGGTCGCCGACGAGGAGCAGAACCTCTGGGAGGAATACGCCCGCCTGCAGGAAGTGCAGAAGCACTTCGCGATGAGGAAGGTGACGCAGGCGTCGCAGATCTATCCGGTCTTTCGCGATCTCTTCAAGGCCGAAGGAGTTGCCGCATGACGTCGCATCACGTGCAGGTCAAGCCCGATCCCCAGAGCGCGGCACGCCGGCGCCTGAGGCCCGAGCGCTCGCTGCCGCTGGCGCCGCAGGCGGCCGGGCCGCGCGCGAAGAAGCCCCTGCCCGATCCGAGCGACTGGACCTTCGAGCTGATCGAGAGCTATCACGAGAAGATCCGCGCCGCCGCGCAGCGCTATGCGCTCGACACCTATCCGAACCAGCTCGAGGTGATCACCGCCGAGCAGATGATGGACGCCTACGCCTCGGTCGGCATGCCGGTCAACTACCGGCACTGGAGCTATGGCAAGGAGTTCATCGCCAACGAGCGCAGCTACCGGCGCGGCCAGATGGGGCTGGCGTACGAGATCGTCATCAACTCCGACCCCTGCATCAGCTACCTGATGGAGGAGAACACGACGGCGATGCAGGCGCTCGTCATCGCCCACGCCGCCTACGGCCACAACAGCTTCTTCAAGGGCAACTACCTGTTCCGCCTCTGGACCGACGCATCGTCGATCATCGACTACCTCGTCTACGCGCGGAACTACATCGCCGAGTGCGAGGAGAAGCACGGCATGCAGGCGGTCGAGGACATCCTCGACAGCTGTCACGCGCTGCAGAGCTATGGCGTCGACCGCTACCACCGGCCGAGCAAGATCTCGCTCGCCGAGGAGCTGCAGCGGCGCAGCGAGCGCCTGGCCTACGCGCAGACGCAGGTCAACGACATCTGGCGCACGCTGCCGCGGCGCGTCGAGCGGCCGGGCGAGGCCGACGAGCAGAAGCGCTTCCCGAGCGAGCCGCAGGAAAACATCCTCTATTTCATCGAGAAGAACGCGCCCCTCCTCGAGCCCTGGCAGCGCGAGGTCGTTCGCATCGTCAGGAAGATCGCCCAGTACTTCTACCCGCAGCGGCAGACGCAGGTGATGAACGAGGGCTGGGCGACGTTCTGGCACCACCTGCTCCTGAACACGCTCTACGACGAAGGCCACCTCACCGACGGCGTCATGATCGAGTGGCTGAAGTCGCACACCAACGTCATCTTCCAGCCGCCGGTCGGCCACCGTGCCTACAGCGGCCTCAACCCGTACGCGCTCGGCTTCGCGATGTACACCGACATCCGGCGCATCTGCGAGAACCCGACCGACGAGGACCGCGACTGGTTCCCGAACCTCGCCGGGACGCCGTGGCTGCCGGCGCTGCACCACGCGATGAGGAACTTCAAGGACGAAAGCTTCATCGGCCAGTACCTGTCGCCGAAGGTGATCCGCGACCTGCGCCTGTTCGCGATCATGGATGACGAGCACCAGGAGCACCTGCGCGTCTCGGCGATCCACGACACCCACGGCTACCGCGAAGTTCGCGAGGCGCTGTCGCGCCAGTACGACCTTGCCAGCCGCGAGCCCGACATCCAGGTCTGGAGCGTCAACCTGCGCGGCGACCGATCGCTGACGCTGCGCCACACGCGCAACAACAACCGGCCGCTGCACGATGGCGCCCAGGAAGTGCTCAAGCACGTCGCCCGCCTCTGGGGCTTCGGCGTCAACCTCGAAAGCGTCGACCAGTGGGGCGACGTCAGCAGCCATTGGTCGGTCGCCGCGCCGGACGAAGCGACCCACTGAAAGCGACCCCAGCGGGGTCGACCCCTCCCTCTCGGAGGGAGGGGTTGGGGAGGGAGCGATCCTGACCCCGGCTCGCCGGGGAGATCTTCGCGCCTAGAGCGCGAAGATCTTCCCCGGGTTGAGGATGTTTTTCGGGTCGAGGGCGCGCTTGACGGTGCGCATCATGTCGATCGCGCCGGCGCCCGCTTCGCTCTTGAGGAACTCCATCTTGTGCAGGCCGACGCCGTGCTCGCCGCTGCACGTGCCTTCGAAGGCGAGCGCGCGCATGACGACCTGCTCGTTGAGGCGCTCGGCGGTCTCGCGCTCCTCGGGTTTCGTCGGGTCGACGAGGTAGGCGATGTGGAAGTTACCGTCGCCGACGTGGCCGACGATGTAGTGCTGCATTCCCGCGGCGAGGGCTTCCTCCGACGCCTTCGTCACCGACTCGGCCAGGCGCGAGATCGGCACGCAGGTGTCGGTCGTGACGGTGCGACAGCCCGGCTTCATCTGCAGGCCGGCGAAGTAGGCGCGGTGGCGCGCCGCCCACAGCTTCTTGCGCTCCTCGGGCGTCGTCGCCCACTGGAAGCCTTCGCCGCCGTGTTCGGTCGCGATCTCCTGCACCGTCGCCGCCTGCTCGGCGACGCTCGCCTCGCTGCCGTGGAACTCCATCAGCAGCATCGGCGCCTCGGTGAGCGAGAGCTTGTCGTGGCGATTCACGGCCTGCACGGCGAAGCGGTCGAGCAACTCGCAGCGGGCGATCGGAATCCCCATCTGGATGATCTGGATCGTCGTCCGCACGGCGGCGTCGATCGACGGGAAGGTGCAGGTCGCCGCCGACATCGCCTCGGGCACCGGATAGACGCGCAGGGTGATCTCGGTCATCACGCCGAGCGTTCCTTCGCTGCCGATCATGAGACGCGTCAGGTCGTAGCCGGCCGACGACTTCCTCGCCCGCGTGCCGGTGTGGATGACGTCGCCGTTCGCAGTGACGACGGTCAGGCCGAGGACGTTCTCGCGCATCGTCCCGTAGCGGACGGCGTTGGTGCCGCTCGCGCGCGTCGCGCACATTCCGCCGATCGAGGCGTCGGCGCCCGGGTCGATCGGAAAGAACAGGCCCGTATGGCGGATCTCGTCGTTCACCAGAGTCCGTGTCACGCCGGCCTCGACCGAGACGGTGAGGTCCTCGGCGTTGACGGCGAGCACCTTGTTCATTCGCGACAGGTCGATGCTGACGCCGCCCTGGACCGCGAGCAGGTGGCCCTCGAGCGACGAGCCGACGCCGAACGGGATGACCGGCACGGCGTGCTGGTCGGCGAGCCTGACGACCGCGGCGACGTCTTCGGTGCTCTCGCAGAAGACGACCGCTTCGGGCGGCGGCGCGTCGATCGGCGACTCGTCGCGGCCGTGCTGCTCGCGCACGACGAGCGCGGTCGAGCAGCGATCGCCGAACGTGGCCCTGAGCGCATCGATCATCGCCGGCGGCACGGCGCGCGGCGCGAGCTTCGGCATCAGGTGGGCGGGCAGGGGTGCGTTCATGGCGGGTCTCCGCGGCAGCGAGGCCGACGCGGCATTGTAGGAACGCCCCCCGTCGCCTGCCGACCGTTCGTTCGGCGCTGCTAGGATGCCCTGACCATGGCCAATCGCCTGACCCAGATCGCGACACGAACCGGCGACGACGGCACGACCGGCCTCGGCGACGGCAGCCGCGTCGCCAAGAGTCATCTGCGCATCGCCGCGCTCGGCGACGTCGACGAGCTCAACTCGAACCTCGGCGTCCTCCTCGCCGAGCTCTTGCCCGACGACGTCCGCGAGTTGCTCGTCGTCATCCAGCACGAGCTCTTCAATCTCGGCGGCGAGCTCTCGATCCCCGGCTTTGCGCTCCTGAAGACCGAGGCGGTGGCGCGCCTCGACGAAGCGCTCGCGCATTACAACGGCAAGCTGCCGCGGCTGAAAGAATTCATCCTGCCGGCCGGAACGCGCAGCGCGGCGCTCGCGCACGTCGGCCGCACCGTCGCGCGCCGCGCCGAGCGCGCCGTCGTCGCCCTGGCGGCAAGCGCCGAGGTGCGCAGCGAAGTGCGCCAGTACCTGAACCGCCTGAGCGACCTGCTGTTCGTCCTTGCCCGAGTCCTCAATCGCGCCAACCTCGACGGGCTCGGCGGCGACGACGTCTACTGGAAGAGCGAGCGCCTCGCTCGCGACGCGGACGACGCCGACTGAGTTAGGCGGCGACGACGAGATCGCGCTCGGCGATCCACATCACCGGCTCGCCGCCCGACGCGCGCTGCAGGCGCAGCTCGACTTCCCGGCGATCGTCATCGCCGAGGCTGCGGTACAGAAAGTCGGCCGGGTTGCCCGGCTCGCCGGCGACGAAGAGTTGCGACGTGGCCTCGCCGAACGTCGCATGGCGCAGCTTGACGTGGATGTGCGGTGTCCGGCCCGGGTACGGCACCGGCCGGATCGTGCGGAAACGATAGCCGCCGCGCGCGTCGCTGCGCGTCGCCCCGAAGCCCTGGAAGCCGGCGTCGATGCGGTCGCCGGCGCCGCGCGGATGGCGATAGCTGCCGAAGGCATCGCACTGCCAGATCTCGATCTCGGCGCCGTCGACGGCGCGGCCGGCGCCGTCGCGAACGATGCCGTGCAGGTCGAGGTGCTCGCCGCGCGCTTTCGGCAGCGGCTGCCCGTCGGGGTCGCGGCCGCGCACCGTGGTGAGGTCGGCGTCCCAGTCGAGCGAGCGGGCGCGGTAGGCGATCGACGGATAGAACGGGCCGTCGGTCATCGCCGGCAGGCCGCGCGCCAGGGCGATCGCGGGACAGCCGATCGCCGCGACCACGCCGGCGCCGGCGGCGACGATCAGGCGACGGCGATCACGGTGTTCGGCAGCCATGGCGTGATTGGAGCCGCTCGCGGGTGCGCGGTCAAACCGGCGCCGCGGCGAGGGCGGCCCCGTGGGTCGCTCGCCGTGCCGCGACAGCGGCGCTGAGCGTCTCGAGGGTGCGCACCGAATCGTCCCAGCCGAGGCAGGCGTCGGTGATGCTCTGGCCATAGGCGAGCCTGGCGGGATCGTCCTTGCCGGCGGCGAACTTCTGCGCGCCGGCCTGGAGGTGGCTTTCGACCATCACGCCGAAGATGCAGCGGTTGCCCGCTTGGATCTGCGCCGCGACGTCGCGCGCGACCTCGATCTGGCGCGAGTGCAGCTTGCCGCTGTTGGCGTGGCTGCAGTCGACCATCAGCGTGCACGGCAGCTTCGCCGCCTCGATCTCCCTGCACGCCGCGGCGATCGACGCGGCGTCGTAGTTCGGCGTCTTGCCGCCGCGCAGGATGACGTGGCAGTCGGTGTTGCCGCGCGTCTCGACGATGGCGACCTGCCCGTTCTTGTGCACCGAGAGGAAGTGGTGCGGCCTTGCCGCCGCCTGGATCGCGTCGATCGCGATCCGGATGTTGCCGTCGGTGCCGTTCTTGAAGCCGATCGGCGCCGACAGGCCCGAGGCGAGCTCGCGATGGACCTGGCTTTCGGTCGTGCGCGCGCCGATCGCGCCCCAGGCGATCAGGTCGCCGAGGTACTGCGGCGAGATGACGTCGAGGAACTCGCTCCCGGCCGGCATGCCGAGCTTGTTGATCTCGAGGAGGAGCTGGCGGCCGATGCGCAGGCCCTCGTCGATGCGATAGCTCTCGTCGAGGTACGGGTCGTTGATGAGGCCCTTCCAGCCGACCGTCGTGCGCGGCTTCTCGAAATAGACGCGCATGACGATCTCGAGCGTGCCGGCGAAGCGGTCGCGCTCGGCCTTGAGCCGCTTGGCGTACTCGACCGCGGCGAGCGGATCGTGGATCGAGCACGGCCCCATGATGACGAGCAGGCGATCGTCGTCGCGCCTCATGATGCGGCGGATCGACTCCCGGGTTGCGCCGATGAGCGACTCGACCGGCGTTCCGGCGATCGGGAAGAACCGGATCAGGTGCTCCGGCGGCGGCAGCGGCGTCACGTTCTCGATCCGCAGGTCGTCGGTGCGGCTGGTCCGTTCGCCGCCGGCATACGCACTCTCGCCGGTGGGTTTGCTGTTCGTCGCCATCAGTGTTCCTTCGGATCGTCGAGGCCAAAAAAAGAACCGCCGGGGGTCGCCCGGCGGTTTTGGATTCGGTGTGCGCCTGATTTGCCTACGCGCCTGCCTCTCCAACCGCCGAGCGGTGCGAGAACGCAAAATAGGCGTAAAACCAGGCGCGCGAAATCATGGGCGCCAATGTAGCACGGCGCCTCGGCGCCGCGTCAACGACAACCGGAGACAGAAGTCATGGATCGCAGGAAAGTGTTGTCAACAAGCGGCGCCGCGGCCGTCGCGGCGCTCGCCGGCTGCGCGACCGGCGACGCCGGGTCGTCGTCTGGCGCCGGCTCGCGCACCGTCTTCAGCGTCGCCCAGCCGATGCTGCCGATCGCCGGAACGAACGAGATGTTCCCGGTGCGCCGGATCTACTGCATCGGCCGCAACTACGCCGCGCACGCGCGCGAGATGGGGTCCGATCCGAACCGCGAGCCGCCGTTCTTCTTCCAGAAGCCGAGCGACGCGATCCAGTTCGTCGCCATCGGCACGACCGCCGACCATCCGTACCCGCCGCTCACCAAGAACTACCACTACGAGATCGAGCTCGTCGCCGCGCTCGGCAAGGGCGGCAAGAACGTCTCGGTCGAGCAGGCGCTCTCGCTCGTCTACGGCTACACGGTCGGCCTCGACATGACGCGGCGCGACTTGCAGCGCGCGATGGGCGACGAGAAAAAGCCGTGGGAGATCGGCAAGAGCTTCGACCGCTCGGCGCCGATGGGGCCGCTGCACCGCGTCGCCGACGTCGGCCACTTCACCAAGGGCGCGATCAGTCTGAAGGTGAACGGCGTCGTCAAGCAGAACGCCGACCTCAACATGATGACGTGGAGCGTCGCCGAGCAGATCTCGAAGCTCTCGCAGGCGTTCGAGCTGATGCCGGGCGACCTGATCTACAGCGGCACACCGGAGAACGTCGGCCCGGTGGTTCCGGGCGACGTCATGCAGGGCTTCATCGCCGGCTTGCCGATGCTCGACGTTCGCGTCGTGGGAACGAAGAACGCCTAGGCGGTCCCGCCGACCGTCAGCCGGTCGATGCGCAAGGTCGGCTGGCCGACGCCGACCGGCACGCTCTGTCCTTCCTTGCCGCAGACGCCGACGCCGGTGTCGAGGCGCATGTCGTCGCCGATGGCGCTGACGCGGGTGAGCGCGTCGGGGCCGTTGCCGATCAACGTCGCGCCCTTCACCGGGTACTGGATCTTGCCGTTCTCGACCCAGAACGCCTCGCTCGCCGAGAACACGAACTTGCCGCTCGTGATGTCGACCTGGCCGCCGCCGAAGTTGGTCGCGTAGAGGCCGCGCTTCAGGCCGGCGAGGATCTCGTCCTTCGTCTGCGCGCCGCCGAGCATGTAGGTGTTGGTCATTCGCGGCATCGGCACCGCGGCGTAGCTCTCGCGCCGGCCGTTGCCGGTCGGCGCGACACCCATCAGGCGTGCGTTCATCGAATCCTGGATGTAGCCCTTGAGGATGCCGTCCTCGATGAGCACGTTCCTCTGCGACGCGTTGCCTTCGTCGTCGACGTTGAGCGAGCCGCGCCGGTCGGGGATCGTGCCGTCGTCGAGCACGGTGACGCCCTTGGCGGCGACGCGCTGGCCGATGCGGCCGGTGAAGGCGCTCGCGCCCTTGCGGTTGAAATCGCCTTCGAGGCCGTGGCCGATCGCCTCGTGCAGCAGCACACCCGGCCAGCCGGGGCCGAGGACGACGCTCATCATCCCGGCCTTCGCGGGCCGCGACTCGAGGTTGGTGAGCGCGGCATTGACGGCGGCGCTCACGTACTCCTCGATCACGTCGTCCTGGAACCAGCCGAGGCCGAAGCGGCCGCCGCCGCCGCCGTTGCCGGACTCGCGCCGGACGACGCCGGCGATCGTCTGCTCGGCGATGACGGTGAGCGACAGGCGCACCAGCGGCCGCACGTCGGCGGCGATCGTGCCGTCGGCGCGGGCGACGAGGACGACGTCGTA
>JADGRJ010000365.1 GCA_017881025.1 Rhizobacter sp. | reverse complement strand
GCTCGACGGCGAGAAGACGTCGAGCTGCAACGCCGTGCTGGCTGCGACGATGGCGTACGGCGACGCTGTTCCTGGCGCGACGTTCGTGGCGATGACAGCGAACGCGGCATCGAGCGTCAGCGGGGTCGCCGCGCCGGTGAGGCCGTTGACCAGGCGCAGCTTCAGGTTGGTGGCCAACGTCGGGAGATGGTTGTCGTCGGCGATGAGGTTGGTGGTCGGCGCGCCCGCGGCGCCGTAGACGAGCAAGGTCGAATCTCCGCCAGCCGTCAGTGCGCCGGCCGGCGCCCCCACCGAGGCCCCGTTGACAGTGATGTTGATCGCCGACCCCGCCGGCGCCAGGACGTAGCCACCCACCGATGGCGAAATCAGGCCGGTTGCGATCGGCACCGCGCCGGCGGTCGCCGACACCGAAGCGCCGTTGGTCACGGCGGCCGCGAGGCGTACGCGCGCGCTGGTGTTGCGGCCGGCGGTGTAGGGGCCCTGTTGCGCGAGGACCGCGCCGTTGACGAGCGTGCCGCCGGTCGTCGGCGCGAGGAACAGCGCCGCGACCTCCTGGCTCGTCAACACGACCGCGGCCATGTCGAGGCGCAGGTCGCCCGGGTTGCCGCTGCCGGTGACGCGGATGCGATAGGTGCCGGGCGCGATCGCCAGGAAGCCGCTCCCCTGCAGCGTGGTCGACGAGGGGAAGGTGAAGGTCGGCGACGTCAGCGTCGTGATGTCGGTCGCCGGGTCGGTGACGTAGACGTCGATCGCGCCGGCATCGGTGGCGGCGTCGAAGACGCGCAACGACGCGGTGCCGGCAACAGGGGCGGCGTTGTCTTCGGCGATCACCGTCGTGCGCAGCGCACCGCCGCTTTCGTAGGCGATGACGACGTAGTGCGCATCCTTGCCGACGCTCGGCGCGAGCGTCGCGAGCGCGCTGCCGCTCGTCATGTCGTTGACCTGCAGCGCCGGGCTGCCGGCAGGAACGCCGGCGTAGTCGCTCGCGCTGTCGGTCGCCGTCGGGCCGATGGCCGCGGTGCCGTTGGCGAGCATATCGATCGACGCATGATTGAGCGTCGCGTTGACGAGGCGCACGCTGGCGTTGCCCGACGAACTGCCGCCGCCGCCGCAGGCCGTCAATGCGATGGCCGCCGACACGGCCGCGCTGCCGAGCCACTTCCGGATATTGAGCACGTTGTTCCCCGTCCTCCGTCAACCCGAGCGGCGGACCTTGCGTTGTTGAGATGGAGTGATTGAAGCGAATGCAGCGAGCACGCGCGTTGCTGGCGCGGTGCGCAATGCAAAGAAATGTCAACGCCGCGTCGAACGCTTGAATTGCCGGGTATCCGCAGCGAACTCTTGCCACGATCGGGAGTCCATCCCGCACGGCTTATCGAGGAGTGTACGAGATGAACACGAAGTTGAAGACCGGCCTGGCCGCCGCCGCATCGGCCGCCCTGCTCGGCGCGAGCGCGACAGCGAGCGCCGCCCAGTACGCGAATGTTGTCTCGGCGACGCCCATCACCAACTCGGTCGCCGTGCCGCGCCAGGATTGCGTCCAGGGCGAGCAGGTCGTCCAGCCGCAGCCGTCGGGCGCCGGTGCCGTGATCGGCGCGATCGCCGGCGGCGTCATCGGCAACCAGTTCGGCCACGGCTTCGGCCGCGCCGCCGCCACCGGCCTCGGCGCCGTCACCGGCTCGGCGATCGGCAACAACGTCGAGATGAACGCCAACCCGCCGCAGACCGTGCCGGTGCGCCGTTGCCGCACCGTCAACGGCTACGAAAATCGCGTCGTCGGCTACGACGTCGTCTACGAGTACAACGGCCAGCGCTATACGACGCGCCTGCCGAGCGACCCGGGCCCGCGCCTGGCGATCGACGTCCGTCCAAGCGGCAACGCGCCGCTCGATCGCGTCGGCCCGCCGGCGAGCTACGGTGCCGTTCCGCCGGCCTACGCGCAGGCACCGAGCTACAGCGAAGTGCCGCCGACCTACTACGACGATGCGCCGGCGTACTACGCACCCGCGCCGGAGTACTACTCGGGCTATTCGGGCTATGCGGCGCCCTACTACTTCGCGCCGGCGGCGATCGGCCTCGGCATCGGCTACTGGATCGGCCACACCTGGCACCGCGGCTATCGCAGCGGCTGGCACGGCGGCTACCGCGGCTGGCATTGAGGCGCTTCGAGCGCCGAATCGGAAAGGGGCCCGCGGGCCCCTTTCTTCTTGCGCTCCGCACCGCCTGGACGCGTCAGGCGTCGGCGTTGGCGACGACGCGAACCATCTCGAGGGTCTTGTTCGAGTAGCCCCATTCGTTGTCGTACCAGGCGACGACCTTGACGAAGGTGCCGTCGAGGGCGATGCCGGCGTCGGCATCGAACACCGAGGTCATCGGCTCGCCGCGAAAGTCCGTCGAGACCACCTTGTCCTCGGTGTAGCCGAGCACGCCCTTCATCGCCCCTTCGGACTGCGCCTTCATCTCGGCGCAGATCTCGGCGTAGGTGGCTTCCTTGACGAGCTCGACGGTGAGGTCGATCACCGATACGTCGGAGGTCGGGACGCGGAACGACATGCCGGTGAGCTTCTTGTTCAGCGCCGGGATGACGACGCCGACCGCCTTCGCCGCGCCGGTCGACGACGGGATGATGTTCTCGAGGATGCCGCGGCCGCCGCGCCAGTCCTTGTTGCTCGGGCCGTCGACGGTCTTCTGCGTCGCCGTGGTCGCGTGCACCGTCGTCATCAGGCCGCGCTTGATGCCCCACTTGTCGTTGAGCACCTTGGCGACTGGGGCCAGGCAGTTGGTCGTGCACGAGGCGTTCGAGATGATCGCCTCGCCCTTGTAGATCTTGTCGTTGACGCCGAAGACGAACATCGGCGTGTCGTCCTTCGATGGCGCCGACAGGATCACCTTCTTCGCGCCGGCATCGAGGTGCTTCTTGGCGGTGTCCTTGGTGAGGAAGAGTCCGGTCGCCTCGATCACGATGCCGGCGCCGACCTCGCCCCACTTCAGGTTCGCGGGGTCCTTCTCCTGCGTCAGGCGGATCCGCTTGCCGCCCACGATCAGCGTGTTGCCGTCGACGGCGATCGTGCTCTTGAAGCGGCCGTGCACCGAGTCGTACTGCAGCATGTAGGCGAGGTACTCGGGCTCGAGCAGGTCGTTGATCGCGACGACCTCGATGTCGCTGAAGTTCTGGACTGCGGCGCGAAACACCATTCGCCCGATGCGGCCGAAGCCGTTGATGCCGATCTTGATGGTCATGTGAAAACTGCTCCTGGATGTCAAAGGAAATTCAGCGCGAGCTCAGGACGGCGATGACCGTCGCGACGACGTTCTCGACCGTGAACCGGAAGTGCTTGAAGAGGACCGGCGCCGGCGCCGACTCGCCGTAGCGGTCGATGCCGACGACCGCGGCGCAGCCGTACTTCCACCAGCCGTCGGTCACGCCCATCTCGACGGCGATGCGCGGCACGCCGGGCGGCAGCAC
>JADGRJ010000122.1 GCA_017881025.1 Rhizobacter sp. | reverse complement strand
CCGGCGGCTCCCCGGCATCCTGAATGGCCGATTACTGGCGCCCACGATCGGCAGCAAACTGCTTCGTCAATTCTGGATCGAGCTCGCCGCGTTCCTGCGCATCGCATGACACGGTTTATGCAGGCAACCGCCCGCCCTGCGCCAGTTCAGCCTGCTCCTTCATGCGGTCTTGATCCCTGACCGCGCCTCGGGTGCCGCCTCGATGCCTAGCCGAGCCAGCGCGACGGCCATCTCGCTGCGGAGATCGCATCGGTAGCGTTGGGCGTGGCACCTGAACTGCCTTCGCCGCGCCAGGTCAGACTCAGGTTCAAGCCCCCGGCCCATTCGGTACAACGCCACCACTCGAGGTGCGCACCTGAACAACATGCGCCCGCTTGGCCGCGACCCAGCCGGGCAGCGTGGTGCAACCGCGTGTCACCACCAGTCTTAGCTCGCCGTGTCACAGGTGTGCACTCTCCCGGCCGGCTTCGGCGGCGCGCAACATCCAATCGGCCTCCGACCTGACGCCGTCGGCCAGCGGCCGGGAGGGCACGCCGACGAAGCCGAACACCGGCAGCGTCACGATGCCGGCTGGCCTTGCAGTTGCGCAACGATCTGCGGGTTGACCTCACCGGCCTTCTCCATCATCACCATGTGACCGGCGCCTGAGATTACGTGCACTATGGCTCCAGCTGGCGCATTCGCGGCGTGGGTCGCCGGGACGATGCGATCTTCACTTCCCCACAACAACGTCATCGGAACCCCGCTGCCCACGAGCCGTGGCACCGGCAGCTCAGCCTGCCGGCCGCCGCCGAATAGCGTCGCGCCGAGCTGTGTCAACGCCTGCGACACGCCGTCGAGTCGCTTGTACTTGAGCAGGTCGTCGAGCATCTGGCGGCTTACCAGAGTGGGGTCGGCGAACAACGGCTCGATCACAGGTTTGAGCTCGCGCCGCGTCGCCGCAGCGACGAATCCCTCGGTATAGCCCGCATTGATCTCGACCCCCAGGCCAGCCGTGGCGATCAGCACCAGAGAGGCAACGCGCCGAGGTGCAGCCAGCGCCATTTGCGCAGCGATGGCGCCACCCATCGAATGGCCAACGATGTGCACACGCTCGACTCCGATGTGGTCGAGAAAGTGCAACACGAAGCCGGCCAGATCGGTCAAGGTCGAACTGCCAGGAAGCCGCGCGTCGGACTGCCCGTGCCCCGGCAGGTCGAGCGCAATCACCGGTGCCACTGCAGCCACTGCGTCGAGGTTGAACAGCCAATTGTCGAGGTCGCCGCCAAAGCCGTGCAGGAACAGCACCGGCGTCTTGGTCGGTGCCTCGTCGCCGCGCCGCGCATAACGCACGCGGATGCCGTCGACCTCAGCCCAAAGATAGGCCGGCCCGGCCTCCGCCTCGTCGCCCTCGCTCGCCGCCGGCACAACATAGGCCGCAACATAGGCGTCGATCTCAGCATCGCTGACCTCCGGCGGCGCCATCACGCCGAGCAGCGCCTTGACAGGCAGCACCTCGCCCGCCGCGGCCAGCTTGCGCCGCAGCAGGCCTGGGTCGGGCGCCTCGACGACGTTGGCGATCTTGTCGGTCTCGACCTCCAGGATCGGAAGGCCGACCGTGATGGTCGTGCCCTCTTCGACCAGCCACGACACCACCGTCCCCTCGGACATCGACAGCCCCCACTTGGGCATCACGACGGGCGTGATCGCGGCCGCAGCCATCAGTGCTTGCCCCCGGCGAGCGAGCGCTTGACGGCGGCCACGATCTGAAGCGCGCTCGGGATGTACAGGTCCTCCAGCGCCGGCGAGAACGGCACCGGGCAATGAGGTGGTGTGACCATCTGGATAGGCCCGCGCAGCGCGCCGAATGCGGCCTGCGCCACTTGTGCCGAGACATCGGCGGCGATGCTGCAGCGTGGGCTGGCCTCGTCGACGCAGACCAGGTGGCCGGTCTTCTCGACGCTCTCGATCACGGTGTTGATGTCCAGCGGGCTCAGCGTGCGCAGGTCGATGATCTCGGCCTCGATGCCCTCCTTCGCCAGCGCGACAGCAGCCTCGAGCGCGCGGTGCACCATCAGGCCGTAGGTGACGATCGACACCGACTTGCCTTCGCGCACCACGTTGGCCTCGCCAAACGGAATCGAATACAAGGCCTCGGGCACGTCGCCCTCGAAGGCGTAGAGGTTCTTGTGCTCGCAGAAGATCACCGGGTCGTTGTCGCGGATGCTCTGGATCAGCAAGCCCTTGGTGTCGTAGGGCGTGCTCGGACAGACCACCTTCAGCCCCGGGATGTGGGTGAACAGCGGTGTCAGCATCTGGCTGTGCTGTGCCGCGGCGCGAAAGCCCGCGCCGACCATCGTACGAATCACCACCGGCGTCTCGGCCTTGCCGCCGAACATGTATCTGAACTTCGCAGCCTGGTTGTAGATTTGGTCGAAGCACACGCCCATGAAATCGATGAACATCAGTTCCGCGACCGGGCGCATGCCGCAGGCCGCCGCGCCGATCGCCGCGCCGATGTAGGCGCTCTCGCTCAACGGGGTGTCGAGCAGCCGGTCGCCGTGCTTGGCGTACAGCCCCTTGGTGACGCCGAGCACCCCGCCCCAGGCATCCATCTCGCCACTGCCGCCGGCGCCGCCGACGATGTCCTCGCCCATCATGATCACCGAGGGGTCGCGCGCCATCTCCTGGTCCAGCGCCTCGTTGATCGCCTGCTTCATGCTGATCTTGCGTGCCATGGTGTGGTCTCCTAGTTTCAGTACGACACGTAGACGTCGGTCGTCAGGTCGGCCGCGGTCGGCAGCGGCGCGGCCTTGGCCTCGGTCACGGCGCGCTCGATCAGGCCGAGCACCTCGCGGTCGATGGCCGCCAACTCACCCGCTGCAATCACGCCCGCCGTGGTAACGGCGGCCGCGAACTTGCGCAGACAGTCCTGGTTGGCGCGGATGTCGTTCAGCTCACCCGAGCCGCGGTAGGTCTGCGCATCGCCCTCGAAGTGGCCGAAGAAGCGCACCATCTTGCATTCCAGAAGCGCCGGTCCTCCACCGGTGCGAGCGCGGCGGATGATCTCGCCGGCGGCCTCGTGCACCGCGAAGAAATCGGTGCCGTCCACCGTGACGCCGGGCAGGCCGAAGCCGGCCGCGCGGTCGACATACGAATCCACCGCGACGCCATAGTCGCGCGAAGTGGATTCGGCGTAACCGTTGTTCTCGACGACGAAGATCACCGGCAGGTTCCACACCGCTGCCAGGTTCAGGCTCTCGAGGAAGGTGCCCTGGTTGCTGGCGCCGTCGCCGACGAAGCTGATCGCGACCTCACCCTTCTTGCGGTACTTTGCGGCCAGTCCTGCGCCGCAGGCGAGCGGCGCCCCCGCACCGAGGATGCCGTTGGCGCCCATCATGCCCTTGGAGACATCGGCGATGTGCATCGAGCCGCCCTTGCCCTCGCATGAGCCGCCCTTCTTGCCGTAGATCTCCTTCATCATCGCCATCGGGTCGACGCCCTTGGCTATGCAGTGGCCGTGGCCGCGGTGGGTACTGGCGATGCGGTCGCCGTCACCGAGCTGGCCGATGATGCCGACACCGGCGGCCTCCTCGCCGGCGTACAGATGGACGAAGCCGGGGATGTCGCCGCGACCGAAGTCGACGTGCAGACGCTCCTCGAATTCTCGGATCGTGCGCATCTTGCGGTAGACCTCGAGCAGTTCGGGCTTGCCGAGCGGGAACGGATTGCCAGCCATGGGGTGTGTCTCCTGTGGTAGTTGCGTCAGGGAGTGGAAGAAAGGCGGAGCAAGCCGTCGGATGCAGCGATCTGCATGCAACGGGCCACGTCCACCGTGCGGAAAGCGTTCTCGCGCAGCGTGATCTGCACCCGGTCACCGGGGTCGAAGCCAAGCTCGCGCTCGCCGTCCAGCGCGACCACGCCGCCTTGCTGGGCGACTGTGAAGGGCTGGTCGGCCGGCATCGCCTGCCAATGTGCGATCGGCACCGCGCGCAACATGCCCGGGGCGATCGGCGCCAGCAGTCGCAGCGTGGCCGGATGCTGCGCATCCGCCAATTGCACTGCCAGGCCGCCCGCGTCGCGGCGGCCGACGGGCTTTAGCAGGCCGCCGACCGCCGAAAGACCTATCGCCTGCGGGTCGGCAAAGCTCAGGTAGACCGCGCTCAGGCTTTCGGGCTTCCACAGCGCGCGCGCGCCGATGTAGCGGTCGGTCGAGATCACCGCGTCGACCAGCGCGATGTCGCGCTGCGCGCCTTCATTGATGCTGACCTCGAGCAGTTTGTTCGGCGCCAGCGCCTGCGCGGCGCTCAGCCGCCCGGTGGCGTACAGCGCAACCGCCATCCCGGTGATGGTCGACTCGCGCATCTCCGGGAATACGTTGTTGGTACCGGTGGAAATGCCCGCGATCGGGATGCTGCGGCACTCGCGCACCGCCGCGCGGTGGGTGCCGTCGCCGCCGAGCACGACGATGGCCGCCACACCGGCCACACGCAGCAGGCGGGCCGCCTCGAAGGTGTCGTCGACCGTCGACGCGGGCGCCATGCCGAGGAACTCGACCAGCGGCCACTGCTGGTGCTGGCTGTGCCCGCGTGCCAGGTGGCGCATGAGTAGCGCGCGGATGCCGCCGTTGTCTGGCATCACCAGCACGCGCTCGACACCCAGGCTGTGCGCAGCCGTCAGCACGCGCAGCACGATGTTGACGCGGTCGGCAATCTGCAGGTTGCTGGCGTTGGCGATGATGCGGCGGATGTCGCGCGCCGAGACCGGGTTGGCGATGAGGCCGATGGTGGTCATCCCGGCACAGTTGCATAGGCTGTGCCGGACCTGTGGCAGTCGGGATGCTTTCAGGTCCGGCACAGTTGCACGGGTTGTGCCGGACCTGTGGCAGTCGGGATGCTTTCAGGGGTTGCGGCGAGTTCGAAGCCTCGTTGTCAGGTCGCACCATGTCGCGGATTGCGACAGATGAAGCGCGACACATGTCGCAGCGGTCATCCCGGGCGCGACGCCTGCCGTGAAGCCGCCTTCGGGCACGCCGTCGCGCCCGACCGGCAGCCGCCCTTTGCCCCGCCCTGGCACACCGTCTGCAAGTGTTCACGTCCTGCGAAGCCACAACCGGAGGCCATGACATGGATGCAAGCGCCGAGCGCAAGCTCTGGATGTACGAAAAGATGATCGAAATCCGGCAGTACGAGGAGACCATGGCGGGTGTCTACCTGGAGGGCAAGTTGCCGCCCGCGATCCAGAAGGGCCTGGCTTTCGACATTGGCGGCGGGCCGGTGCCGGGCGAAATGCACCTGGCCGCCGGGCAGGAGCCGGTGGCCGTGGGCGTGTGCGCGCACCTGCGCACCGAGGATTCGGTGGTCGGCACGCATCGCCCGCACCACTTCGCGATCGCCAAGGGCGTGCCGCTCAAGCCGATGACGGCCGAGATGTTCGGCAAGGACACCGGCCTGGGTCGCGGCAAGGGCGGCCACATGCACCTGTTCGATCCGGCGCACAAGTTCAGCTGCAGCGGCATCATCGGTGCCAGCCTGCCGCCGGCGTGCGGCGCGGCGCTGGCGGCCAAGAAACGCGGCAAGGACTGGGTGGCGGTGGCCTTCTTCGGCGAAGGCGCCAGCAACCAGGGCTCGTTCCACGAGTCACTCAACCTGGCGTCGCTGTGGCGCCTGCCGGTGCTATTCGTCTGCGAGGACAACAAGTACGCGATTTCGGTCGAGAAGTCCGAATCCACCGCCGTGGCCTGGAACGCCGATCGCGCATCGGCCTACGGCATGCCGGGAGTGCTGGTCGGGCAGAACGACGCGCTCGAGGTGTACGAGGCCGCCGGCGCGGCGATCGCGCGAGCGCGCCGCGGCGAGGGCCCGACCCTGCTCGAGGTGAGGACTGATCGCTACCTGGGCCACTTCCAGGGTGACCCGGAGACCTACCGCCCCGCGGGAGAGGTCGCGGAGTTGCGCAAGAACGATCCGATTCCCCGCCTTGGCGCGCACCTGCGCAAGCTCGAGCTGCTCGACGACGCCGCCGATACCGCGCTGCGTGCCCGCGTTAGTGCTCGCATCACCGAAGCCTACGAATACGGCCGTACGAGCCCCTATCCGAAGCCCGAAGACGCGCTGCTGCACGTCTTCCACTGAAAGCGGAGCCACCCCATGAGCAACACACGCAAGCTGACGATGGCCGCGGCGATCTCGGAGGCTATCGGACAGGAAATGGAGCTCGACAAGGACGTCTTCGTGTTGGGCGAGGACGTGGCCAAGTACGGCGGCATCTTCGGTGCCACTGGAGGCCTGCTTGCCAAGTACGGCAAGGAACGCGTCATGGACACGCCGATCTCGGAAACGGCGTTCATCGGCACCGCGATCGGCGCCGCGGCAGAGGGCATGCGCCCGATCGTCGAACTGATGTTCGTGGACTTCTTCGGCGTCTGCATGGACATGATCTACAACCACCTCGCGAAGAACACCTACATGTCCGGCGGAAGCGTCCAGCTCCCGGTCGTACTGATGACGGCCATCGGCGGCGGCTACAACGACGCCGCCCAGCATTCGCAGTGCCTGTACTCGACCTTCGCCCACATGCCCGGGCTGAAGGTGGTCGTGCCGTCCAACGCCTACGACGCCAAGGGCCTGATGACGCAGGCGATCCGCGACAACAACCCGGTGATCTTCATGTTCCACAAGGGCATCATGGGCCTGCCCTGGATGGCCTTCTTCGACGGCGCCACGAACGAGGTGCCGGAGGCGGCGTACACGATCCCGTTCGGCCAGGCCAAGGTCGTTCGCGAAGGCAAGGACGTGACCATCGTCACGCTGAGCCAGATGGTGCAGAAGGCCTTGCTCGCAGCACAGCAGCTGGGCGACGCAGGCATCCAGGCCGAGGTGCTGGACCTGCGCACGATCGTGCCGCTGGACCGCGCCGCGGTACTGGCGTCGGTGCGCAAGACCGGCCGCCTGCTGGTGGCCGACGAGGATTACCTCAGCTTCGGGTTGTCCGGCGAGATCGCCGCGTTGGTGGCCGAGAACCTTGACAGCGTGGTGCTCAAGGCGCCCGTCAGGCGGCTCGCCGTGCCCGACGTGCCGATTCCCTACAGCCGGCCGCTCGAGCGCTTCGTGATTCCGCAAGTCGACGCCATCGTGCGCGCCACACAGGGCCTGATGGGTGCGCGTCAGCCAGCGGGCGCCGCCGCATGACGGACGTCGTGCTGCCCAGTGCAGCCTGGAAGGACGTCGAGCCCGGCACGGAGGCGCTGGTCGACAAGTGGCTGGTGCATCAAGGCGACCGCGTCAAGGCTGGCCAGACGATGGCCGTGGTCGTGCTGGTCAAGACGAGCTTCGACATCGTCGCGCCGATCGACGCCGTGGTCGAGCAGATCCTCGTACCGCAAGAGGCAACCTTCAAGCCTGACCAGCCTCTGGCGCGTCTGAAAGCCGACGTGTGAGCGCGCGGGCTCAGCCCGCGCCGTCCGCCACGACCGTCACGGCATCCGCCGAGCAGCGATGGAACGAGGCCGCGCTGGCGCAACCGGTCGAGGCGACGGCCTGGCGGCTTTGGGACTACCGCGAGGCAGCGGTGGTACTGGGTTGCTCGCAGCGGCGCATGCTTGCCGAGTTCAGCACCCGCCAAGATGTCGAAGTGCTCGTCCGCGCCGCCGGTGGCGGTGCCGTGCTGGTGGGGCCCTGGATGCTCGGTCTGTCGGCGTTGCTTCCGGCGGCACACCCGCTGGCCGCCTGCGGCCCGGTGCCGAGCTACCGCTGGCTGGGCGAGTGCCTCGCGCAGTCCTTGCAGCAGGTCGGGGTCGCTGCCACTACGCTATCGCCCGACGCGCTGCGCGCGCGCCGCGGCGAACGGCCCGCGCTTGCACTCGACTGGGCTTGCTTCGGCGGACTCTCGCCGTGGGAGGTGCTGGTCGGCGAACGCAAGATCGCCGGGCTGGCCCAGGTGCGGCGACGCCAAGGCGTGCTCCTAGTGGCCGGGGTGCTGCTGCAGCCGCCGCCCTGGACCCTGCTATGCGATCGGCTGGGGCGGCCGCGCGATGAGGCACGGCTTCTGGCACTTGCAAGCACGAGCTGCGCGCAAGAGCGGGCCGACGTCGAGCCGGTGTCGCTGGCAGCCGCACTGATCCAGGCCTTGGCCAACGCGGTGCAGACAGTGCTCAAGACGGCAAGTCCATCGGACCCGGATCGTTGAACAGCAGCCCTTGCCGTGCGGCCTCCGCCAGCACGGCACCGACGACTACCGTGCGCGGTCCGCCCCAGTCGAGTTCCAGATGCAGCACGCTGTCAGTGTCAATTTCGATTTCGCGCTCGCCATCGAGCGCCACCGTGCCGCGCAAGGCCTGCAGCCGCACTGGCACGCCAAGGTGCAGGCGGCGCATGCTCGCCACTTCGACCGGCTCGATGGTGCCGGGCATGACCGGCACCTTGAGCGTTCGCCCGGCGCCGAAACGCACGTGAATGCCGAAGGGGTCGTCGCGCGAGACCGGGTGCGCCAGGCCGGCGATCGCCGACAAGCCGATGGCGGTCGGCTCGGCGAAGCTGACGTAGAGGTCGATCAGATCCTCTCCGCGCCAGACCGCTCGGCCGCCGATGTCCAGTTGCCGCGTCAGGCAGACGTCGACCAGCGCCAGCTCATCCAGGCCCTCACCGTGCAGGCGCAGGCGCTTGTTGGCGCGCAAGCCGATCGCTTCCGGCACCCGCCCAGTAATCACGAGCGCGCTCGCCAGCCCGACCAAGGTCGCTTCGCGCCACTCAGGGAAGGCGTTGTTGGTGCCAGTCGACAGGGTGGCCAGCGGCAGGTCGGCGCAACCCCTTGCGACCGCGCGGTGGGTGCCGTCGCCGCCAAGCACGGTGATCAATCGCACGCCCCGCTGGCGCATCAGCACGGCCGCCTCGGTGCTGTCGGCAGCGTTGTCGCACGGGTGAATGTCGAGCAGGCGCACGCGCGGCATCGCCAGGCCTCGTCCGCCGCGGGCCAGTTCGGCTGATTCGCGCACGCGGCGGCCGATTCCGGCCGCATCCGGCAGCATCCAGGCTTCCTGCACGCCGAGACTTCCCATCGCCGACAGCAGGCGCAGCACGACGTGAACCTTCTCCGCAGTCGGGAATACCGAGGCCCAGCCGAGCAGTCGCCGCATGTCGCGCCCGGAGGCGGGGTTGGCGATCACGCCGACGGCGAGGGGCGGGGCAGCGGGCATGGAAGTCGGCGCGGTGGCGTGTTCGGGCAGGTCGACGCAGCAACATCGATGTCACGACACGGGTGGCACGCGCGAGTACCATGATCCAACGGCGCGACGACGCTGAAGTATGGGAGACAACCCGATGACTCCTTCCTATACCCCGCTCATTGCGATGCACTCGGACTTTGGGCCCGCAGCCGGTGCCCAAAGGTTCGAGGCGCTCATTGCCCGTTCGCGGCAGCGTTCCATCGATGTGCATCGGCTCGACCCCGCTCATGGCCGCCAACGCGTGCTCTCCCCCAGTGCGCTGCGCGATCACCGCGAACCACTGGAGCCGCTATTGACAGTCGCGCGCAGTGGCATGGAGTCGCTGTTCCTGCAGATCCGTGACGTTGGCTATGTGGTGCTGCTCACCGATGCGCAGGGCGTCGCGGTTGAGTTCATCAACAACCCGAGCGTCGAGCGCGAGGCGCGCCGCGCAGGCTTGGCGGCGGGTGGCCGTTGGACCGAGGATCATGAGGGCACCTGTGCGGTCGGCCTGGCGTTGATCGACCAGTTGCCCATCACCGTCCACCATGACGAGCATTTCTATATCGCCAACCGGCTCCTGACCTGCAGCGCCGCGCCGATCCTCGCCGCCGACGGCCGCTTGCTGGCGGTGCTGGATGCCTCGGCACTGCATTCGCCCGAAGACGGGCGCAGTCAGCACCTGGTGCTGAGCATGGTCCACGCCACGGCTCGCATGATTGAGAACGCCAACTTCCTGCGCCAGTTCGAGCGCCACCTCGTGCTGCGTACCAGCAGCCGTCGCGAGTTCCTCGAGGTCGCCACCGAAGGCCTGATCGCGTTCGACGGCGGTGGCCATGTCGTGGCGGCCAACCAGCGTTTTCTGCACGACACGGGGCGCAGCCAGGGGTCGCTGAACGGGGTGCATGTCGAGCAGCTGATTGGCGTGCACTACGAGGCGCTGGTCGCCGCGGCCGCCCGGCCCTCGGCGGAGCCGATCCGGCTGCGCCTGCTGCATTCCGGCAGCCAGTGCTTTGCACTGGCGCGCGGACCGCGACAAGCTTTGCCCACCATTCGGCCGCGCAGCAAAGCCGCGGCGAGCACGACCGGCGCCGACGGCGGCCATGCGCTTACGATGCTGGCCGGGTTCGATACCCGCATGCGGGCCAACGCGGACAGGGCTCGGCGCGTGCTCGACAGGGGCATCGCGGTGCTGCTGCACGGCGAGTCGGGCACCGGCAAGGAAGCCTTCGCCAAGGCCATGCACGCCGCCAGCTGCCGGGCCGCAGCACCGTTTGTCGCGCTGAACTGCGCGGCCATCCCCGAGACGCTCATCGAGAGCGAACTGTTCGGGCACAGTGAAGGTGCCTTCACCGGCGCGCGCGCCAAGGGGGCGCGCGGCAAGATCGCGCAAGCGCATGGCGGGACCCTGTTCCTCGACGAGATCGGCGACATGCCGCTGGCCCTGCAGACGCGGCTGCTGCGCGTCCTCGCCGAGGGCGAGGTCACGCCGCTGGGCGCCGAGCGTGCCGTGCCTGTGGACCTGCAGGTCATCTGCGCCACGCACTGCGATCTGGATGCCTTGGTCAGCGCAGGTCGGTTTCGCCTGGATCTCTACTACCGCCTGAACGGGCTGGTACTGAGCTTGCCGCCACTGCGCGAGCGCGCCGACAAGGCGGCGCTGATCGACGCGATCCTGGTCGACGAGGCTGCGTCATCAACAGACATTGCGCCACGTCTGTCGGCGCGCGCAAACGCCTTGCTGCTGGGCCATCACTGGCCCGGCAACATCCGGCAGCTGAGGAATTCCTTGCGGGCGGCGCTGGCGCTGTGCGACGGCGGCGCGATCGATGTCGAACACCTGCCCGCCGAGCTGTTGGCATCGACGCCCCCGGTGCTGCCGCCGCAGCGCCTGTCCTCGATTGGCTGGGGGGAGAGCCCGGCTCGCGTCGAGCTGACCGCATCACCCGCCGCCGCGGCGCTCCTGAAGGTGCTGCAGGCACACCACTGGAACATCAGCGCCACTGCGCACAGCCTCGGTCTCAGCCGATCGACGGTATATCGGCGTATGACCCGCAATCGGATCGTCGAGCCGAACCGACGCAATTGAGGGCCATGCCGCACGGCCGCTCCCAGGCAGTCGCGTCGTGCAGTCTTGGTGCCTCACCCGAACCAACACGTCTTCATCGGATGCCCCGAAAGGATCGATCAGTCCATGACGGTGGGTTGGGCTTGTTTCGTGCCCATTCGGCGATCAGCAACATGACAGGAATGTCGGCTTTGCGGGGCCGAGTGTAGGTAGCCGTATGACTCCTGTGGGTCGACTGTCGGCCCTCCGAATTCCGATTGCGTCGCCCCGGACCTGCCGTTCGCATCGGCCGGCTCAACAGCTGACGCTGGCGTACGCAGGGATCCGGCCACAACCGGGCATAGCGGAACGGCGGCTCCAGGGCGACGCACCGAAGCTCAACGCCTTTCAAGTCCGCCGCAGGCATTGGCGTTCGCGCACTGC
>JADGRJ010000364.1 GCA_017881025.1 Rhizobacter sp. | reverse complement strand
CCGGATCGGCCTCGCCGGCGCCGGACTGTTCGTTGTCGCCAGCGTCGCCTGCTTCGCGTTCTTCTACCCGATCTACACCGCTCAGGTCATCCCGTACCAAGAGTGGCAGCTGCGCATGTGGCTGCCCAGCTGGGTCTAGAGCTGCCGGCTTGGAGCGGGCAAACTGCCTAGATGTACTGACCACGAAGGTTAGGTACGCGGTCGGCTGGTGAAGCGCCTCCAAGAGCGGTGTGGCCGCGGTGATGATTGTAGTTGTGGATGAACGTGGCGTAGGCGGCGACGCGTTCGGCCTCGCTGGCGTAGACCCGGGCGTAGGCCCATTCCTCCAGCAGGGTCCGGTTGAACCGTTCGACCTTGCCGTTGGTCTGGGGCCGGTATGGCCTGGTCCGCTTGTGGGTGATGCCGTCAACGAGTAGTGCCGCGGCGAAGACCTTTGAGCGGTAACAGGATCCGTTGTCAGTCAGGACTCGCTGGACGGTGATCCCGGCGCTGTTGAAGTAGTCGTTCGCACGGGTCCAGAACCCGGCCGCGGTGTGCTGGCGCTGGTCGGGCAGGGTCTCGGAGTAGACCAGCCGGGAGTGATCGTCCACGGCGTGGTGCAGGTAGGCGTACCCGGGCTTGGCGCTCTTCTTGACCTGGTGGCCGAGCGCGCGGCCCAGGACGCGGTGGCCACCACCGTCGGGGATCCGGCCCAGCTTCTTGATGTCCACGTGGATCAGGTCCCCAGGATGATCGTGCTCATAGCGGCGCACGACCCGCCCGGTGGCCCGGTCCAACCAGGTCAGCTTGGCCAGTCCGTACCGGGCCAGGACCTTGTGCACCGTGGAGGGGTGCATGCCCAACAGGTACCCGATCCGGGCTGGACCCCACCGCCGGGTCACCCGCACCGCGATGATCCGCCGCTCCCGACGAGTCGGCGTTCGATGGGGGCACCGGTGCGGGCGGCTGGAACGGTCGACCAGGCCGGCCGCACCGTGTTGGCGGTACCGGGTGGCCCACCGGGCCGCGGTCGTGGGCGAGGCCTGGAACCGTTCGGCAGCTCGCCGGATAGCCCAGCCGTCTTCGACGATGCAACGAGCCAGGTCCATCCGGCCGCGGGGAGTGAGCTTGGCGTTAGCGTGGGACATGAGGACCTCCGAGTTGAGATGTGAGCCGTCAGATAGCTCCACACTTCACTCGGAGGTCTTCCTCATGTCCAGCCCGAACCTGTCACCAACGTCCGTGGTCAGTACACCTAGATCGGGCGGGGGTCGGTAGGGCGCACCGCCGCCAACAGCATCTGGGCGACGTCGACGACCTCGACGTCCTCGTGTGCGCCGGTCTCCGACTGGTTCTGGGTGAGCCCGTCCGAGAGCATGACGCGGCAGAAGGGGCAGCCGACCGCGATACGGTCTGCGCCGGTGGCCAGGGCTTCCTCGGTGCGGTTGGTGTTGATCCGAGTGCCGAGGTTCTCCTCCATCCACATCCGCGCACCGCCGGCGCCGCAGCAGAAGGACTTCTGGCCCGTGCGGGGCATCTCGCGTAGCTCGACGCCGGGCAGGGCGCCGATGAGCTCGCGCGGCGGGGCGTAGACACCGTTGTGCCGGCCGAGGTAGCAGGGGTCGTGGTAGGTCACCGTTTTGGCGTATTCCGTCTTCAGCTGCAGCCTGCCTTCGGCGATCAGGCTGTGGACGAGCTGCGAGATGTGCACCACCTCGAAGTGCACCATGAACTCCGGGTACTCCCTGGTGTAGGTGTGATAGCAGTGGGGCGAGGACACCAGGACCTTCTTCACTCCGCGTTCGACCAAGGTGCGGATGTTCTGCCGCGCCAGGGTCTTGAACAGCGCCTCGTCGCCGGTCTTGCGGATGCTCTCGCCGCAGCAGCTTTCCTCCGCGCCGAGGATGCCGAATTTCACTCCCGCCTTGTTGAGGATCTCGGCGGTGGCGCGCGCAATCTTCCGCGCCCTGGGATCGTAGGACAGATAACAGCCGGGGGAATACAGGAATTCCATCCCCTCGGAGAAGGGCTTGACGTCCAGGCCCTCGGCCCACTTGCCGCGCTTGGCGCGCTCTTCGCCGAAGGGGTTGCCCTCGGCGCGCAGGTTGGCAGCCACCACGCGGATCGGCTGCACCGATTGCGGGAACACGTCGTACTCGGTGGCGATGCGGCGCAGCGCCATGCCGGACTCGATCTGTTTGACGTCGCGCGGGCAGACCTGCGGGCACTTGCCGCAGGTGGTGCAGCGCCAGATGTCTTCGCTCTCGATCTCGGTCAGGCCGAAGGTCGCCTCGCGCACCAGCTTGCGCATGCTGAAGTTGCGGACCCGGTTCCACGGGCAGACCGTATCGCACAGGCCGCACTGGTAGCAGTACTTGAACGCATCGCCGCCGCTCGCCTTGATGGCGTCGATGATCTCCTTGAAGGGGGTAACCATTTCCATGTTCGTTCCCGGCTGTGCGGCGCTGATTGCCTAGGACTTCGCCATTCTTGCGACGGTATCGAGCACCTGCTGCAGCCCGTGCTTGTCGATGAGCGCCTCGATGCCGATCTCGATGTCAGGCGGGCTCGCCTCCGGCTCCTCGACCTCCTCTTCGCGCTCCTCGAAGATCAGCGCGTCGTTGAGGCACCACTCCACGCACTTCGGCTTGGCGAGGGGCGGCTCGTCCTCGCACATGTCGCATTTCAGCGGCAGGCCGGAATCGGGCTCCGTGAACAGGTCGCGCGAAGGACAGGAGGCGCGGCAGAAGCCGCACTCGTCGTATTTCTTGCCGTCGATGATGTAGGTGTCCCGGCCGGTGCATTCGGCCGGCGTATATTCGCCGGCGTAGACCGGAATGTAGATGTCGCGCAGCGGCTCGCGCACGATCCGGATGCGCGAGCGCGCCGGGTTGTTGCTGCTGTAGCGCGGCGTCGCGTGAAACAGCGAACAGATGACTTCGCAGGCGCGGCAGCCGTTGCACTTGTCCGCATCGATGGTGATCGACTTGATCTTCTTCATCACCTTAGGCATGGCTGAGCACCTCCTTCACCTCCGCTTGTTCTGCCGGCGCTGCCTTCTGAGCTGTCGCGTTCGCCTTGCCGAGGATCCCCCTTTGCTCCAGGTCCTCGGCGACGCAGGCCAAATCGAGATCCAGCAGCGACGCCTTGGTGGGAATGCCGTTCGCGTCCCATCCTTTCAGCTCGTAGTAGGCGTCCAGCAGCTCCTTTTCCAGCTCGGGGAAGCGCTTCTTCCAATGGTCCTCCGGCGGCTTGTCGTCGGCGCGGCGCATGCCGCGGCGCACGTTGATCGCGCGCAGCAGGGTGCGGTTTCGCGTGGCCGCCTTCCACAGGCTGGCCGAGTCGAAGTCGATGCCGGTCCCCGCCGAAATGAAGCTCGGGAAGTTGTGGATGTGATAAGGCGGCTTCAGCGGGAAGGACGACAGCCCGGCGCAGGTGCCGAGGGCGTCGTCGATGTAGTGCATCTTTTCCTGCCAGTCGACGACATCGCAGCTGGCTTC
>JADGRJ010000001.1 GCA_017881025.1 Rhizobacter sp. | reverse complement strand
TGCAGCGCCAGCCAGGCAGCGCCGCTCGCCAGCAGCACCGCGCCGGCGCCGAACAGCGCGGCGCGCTGCCAGGCGGCGAGGCGATGGACGGTGCGCGGCATCAGGCGTCGCTCGCGCCCGGGCGCGATCCGTGCAGCCAGGCGCGCGCGCGGTAGCGCGCGAGCAGCGGGTGCCCGGCGTCGCCGCTCGCGATGACGAGCTTGGTGAGCGCGTCGGCCCAGAGGCAGCATGGCGCCGCGACGCTGGCATGGCGAACCCGGCTGTCGCCGGCGGCGAGGCGGCTGGTCGCGAACGCGCCGTCGCCGAGGCTGGCGAAGCGACGCACGCCGCCGCCGTCTTCGTCGCGCAGGTCGATCGGAACCGTCGCGGCGCCGAAGGCGCGCAGGTCGCCGCCGGCGTTGACCCAGCCGGACGTCACGCCGGCGGCGACGAGCGCGTCGACGGCGCCGTCGACGGCGTGGCCCTTGCCGATGCCGCCGAGATCGATCCGCACCGCCGCGCTCAGCTTGCGCAGGACGCGGCCCTCGCGATGCCAGGCATCGCTGCCGCTGCCGAGCGTGACATCGAAGACGCCACCGCTTGCGTCGTGCAGCTCGCGCGCGGCGGCGAGGACGCGCTGGGCGTCGTCGCCGAGCTCGATGCACGCGCCGGCAGGCGCAGCGTTGAAGCGGGCGATCTCGCTGCGCGGATCGAAGCGCGACAGGCGCTTCTGCACGGCGGCGATGCGATCGAACGCGGCCGCGATCGCCGCTTCGGCGCCAGCGCGCGACGTTTCCGCGAGCACGCCGATCTCGACCAGCGTGCCGAGCAATGGCCGCGCCCGCCGCACGATGCGCGCGCCGGCCGACCGCCGCGCCGCCGGCCGCCGCAGCGGCGCTGCGCGCCTGTGCTCGTCGCGGGTCGGCGTCGATGGCGGGTTCAGCCCAGGCTCCCGGTTCGCCGCGCCAGCGCGACGACGGCGACGATCCTTCGCACGCCTTCGGTGAGGTGCGTGCAGCTCAGCGTCGCGCCGCTGATGTTGGCGATGTCGTCGCCAACGCGCAGCGGCGCCGCCAGCGTCTTGCCGACGAACTGGTGCCGCCAAGCCGGCAGGCGCACCTCGCCGCCGTGGCTTTCGCGGTACGAGAGGATCTCGACCTGCTTCACCGCGCCGTCGAGGTCGATGCCGACGGCGTACGAGATCAGCTCGAACTTGCCGAGCACCTCGTCGGCGACGACGTAGCCGAGCGTTGCGCCGCCGCGCTGTGCGACGCGCACCGGCCAGCGCGCCGAGCGGCCGCGGACGCCCTGCGCCGCGAGGCCTTGCAGTTGCGCCGCATCGAGGGCGATCTCGCGCGGCTCGAAGCGGTCGGCCTCGGGGAACATCAGCTGCGCGGCCTGCTCGGCGCTCAGGTAATCGACCGCGAAAGCGCTCGCCGGCGCCGCCGCGACGGCGCCGGCGAGGACGGCGAGGGTCAGCCGCATGGCCTAGAAGCTCCAGCCGAAGCCGAGGTCGAACCGATTGGCATCGCGGTTCTCGCGGAAGCGCTGGTAGTCGGCCTTGAGGACGACGCCGCTGCCGATGGAGAAGTTGGCGCCGACGGTGGCGACTCGCTCCGTGCGCCCGGCATCGGGCGTGAGGCCGGCGCCGAGCGACGCGAAGCTGCGCGCGGTGTTGAACTCTTCCCAGCGAACGAACGGCGCGAGCGAATAGTCGGCGTTCGACCACACCTTGTACGCCGCCTGCGCATACCAGCCGTCGAATGATTTCGGGATCAGGGTCGTGCCGCCGACGAGCGGCATGTTGAACGCCGCGGTGTTCGAGATCGTGCCGCGGCTGTAGAGCGCGGCGAGGTCCCAGCGACCTGGCGTGTAGCGCGCATGCAGGTCCCAGAGCGTGACGCGGGCGCGATCGGGCGACTGGCCGTGCGTCGCGCCGCCGGTGAAGATCGAGGCGCCGAGCAGCAGGCCCGGGACGCCGCGGTAGTTGATCGCGCCGAACACCGAGAGGTCGCGTGCCTTGGCGAGCGAGAGCTCCTGGTGGATCGCGCCGAGCGGCGAGTCGGCGCCTTCGCTCGAGGTCGCGTCCCACTTGGTGAGGTCGAAGCCGGTGGTCACGCCGAACTGCGTCGTCAGGCCGTTGTCGAATGCGCCGACGACCTGGATTCCGCCTTCGCGCCAGGTGCTCGGGATGATCGCCGTCTCGACGAAGTTGCGCTCGACGCCGTAGTACGCGGTCGGCTCGTGGTTCTCGTTGAGGAGGCCGGCGGGAATGAGGAAGAGCCCGGCGCGCACTGCCCACTGGCGCGCCAGCTGGCGCTCGATGTAGGCCTGCTCGACCTCGACCTCGCCGCGATCGTCGGCCGACGACACCGCGTGCTCGACCTCGAGCTCGGTGACGACCTTGGTCTTGTCGTCGAAGCGATGCTGGTAGCCGAGGACGAAGCGGCGCACGTCGGCGACCGCGTTCTTGCTGTCGCGCGTCGGCCGGTTGTAGTTGATCTCGCCGTAGCTCGTCAGTACCGTCGCCGGCTCGAGCGAAAGGCCCGGGCCTTGCGGCGCGGCGGCGACGACCGGGACGGCGCTCGAGGCTGCGGGCGCTGCCGCTTGCGGCGCGGCCGCGCGCGCGCTCTGCAGTCGCGCCAGCTCGGCCTTGACGCCGGCGAGCTCGGCGGCGAGCTGGTCGAGCCGGCGCGCCAGTTCGCTTTCGCTCGCGCTCTGCGCGAGCGCCGGTCCGGCTGCGAGCGCGAGGCTCGCGGCGATGCAGGCACTCGCGGCTGAGGCGCGCAGGCGATGGGAGGTCATGGAGCTTTCCTTCGTCGAAGTGGAGGAGGTCGGGCGAGCGCGACGGTCTAGCGGACGTAGCCGTCGCTCAGCGTTCTCAGGAAGGCGATGACATCGTCGATCTCGGCGTCGGACAGCGCCGGCGCGTCGCCGGGGCGGCGGTCGTACGGCGCCTCGCTGGTGTTGACGTTGACGTGGTACTCGGGCGGCAGATCGTCGAACTTCTTCACCGTGCCGTCGCCCGCGAGCGGGTACCACTTCTCGGGATTCGTGTCGCGCTGGACGTAGAAGGTGAGCGCGTCCTTCAGCGTCTTGAAGCGGCCGTTGTGGAAGAACGCCTCGCGCAGCGCGACGTTGCGAAGCGACGGCACCTTGAACGCGCCGCAGAGGTCGCCGCGCGGTGCCAGGTCGGCGCGCTGGCACAGGCCGAGGTCGAAGTACGCCGGGTCGGCATTGCGGGCGATCTCGGGATTGCGCGGGACGCCGAGGTTGTCGTAGCTGAAGTCGGTGAAGAGCGGCGCCTTGCCATCGGTGCGCGACGAGGGATGGCAGGCGGCGCAGTTGCCCTTGGCGGGGGAGTTGAAGAGCGCGAGGCCGCGCAGCTCCGCGTCGCTCAGCGCCGCGCGGCCGCGCAGAAAGGCGTCGTACTTGCTGCTGTAGGCGTTGAACTCGACGTCCTCGCGCTCGTATTGCTGGAGCGCGAGCGACAGGCGCAGGTACGCGCCCTCGACGTCGGCGAAGACGCCCGCACCGAAGACCTCCCTGAACTCGGCTGCGTAAGGCGCGGCGGCGAGCTTGGCGACGACGCTCGCCTTGTCGGCGTTGGCCATCTCGAAGGGATTCAGGAAGGGCTCGGTCGCCTGCGCCGCGAACGTTGGGGCGCGCCCGTCCCAGAAGAAGCCGCCGGTCGGCGTGCCGTCGGCGGCGAAGGAGAAAGGCAGATTGGTCGCGAGGTAGCGGATCCCCGGCGCCTTGCGCGTTCCCTGCAGGTCACCGTTCGGCCCGCCGAGTTGCGCGGCGAGGGGGTTGGCCGGCGAATGACCGCGCTCCGGATCGTGGCAGCTCGCGCACGACTGCCGCCCCGACGCCGAGAGCGACGGGTCGGCGAAGATCTTCTCGCCGAGCGCCGCCTCGGCCGAGAGCGCCGTCGCCGCCGGCGCGATCGACTCGCCGGCGGTGCCGCCGCCACCGCAGGCGCTCAGGACGGCGAGCACAGCCAGGGCCAGGGGAGCGGCTCGGCCGCGCAGCGTCGTCTCGCTCTTCATCGCAACTCTTGGTCGGGCCGCTGCGGTCTGCAGCGAGTCGTATCAATCTTAATGCAAACCATTCGTATTAACAATGACGTATGTCGAGAAATGCGCGACTTCTACAATCGCCCTCCCTTTGCCGCCCTGTCGAATCGACCACCCAATGCTCGACATCTCGCTCCTGCGCAAGGACCTGCCCCAGGTCGTCGCCCGCCTCGAGGCGCGCAAGTCGCCCCAGCCGTTCCTCGACGTCGACCGCTTCGTCGCGCTCGAGTCGGAGAGGAAGGCGCTGCAGACGCGCACCGAAGAACTGCAAGCGCGGCGCAACGTCCTGTCGCGCGAGATCGGCAAGCTCAAGGGGCAGGGCGGCGACGCCAGCGCGGCGATGGCCGACGTCGCCGCGATCGGCGCCGAGCTCGATCGCTCGGCCGAGCGGCTGGCGGCGATCCAGCGCGAGCTCAACGACCAGCTGATGGCGCTGCCGAACCTGCCCGACGCGAGCGTTCCGGTCGGCGCCGACGAGCACGCCAACGTCGAGGTGCGGCGCTGGGGCGTGCCCCGCGACTTCGTCTTCGCGCCGCGCGACCACGTCGACGTCGGCGCGCCGCTCGGCCTCGACCTCGAGACCGGCGTCAAGCTCTCGGGCGCACGCTTCTCGTTCCTGCGCGGCCCGGTCGCGCGGTTGCATCGGGCGCTAGCCCAGTTCATGCTCGACGTGCAGACGCAGGAGCACGGCTACACCGAGTGCTACACGCCGTACATCGTCAACCGCGAGGTGCTCGAGGGCACCGGCCAGCTGCCCAAGTTCAGGAACGACATGTTCTGGGTCTTCCGCGGCGCCGACGCCGACGAAGGCGACGCCGCCGGCGGGCGGGAGCAGTACCTGATCTCGACCTCCGAGATCTCGCTCACCAACAGCGTTCGCGGCGAGCTGCTCGCCGAGGCGGGCCTGCCGATCCGCCTGACCGCGCACTCGCCGTGCTTTCGCTCGGAAGCAGGCAGCGCCGGCCGTGACACGCGCGGCATGATCCGCCAGCACCAGTTCGACAAGGTCGAGATGGTCCAGATCACGCACCCGTCGAAGAGCTACGCGGCGCTCGACGAGATGGTGGGCCACGCCGAGGCGATCCTGCAGAAGCTCGAGCTGCCGTACCGCGTCGTCCTGCTCGCGACCGGCGACATGGGCTTCGGCGCCGCCAAGACCTTCGACCTCGAGGTGTGGGTGCCCGCGCAGAACACCTATCGCGAGATCAGCTCGTGCTCGAACTGCGAGGCGTTCCAGGCGCGACGCATGCAGACCCGGTTCAAGAGCGCGCAGGGCAGGAACGAATTCGTCCACACGCTCAACGGCTCGGGCCTCGCGGTCGGGCGAACGCTTGTCGCGGTGCTCGAGAACTTCCAGAACGAAGACGGCTCGGTGACCGTGCCGGCGGCGCTTCGTCCCTACCTCGGCGGCCTCGCCGAGCTGCGCGCGTGAGCGTCGCCGCGGCGCCGACCATCGCCGCCCGCGCCCGGCAGCTCCTCGCCGCGCTCGACGGCGCGTCGACGCTGCCGACCTTCACCGGCGCCGATCCGTCGTTCGACCTGGCGCAGGCGTTCGCCGTCGCCGACGAGATCAGGCGCCTGCGTCTCGGCCGCGGCGAGGTGCCGCTCGGCTACAAGATCGGCTTCACCAATCGCGGCATCTGGGCCCGCTACGGCGTCTTCGCGCCGATCTGGGGGCCGGTCTGGGACACGACCGTCGAGCGCGTCGACAGCGCCGAGACGACCGTCTCGCTGGCGCCCTTCGTCGAACCTCGGCTCGAGCCCGAGATCATGTTCGGCTTCGCGCGCGCACCGGCCGCCGGCATGAGCCTGGCCGAGCTCGCCGGCTGCATCGAGTGGATCGCGCACGGCTTCGAGATCGTCCACACCCGCTTTGCCGGCTGGCGCTTCGCCGCCGCCGACACCGTCGCCGACTTCGCCCTGCACGGCCGCCTCTTCGTCGGCCCGCGCGTGCCGATCGATCGCTTCAGCGACGCCGGCGACGTCGCGGCGCAGCTCGCCGCGTTGCGCGTGACGCTGTCGTGCGACGGCCGCGAGGTCGAGGAAGGCAGCGCCGACATCGTCCTCGACGGGCCGCTGCACGCGCTGCGCCTCTGGGTCGACGCGATGGCGGCGCGCCCCGAGCGCTGGCCGATCGCCGCCGGCGACATCGTCACGACCGGAACGATCACCGATGCGGCGCCGCTCGTGCCCGGACACCGCTGGCAGACGCGCCTGAGCGACCCACGCTTCGCCGGCATGACGCTGCACACGACCGCATGAGCGGGCCGAAGCCGCGCAGGCCCTAGAATCCCGCCCTCGGCAGCGACCCGCCGAAGCACCCGACCGGAGAGGTGGCAGAGTGGTCGAATGCGCCAGACTCGAAATCTGGTTTACGGTTTCACCGTAACGTGGGTTCGAATCCCACCCTCTCCACCAGTCCAAGCGTGCGTCGAAGGCAGCGGCTCGTCGTCCGCAGGCGATCCGTCACGGCGAAGGCAGGCTGGCCAGGGCACCTTGCATCGAGGAATCGGCGTCGGCGCCATTCGGCTGTGCCGAGAAGAGCGCGGCGGCGAAGTCACGCTCGCGCGAGCCGATGAGCGCGATGAACTCTTGCGCGCCTTTCATCGCCCGGAAGGTGTCGAACCCGGTCTCCAGCACGCGCTGCAGCTCGGAAAGACCCGCGGCGCGGGACGGCCCGCGCATCAAGCGCAGGCTGTTGCGCAGCAGCGGCAGGCGCGTCAGCCGATCGAGCTGTGCGGCGATGCCGAGCGTCAGCGCGATCTGGCGTTCCCGGTCGGGTGCGCGGCCGACGCCTTGCCACGCGCGGATGTAGTCGACGGCGCCGATCCGCGCGCTCGTGAGCTGCATGCCCATGGCCGTGTCCAGGGTCTCGGACAACGCATGCAACTCGGCCAGGGTCACGATCGTCTGGGCGAGCTCGCTCGGGAACAATCGTACGATGGCCGGCGCGACCCGAGCGAACTGGCGGTCGCGACGGGTGAAATCCTTCGCGCCGTACAGCTCGTCGAGGAAGTAGCGCGAGGCGGCTCCGTAGCGCGTGCTGAGCAGCAGGTCGGCGTACGTCTGCGAGAAGCGTCGCTGCTGATATTCCTTCAGCGAGTGGACCCTGGCGTCCAGTTCCGGCAGCGCCGCTCGCCGCTGCCGCTCGGCGTCGACGACTTTCAGGTGCCCGAGGATCGCGTCGGCGGCTGTCATGGGGGGCTGGCGAGCGATGCTCTCGTCGACGTGGTCCCGGGCGCGGCCAGCCACTGCCCGAGCCGCGCATACACGCCGGCATCGCCGAGCACGTCGAGATGGTTCATGCCGTAGCCGATCCATTGCCGGTCCTCGGCGATTCGCAGCGACCGGTCCGGATCGGCGTGTCGGCCCAGGGCGCTGGCCAGCGGCACCAGGCCGTCGCCGAGCAGGCGATCCTTCAGATCGCCGCCGCCCTGGCCCAGGCTCGCCGCGATCGCGTAGCAGCGCACCGCCTCCGGGAGCGGAAGGGGATGGCGCGGGGCCGGGCCGGGCGCGAAGCGATCGCGTCCGACCCAGTCCTCGTCGACCAGACAGCCGTGGCGCAGGTCGGTGATGCCGGCGCTGCGCAGCTTGCCGAGGCGTGCGAGAGGCGCCGCATAGGGCGTCGCCCCGAGGAGGATGTCGACCCAGTTGCCGGCGCGCTCAAGCGGTGCGCCCTGATGCGGCGTCGCGAGGAACACGAGGTCGTCCAACCGCGACGGCCAGCGGTGGCCGGCCTCGGCTCCGTAGTGGAGCGCGCTGCGCGCCAGCAGGCCGCCCATGCTGTGTCCGAGCAGCACGAATCGATCCAGCGGGGCGGGCCACTGGTCGATCAGACGCTCGAGCAGGTTCGCGAGCGCATGCCCGTTGATCGAGATGTGCAGACCGCTGTTGTAGTGCAGGTAGACCGGCGTGTAGCCGAGGTCGCGAGCGAGCGCCGCGCCGTGATCGTGGTCCCGGCGCGTCCATTGAAGGTCGCTCATGCACAGGCCGTGCAGCAGCACCAGCAGGCGGCCGCCGGCGGCCGGCATGCGCGCCTTCAGCGCCGCGGCCTCGAGATCGAGCCGACGCCCGTCGCGGCGCAACGCCATGCTCGTGGCGAGCGGGTTGGCGGTGGCCGCGAGATAGTCGCCGAGCACGCCGTTCAAGGCCGCGACGATCGCCTCGCGCTCCGGGCTGTGGTCTTCCGCGGGCAATGCCGGAGCGAGGAGCCCCAACAGGGAATCGATGCTGCCGCCGACAACGCGGGTGACGCCGCGAATCGTCTTGTAGACGATGCCGGTGATGCCGCCCGTGCGGCCGTCCGCGGCCGGCGCGGTCATGCCCGCGGTGCGGGCGATGCGTTCGTGCATCGCCTCGACCAGGTCGGTCAGGCCCGAGGTCGCATTGGTCGCGAGGCGGGCAGCGCCGCGCAGGTCCGAACCGCGGAGGCGAACGCGTGGGCCCATGGCTCGCGCGCGTCGCTCGGGATCATGAGCGACGCGCAAGGCGCTGGCGGTTGCGCAGCCCGTTCCCGCTCACGCGGACCGCAGGCGCTTGGCTCCCGCACGCCGCGGCTTCGGTGTCGCGCGGTGCGACTTGACGACCTCGGCGATGCCTTCGGCCGATCCGACCACCACCTGGCGCACCGCCTCGGCCGCCAGGGCGTTGATCTCGCTCGCTGCCGCCAACGCGCTCCTGACGCTCGCGCTGACGACGGCGACGGCGTTCGCGCCGGCTTCGGTCGCGCCCTCGCGGATGCCGTCCAGCGCGCTACGCGCCACCGGGCCCGCTTCGGCGCCGATCCTGCTTGCCTGCGCGATCGCGGTCTTCACGATCGTTCCGGCCGCCTGGGTCAGATTGCCGCGCGCGTCGTGCACGCCGGCGATGGCGCCCTTGGCGACGCCCTTGATGCTCACCGTCAACTCGCTGCCGGCCCGCCCCGCGGCTTCGATCGCGCCGACGACGACATCGCGCAGGATCGCCGTCACTTCCCTCGCGGTGATGCCGGCGACCGCGAGCGCTTCGGCCACCGCGCCCCGGCTGAGCCGCGCGATCTCGCTCTCGAGCGCCGTGAGCGCCTTCAGGCGGTCGATGACCCCGGCCCGGACCGCCGTCCCCGCCTTGCCGAGCGAGGGAGCCTTTCGGACGGGCTTCGACTTCGCCGTTGCAGTCGTCTTGCGCCGTGCGGGCGGGCGAGCGACTCCGGCAGCGCGGCGCCGGACTGCTGTCGCTTTCTTGGAGGGGGTCGCTTGAGTTGCCATGGCTCTTTCTCGCTGGTTGGGATGAACAACCATACCCAGCGGTGCGGGCCGTGTATTGATGCAGAGCAACCGGGCGCGATTCGACCTCGCACCTCACGCCGGACCACCGTGGACGGCGCCAGTCACGACCTTCACCGCCTCTGTTGACTGCCGTCAACACCTCGCGCGACCCACCGGCGCAGGATCGATCGCGATGTGCAAAGGGAGGAGCGATGAAACTCAAGACAAGCATCTTCACAGCGGCGATCGCCGCTGCCTTGGCCGCCACGGCCGTGCAGGCGCAGGACAACGTCGTCAAGCTCGGTGCCACCCGGTACACGACCCACTCGAGCTCGAACGGGCTCACGGCCACTCCGCCGGTATTTCCCGCCGGCGCAGATGCCGAGACCGGTGACGCAACGACCCTGCTGCTGGTCATCGAGCGCTCGCTGACGCCGAACCTCGGCATCGAGCTCGCGCTCGGCGTGCCGCCGCGCATCAAGGCCAAGGGGACCGGCGCGGCCGCGGCGCTCGGCGACGAGCTGCTGTCGACGAAGAACGTGTCGCCGACCCTGCTGCTGAACTACTACTTCGGCGATCCGGCCAACGCGCTGCGGCCGTACGTGGGGGCGGGCATCAACTACACGAAATTCACCGCCATCCGCTCGAGCCTGCCGACCAGCAAGCTCGACATGAGCGATTCCTGGGGCTGGGCGCTGCAGGCCGGCCTGAGCTACGCCGTGCGCAAGGACTGGGGCCTGTTCGCCTCGGTCGCTCGCCTCGACGTCAAGAGCGATGTCGATGCCATCGCCACGATTCCCGGCGTGCCGGTCCCGGTCGAAGTCAGGACCACCATCGACCTGAAGCCGATCACCTATTCGCTCGGCCTCTGGTATCGGTTCTGAGGCGGCGCGCGGGCGCCGCCCGATTCACGCCGCGGGAACACCGGGGCTCGATCGGGCGCCCGGGGAGGGCGCCGGCGGCGCGACCGCCGCGTCGCGCAACTGGCGCCGCAGAATCTTGCCGAGGTTCGACTTCGGCAGCGGCTCGGTACGGAACTCGACGATCTTCGGGATCTTGTATCCGGTCAGGTGCTGGCGGCAGTGCTCGAGCAGAGCCTGCTCGGTCAGCGCGGGATCCTTGCGGACGACGACGATCTTGACCGCCTCGCCCGACCTCTCGTCCGCCACGCCGATCGCCCCGACCTCGGCGACGCCCGGGTGCAAGGCCACGACATCCTCGATCTGGTTCGGAAAGACCTTGAATCCGGAGACGATGATCATGTCCTTCTTGCGGTCGGTGATCCTGAAGTAGCCGCGCTCGTCCATGGTGCCAAGGTCGCCGGTCCTGAACCAGCCGTCGGCGGTGAACGCGCGTTCGGTCTCGTCGGGGCGGTTCCAGTAGCCAACCATGACCTGCGGCCCGCGCACGCAGATCTCGCCGACCTCGCCGAGCACGACCTCGCCGCCGTCGTCGTTCAGGATCGCGGCCTCGGTGGAGGGGATCGGCACGCCGATGGTCCCGGTCCACTGCTCGATGTCGAGCGGATTCGAGATCACGACCGGCGAGGTTTCGGTGAGGCCGTAGCCCTCGATGAGCGGCACGCCGGTGGCCTTCGCCCAGCGTTCGGCGACGACGCGCTGGACGGCCATCCCCCCGGCGCTCGCCAGCTTGAAGCTGCGCATGTCGACGTCATCGAACCCGGGCGCGTCGAGCAGCCCCCGGTACAGCGTGTTGACGCCGATCATCGCGGTGAACGGGTACTTGCGAAGGTCGTGGAGGAACGCCTCCATGTTGCGCGGATCGGTGACGAGGATCGCGTGCGCGCCGATCTTCATGAACATCAGGCTCGAGGTCAGCGCGAAGACGTGATAGAGCGGCAACGGGCAGACGAACACTTCCTTGCCCTCGTCGAGGTCGTGCGCGATCCATGCGCCGAGCTGTTGCAGGTTGGCGACGAGGTTGCCGTGGCTGAGCACCGTCCCCTTGGCGACGCCGGTCGTGCCGCCGGTGTACTGGAGGAAGGCCGTGTCGCCGTGCGTCAGAGGCACCTCGTCGAGCCGAAGTCCATGGCCGGCGCGCAGGGCCGCATTGAACTCGGTGGCGCCGGCGATCTTCCAGCCCGGCACCATCTTCTTCACGTACTTGACGACGACGTTGGTGAGGACCTCCTTGAGCACCGGCAGCATGTCTCCCACTTCCGTGGTGACGACCGTCAGCGTCAGCCCCGGATTGCGGTCGAGCACCTCTTGCACGGTGTGGGCGAAGTTCTCCAGCACCACGATCGCCGCCGCCCCCGAATCCTTGAGCTGATGCTCGAGTTCCGAGGGTGTGTATTGCGGGTTGACGTTCACCACCACCAGACCCGCCCTCAGGACGCCGAACAGGGCGACCGGATACTGCAGCAGGTTGGGCATCATGATCGCGACCCGGGCGCCCCTCTTCAACCCGACCGTCTGCTGCAGATAGGCCGCGAAGTCCCGGCTCGCCTGATCGAGCTGCGCGTAGCTGATCGAAGAGCCCATGTTGCTGTAGGCCGGCAGCGCGCCGAAGCGCCGACAGCTGTGCTCCAGCACGTCCTTCAGCGAGGAGAACTCGTTCAGATCCACCACGGCCGGGATGCCCGGGGGATAGTTCTTCAGCCAGATCTTGTCCACTCTCGTCACTCCTCGACAGCGAAGATGCCTGCACCAGCGGCCGTGGTCCGCCAGGAGAGCGGCACGGTCGACCAAGCTCCAGTAGACGACTCGGGCGCTTCGGGCGCTTTGAGCGGCATCAGATCCGGGCGTGCTTTTTCCTTGCGCTTCGTCAGTCCCGCCTTCAGGCGCCGACTGTCCAATGCGATCAGGGATCAGGCGTGACGCCGAGGCACGCCCTGGGCGTGGTCGCCAACCTGATCCTGGGAGTGCCCGAATGACCCCAAGTTCCGAGCGGATGTCGCGTGTCGATACGGCCTGGCTGCGCATGGACAGCCGCGTCAACCTCATGATGATCGTCGGCATCTGGCTGCTGCGGCCGGCGCTCGACCGCGCGGCATTGCGCGAGCGCCTCCAATCGCGGTTTCTCTCTTACCTGCGATTCCGCCAGAAGGCCGTTCAGGAGGCCTTGCTCTCCCACTGGGTCGACGACGACGATTTCGACATCGACCGCCACCTCGTCCGCGAAAAGCTGGTGAGGAAGCGCGGCCAGAGCGAACGTTCTGCCCTCCAGGCACGTGTCAGCGAGCTCGCCGCCACCCCGCTGGACCCGGCGCACCCGCTGTGGCAGATCCACCTGATCGATCGCTACGAGGACGGCAGCGCGCTGATCGTGCGCATCCACCACTGCATCGCCGACGGCATCGCCCTGAACTCGGTGCTGTTGTCGATCGCCGACGGCGGCACCGACCTGCACCGGCCGGCGCGCGATGGCGGGCAAGATGCCGACGACGGCGACTGGCTCGCAGACGCGGTGGTCAGGCCACTCACCGATGTCACCGTCAAGGCGATCGGCATGTACGGCGACGGCGTGGTGAAGGCGATGGAGCTCCTCGCCCACCCGCAACGATCGGCGGACGACTCCGTGAAGCTGGCGCGAGCCGGCTACCGGGTCCTCCGCGACGCCGCCGCGCTCGCCCTCTTGGCCGACGATTCGCCGACCCTGCTCAAGGGCCCGCTCAGCGGCGACAAGGTCGTGGCGTGGTGCGAGCCGCTGCCGCTCGCCGACGTCAAGGCGGTCGGCAAGGCCATGAACTGCTCGGTCAACGATGTGCTGCTCGCATGCGCCGCAAGCGCGATCGGCGGCTACCTGCGCGAGCGCGGCGAAGACCCCGCAGGCAAGGAGATCCGTGCCATGGTGCCGGTGAACCTGCGTCCGCTCGACGAGGCCTGGCAGCTCGGCAACCGCTTCGGCCTGGCGCCGGTGGTGTTGCCGATCGGCATCGACAACGCGGTCGAGTGCCTCTACGCCGTGCGCGCGCGCATGAGCGAGCTCAAGGGCAGCTACCAGCCGCTGCTCGCCTACGCGCTCCTGGCGGTGTCGGGCGTGCTGACCAAGTCGCTGCAGGATGCGCTGTCCGACGTCTTCCTGAAGAAGACCACCGCGGTGATGACGAACGTTCCCGGCCCGACCGAGCCCGTGGTGTTCTGCGGCAGCACCTTGCGGCAGAGCATCTTCTGGGTTCCGTCGTCGGGCAACGTCGGCGTCGGCCTGAGCATCGTCTCGTACGCCGGCGGCGTGCAGTTCGGCCTGATCGCCGATCGCCGGCGCTGCCCCGACCCGCAGAGGATCATCGACCGCTTCGCGCCGGAGTTCGAAAAGCTGCTGCTGCTGACGCTGATGCTGCCGTGGGCGAACGAGGTCACCCGGCTGGCCGTGCCCGCGCAGTAGAGCCCGCTGCGCGGCTGGAGCTCTTGCCCGGCGCCGTCTTCTTCTTCGCCGCGGGCCGGCTCCGCGCCACGAGCTCGTCGAGCGCCTCCAGCAGCGCCGCCGACAGCTCGCGCGCATCGGGAACGGCGGCGCGTGCCGTCGTGAATCCGAATCCCATGGCGCCCGCGTAGCTCATTACCGTGATGTTGAGCCCGAGGCCGTGCTCGACGATCGACAGCGGCCAGTAGGTGGCCATGCGCGCGCCCGCCGCATAGAGCGGCACCTGCGGTCCCGCGACGTTGGAGATCACGACGTTGGCGATCGGCGGCATGGCGCTGGCTACGCTGGATCGTCCGTAGAGCGATGCCAGCGCGTGCAGGACCCAAGGCACGCCGATCGACGGGAAGTCGGTCGGGATCAGGCTGTTGGCGCGCTGGGCGAGCGCCTTGACGGCACCCGCCGCGTCGCGGATGGCGCGCAGGCGCTTCAGCGGATCGGCGATGTGGGTGTTCAGGTTGACCAGGCTCAGCGTCGCCTGCGTCGTGAAGTCGGTGTTGCCGGGCTTGCGCAGGGAGATCGGCATCGACGCGATCAGCGGCTTCTTCGGCAGGCCGCCGTGCCTGGCCAGGTAGCGGCGCAGGGCGCCGCCGCACAGCGCCAGCACGATGTCGTTGAGCTTGGCGTCGTGCGCCTGGGCCAGCGCCTTGAGCGTGGCGATCGGGATCGACACCGCCGCGAAGCCGCGTTCGCCGGTCACCGCGACGTTGAGCGGCGTCTTCGGACCGAACGAGAAGTTCTGCCCGAGCCGGCCCTTGACCTCGCCGGGCGCGGCCCGGAACAGGCCCGCGAGCGTCTTCACGACATCGGGCAGGTGGCGCAGCAGCTTGATGTACTGGCCGGCGTCGTGCTTGAGCGCGGCCGCGGCGAGAGCGGCCAGGCCCGGATGCTCGCCCTGCGCGCCGGAGCCGTGCGGGAGCTGCCGCGCCTTGGCGGTCACGTCGAACAGCGCCTGCGCCAGCAGCACGCCGGCCTGGCCGTCGAGGACCGCGTGGTGGACCTTGATGTAGTAGGCCGCCTGACCGCTCTCCAGGCCGTCGAAGACGTAGAGGCGCCAGAGCGGGCGGCTGCGATCGAGCAGCTCCGAGTGCAGCCTGCCGGCGCAATCCTCGAGCTGGGCGTGCGTTCCGGGGTGCGGCAGCGTGACCCGATGCACGTGGTGGTCGAGATCGACGCGGTCGTCTTCGACCCAGACCGGATTGGCGAACTGAAGCGGCATCGGCGCGAGCTTGCGCGTGAAGACCGGCGCAAGATGGATGCGCGACTTCATCTGCCGCTTGATGTTGGCGTGGAAGTCGCCCCGGTACCCCGGCGGCAGGTCGAACAGGTGCAACGAGCCGACGTGCATCGGCGTTTCGGGGGTCTCGAGATGGAGGAAGGCGCCATCCAATCCGCTCAGGGCTTTCATGCTTTCATCCGGTGGCGGGGCAAAGTCCGGTATCGATCATGGGGGACGCACGACAAGGCGCATTTGATCCGCGACAGGGTTCGTTCGGTCGCGCTTCAGCGAGGCACAGCGCCGGCCGGAGGGGCGGCGGCGGCGAGGAACTTGCCGATCTCTTCCAGCGCGGCGACCGCCTCGGGCAGCTCGGGGTTGAAGATTTGCCAGGCATGCACCACGTGGCCCCACGTCTGCAGTGTCGCCGGCGAGCCGGCCGCCCGGGCGCGGTTGACGTAGCGGCGACCGTCGTCGAGCAGCATTTCCGCCTCGCTCGCATGCACCAGCACGGGCGGGAGGTTGGACAGGTCGCCGTACACGGGCGAGATCACCGGGTTTCTCGGATTGATCCGGTTGGCGATCCACGCCATCCACAGCAGCACCCACTGCGGCAGCCTCGCGAGAGGGCCGTACAGGGGGCCGAGCATCGCATCGCTGCGCCGGTTGGCGCGCAGGCTCGGGCTCGCGAGCGTGCCGTCGGTCGCGGGCGACAGCGCGACCGCGGCGTCGGGTGCCCGCAGCCCCTGATCGCGGACCCAGGCGATCAGCGCCAGCGCCAGGTTGCCGCCGGCGGATTCGCCGGCGACGAACACCGCCTGCGCGGCTTGCGGACCATCGGGGCCGTTGTCGAGCATCCAGCGGTAGGCCGTCCGGCAATCCTCGACACCGGCCATGCGGCGATGCTCGGGCATCAGGCGATAGTCGATCGCGAGCACGGCACCGCCGGTCATGGCGGAGAACCGCGTCGTCAGCGTGCGATGGCTGCGCGGGCTGCCGATGACGAATCCGCCGCCGTGGATGTAGAGCGTGCGCCGGGCGCCGTCGGCGCCGGGCGAGAGCACCCACTCCGCGGGCACGCCCGCGCAATCGACCGGCAGGAAGGTGGCGTCGAACGCGCGATTGCCGAACAGCTCGTCGATGTACCGGCGCAGTGCCGCGATGCGTCCTCTGAGCGGAACGCCTCGCAGCGCGTCGCGGATGCCGGACAGCGACGCGACGACGGCCTTCAGTTCGGCGCTCGGTTCGGGCCCGGCGGAGGGGCGCTCGCCGGCCGGACGGTCGAAGGCCGACAGGTCTTCGCCTTTCAGGAACAAGGCCGCGATGGCCCAGGGCACCGCCACGCCGAACGCAATCAACCCAAGCAAGACGATCAGCACGGAGGCTCCTCGAGGCGATACCGGACACCGCTGCCGCCATCACGCACCGGCTGGCGCAGCCCGCCGAGTTTGCATTGGACGGGGGTCCCGCGACGGGAATCGCACAGTTCATTGCTCGTATCAGGCGTATTCACAGATCTTTACCCCGCGGCCAAGCTGGACTCACGACGCATCGTCACCATCATTGCAATTCCCGACGATCGGGCGAAGGAGCAAGTGATGAGCAAGGCAGTGGCAATCGTGGCATCGGCGTCGGCCGCGCGTCGCGTCCAGGTGGTGATGATCGGCATGCTGCTGACGCTGCTCGCCGCGCTGGGCGCCTCGGCGTGGGCCCAGCCGGCGCCGCCTCCGGGCATGGGCGACCGAGGCGCCGGCATGTCGTTCCCGGGTCGCGGCGAGCACGGCCGGGGCATGGACGACATGCACCACGGCATGGGCGGCATGCATCGCGAGATGGGCGGCGGCATGATGTTCGGCGGCTCGCCCGAGCGCATGGGCCGGATGATCGATCACATGCTCGACGGCCTCAACGCAAGCGACGCGCAGCGCGGCCAGATCAAGCAGATCGCCGCCGCGGCGGCCGCCGACCTGAAGGCGCAGGCCGAGGCCGGTCGCGGCCTGCGCCAGCGCGCGATGCAGGCGTTCACCGCGCCGACCATCGACGCCGCCGCCGCCGAGCAGGTGCGCCAGCAGATGCTGCAGCAGCACGACCAGATGAGCCGGCGCATGACGCAGGCGATGCTCGACGTCGCCCGGGTCCTGACGCCCGAGCAGCGCGTGCGCCTCGGCGAGCGCATCCGCGACCGCCAGGCGCGCCGGGAAGATCGCATGAAGCGCATGGAGTCGATGCGCCAGGCGATGCCGCCGCGCCGATAATCGCGCCGCCACGTCACCGTCGGCGGGCGATCCTGCCGGCGACCGCACGGTGACAGGAACCCCGATGACGCCACGCCTTCTTCTCGTCGACGACGACAGCCGCCTCGCCTCGATGGTCGGCGACTACCTCGGCCGCGCCGGCTTCGAGGTCGAGACCGCCGGGTCGCTCGCGGGCGGCCGCGACCTGCTCGCCGCCAACAGCTACGACGCGCTGGTGCTCGACCTGATGCTTCCCGACGGCGACGGTCTCGACCTCTGCCGCGAGCTGCGCAGCACGAGCAAGACGCGCCAGCTGCCGCTGCTCATGCTCACTGCGCGCGGCGAGCCGATGGACCGAATCGTCGGCCTCGAGCTCGGCGCCGACGATTACCTGCCCAAGCCGTTCGAGCCGCGCGAGCTGCTCGCCCGCGTCAAGGCGCTGTTGCGCCGCGCCTCGCCGCAAGCGACGGGCGACGACGTGCTGCGCTTCGGCCGGCTCGAGGTCGACCTCGGCGCGCGCGTCGCCCGCCTCGATGGCAAGACCTGCGACCTGACCGGCCACCAGTTCGACCTCCTCGTCGTCCTCGCGCAAAGCCCGGGCCGCGTCCTCTCGCGCGACCAGATCATGGACGCGCTGAAGGGCCATCCGCTGGAGGCCTTCGACCGCTCGATCGACGTCCACATCTCGCGCATCCGCGCCGTCATCGAGGACGATCCGAAGGCGCCGCGCCGCGTCCTCACCGTGCGCGGCGCCGGCTACGTGTTCGCGAGGAAGCAGGACGCCGACGACGCTGCGGCATGACGCCGGCCGCGCTGCGCGCCGGTCGGCGATGAAGAGCCTCTACCTGCGGATCTACGCCACCGTCGTGGTGGTGCTGCTGCTGTTCGCCCTTCTCTCCGGCTGGATCGTCGAGCGCCACCTCGCCGAAGAACGGGTCCGCAACGAGCAGGTCGTGAGCGACCGCCTCGGCGCCTGGGCCGAGCTGCTCGGGAATTCGCTGCCCGGCGCCGACACGTCGGCCGACGCGCAACTCGCCGCCCTGCGCGACTGGTCGCAGCGCCTGCGCGTTCCGCTCGCGCTCGACGACGCGCAGGGCCAGCGCATCGGCGCTTCCGAATCGTTCGAGCGTCGCACCCTCGACGGAACCCGGCCGTTCTCGTTCAAGCTCGACGACGGCCGCACGCTCTTGACGATGCGTCCCGGGATGCGCCAGGGCGGGCGACGCGCCGGCGCCGGCGCCGAGGTCCGCGGCCCGGGCGGCGAAGAGCGCGCCGGGCGCGCGTCGCCGCCGTGGCCGCTGCTCTTCCCCGGCTTGCCGCGCGGTGCCGGGCTCGCGATCATCCTCGTCGTCCTGTTTCTCGCCGTCGCCGCGGGCGCCTACCCGGTCGTGCGGCGCCTGACGCGGCGCCTCGAGGCGCTCAAGCAGGGCGTCGAGCAGTTCGGCGCCGGCGCGCTCGACCACCGCGTCGCGATCTCGGGCGCCGACGAGGTCGCGGCGGTGGCGGCGAGCTTCAACGTCGCCGCCGCGCGCGTCGAGGCGCTCGTCCAGTCGCACCGGTCGCTGCTCGCCAACGCCAGCCACGAGCTGCGCTCGCCGCTGGCGCGGATGAAGATGGCGGTGTCGATGCTCGCCGAGGCGACGCCGGCGCAGCGCGCCACGCTCAAGGCCGAGATCGACAAGAACGTCGCCGAGCTCGATGGCCTGGTCGAGGAAGTGCTCCTGGCGAGCCGGCTCGACGCCACCGAGATCCCGCTGCACGACGACCAGGTCGACCTGCTCGCCGTCGCCGCCGAGGAGGCGGCACGCGTCGGCGCTCACGTCGAGGGCGTGGGCAGCGTCTTCGTGAAGGGCGACGAGCGGCTCCTGCGCCGCGCCATCCGCAACCTGCTCGAGAACGCGCAGCGCTATGGCGGCGGCGAGGTCGAGATCGGCCTCGGCCGCGTGAAAGTGCGCGGCAACGAATTCGTCTGGCTCGAGGTCTGCGACCGCGGCCCGGGGGTCCCCGTTGCGATGCGCGAGCGCATCTTCGAACCGTTCTTTCGCGTGCCCGGGCACGCCGAGCATGCCGGAGGCATCGGCCTGGGTCTGGCGCTCGTCAAGCAGATCGCCGTTCGCCATGGCGGCAGCGTCCGCTGCGAAGCGCGTCAAGGCGGCGGCAGCAGGTTCGTGATTGAAGTACCGGCCGCTTAGCGGCGGGTTCTTCAATCACGGTTCCAGCTGAAGCTGGAACCGCTGTCAGGATTGCTCCCGCCCCAACCCCTCCCTCCGTGAGGGAGGGGCCGGCCCCGCTGGGGCCGCTTTCGCGTCGCGGCGCAGCCGCCAAGCCAGGAACGCGGTCAGGCTGGCGCCGGCGATGGTGAGGCCGAGCGTCGACATCGACCAGAAGCCGCGTGCGCTGTGCATCCAGGCCGGGCTGATGCCGGCTGGATCGAACGCCGCCAGGTAGCCGCCGCCGAGGCCGACGCCCCAGAGCGCGACCACGTAGATGATCAAGGGGACGGTGGCGATGCGATACGCGCGCAGGACGAAGGCGGCGATCGTCTGCGCCGCATCGGCGATGTGGAAGAGCGCGACCCAGGCGAGCAGCGGCAGCGTCGCGGCGACGATCACCGGGTTGGCGGTGTAGAGGCCGACCACCTCCTCGCGCAGGAAGTACACGGCGCTGCCGAGCACGGCGGCGACGACGACGCCGATCTCGAGGCCGACCCAGCCGATCCGGCGCGCATCGGCCACGTCGCCGGCGCCGACCTGCTGCGCGACCAGGGTGCTCGACGCGTTGGCGATCGCCAGCGGCAGCATGAACATCATCGAGACCATGTTGGCGGCGATCTGGTGGCCGGCGACCGCGGTCGCGCCGATGCGCGAGACGAAGAACGCCATGAACGTAAAGCCGGTCACCTCGACCAGCACCGCCAGCCCCATCGGCACGCCGAGACGGAGCAGCGCCGCCAGGCTCGTCGCGCTCGGTCGCGCGATCGCCGAGCCGCTGCCGAGGCCGAAGCGGCGATAGAAGCGATCGCGGCGCAGGAGGAGCACCGCCGCCGCGAGCTGGCACCACATGACGATCGCCGTCGCCAGGCCGCAGCCGGCGACGCCGAGCGCCGGCACGTTCAGCTCGCCGAACGGCGTCGGCCAGGCGATGCCGAAGACGAGCACGGCGTTGACCGGCACCTTGAGGGCGAGCCCGCCGAGCTGCATCGCCATCACCGCCTTCGGCCGGGACACGGCGATGTTGAAGCCGCGAAAGGCGGTGAAGACGAGCGCCGGAGGCAGCGCGATGGCGAGCCCGCCGAGGTAGTCGCGCACCTTGGCGGCGACCGCCGGCTCGGCGCGGGCGAGGGCGAGGAAGGGGTCGGGTGCGAGCAGGAGCAGGCAACCCGGCACGGCCAGGGCCAGGCCCAGCCACATCGCCTGCTGCGCCTCGTGGCCGCTTTCGCGCAGCTTGCCGGCGCCGTAGAGCTGGCCGGCGATCGGCCCGACCGCCAGCACGGTGCCCATGAAGCCAACGAAGATCGAGATGTAGACCGACGCGCCGACGGCGAGCGCGGCGAGATCGGTCGCCGACGTCCGCGCGACCATCACCGTGTCGACGGTGCTGAACGCGATCACCGCGACCTGGCCGACGAACACCGGCCAAGCGAGCGGCGCGATCCGGCGCGCGCCGTGGCGCAGGCCGAGCCGCGTCATGCCGCGGCGCGGACGGAAATGTCTTCGGCGGCGGCGGTTTCCGGCGCGGGCGGGGCCCCCTCTTGCGCGCGTTCGGCGTAGCGGTTGAAGCGCCAGGCCGTGCCTTCGTGCGTTATCCGCCGCCAGGTCGCGCGCTTCTCGAACGGCGACATCTCGGTCCAGCGCTGCACTTCGAGGAAGGTCCGGCCGCAGCCCTTGCAGACCGCGTCGCCCTGGCTCGTCGAGCAGATCGCGATGCAGGGCGCGTCGGGCGTCGTCGCGTACCACGCCAGCCAGGTGGCGCGCGCGGCGGCGGGCATCGACGCCTCGTCGCACTCGCTCTCGTGGTAGTACACCATCAGCGCGTAGACCTCGGCGAGGGCGAGGACCTCGGCGCAGGCGGTGATGCCGTCAGGCGAGGGAGAGCGCTCGCGCCACCAGTTGATGGCCGACTCGATGTCGGTGATGTGAAGGGCAGCCACGGCGCGACGGGGGGACGCGAGGATAGCAGCGGCGGCTGCAGTCGCGCGCCCCGCCCGACGGCAGCCCGCGGGGGTGCGCGGGTATCAGCGCGGCGCGCTGGCGGCGGGGGCGCCGGGGATGATGACGATGGTCGGCTGGCCGGTCGTGGTAGTCGTCGTTTCGCGGATCACGCCACCGCCGGCGACGCTGCCCGAGGTCTTCGTCGTCTGGTTCGGCTGGCTCGGCCCCTCGATGCGCGCGAGGCAGTCTGCCTTGTCCTTCGGCGCCACCGCGTTGCAGCGCTCGATCGCGTTCTGGCGCAGCGAGCCGGTGTTGTCGAGGCGGTTGCGCTTGCGCTCGTCCTCCGCCGCGCCGGCCTCCTTGAGACAGGTCGCGCGGTCTTGGGCAGTGCGGCCGGCCTCGCAGTCGGCTCGCTCCTTGAGGTAGGTGGACTTGGCGGCCGAGGCGGCCGCGTCGGCGGCATGCGCCGGCGCCGCCGCGTAGCCGGCTGCGACGCCGACCACGATCAGGCCGGCAAGAGATGCAAGATTTAGTTTCATGGATGTCTCCGATGGGGCGGGCGACGCCGTCGAGTCGGCGCAGCACGTCGAGTCCGCACCTTACGTCGAGGTCCCGCGGCGCGGGCGTAGGACGGCACCGCGCACCGGCGCCGCCCAAGTTCCCGTGGGCGACGTGCGGTCGCCGGGGGCGGTGACGCCCGGGCGGGCTCAGCGCAGATCGAGCCAGACGGCGACGCAGAGGCCGAGGCCGACGATGTAGAGCAGCGCCGTGTTCCAGACCAGGTACGGATAGAGCATGAGCGCCAGGCCGAGCCAGCGCGTGCGCGGCCGGCCGGCGCGACGACCGTGGATGTACGCGGCCAGGCCGAGCACGCCGAAGACAATGGCGCCGAGAATGTAGGCCGGGCTCGGCAAGGTCACTCCGAGCGTTTCGAGAGCGTCGAGCTCCTGCTGCATGCGCCTTCCGTCGTTACGCCGCCCACGATACCGCCCATCGGCGTGCCGCACGGCGGGACGCGGCTTTTCGCTGATCGAGCTGATGGTCGTGATCGCGATCATCGTCGTCCTCGCCCTGATCGCGCTGCCCGGCGTCCCCGACAAGCTGATCCGCGATCGCATCGTCGAATCGGTCAAGCTCGCCGACATCGTCAAGCCGCCGATCGCAGCGGCGTGGGCGGCGACGGGGAAGCTCCCGGTCAACAACGCCGCCGCCGGCCTGCCGGTCGCCGACAAGATCGTCAACGAGTACATCAGCTCGGTCGCGGTTGAGTCGGGTGCGATCCAGGTGACCTTCGGCAACCGCGCCAACGTCGCGATCCAGGGCAAGGTGCTGAGCCTGCGTCCCGGCGTCGTCGAGGACGCCAGGATCGTCCCGGTCTCCTGGGTCTGCGGCCATGCCGAGCCGCCCAACAAGATGACGGCGCGCGGCCTCGACAAGACCGACGTGCCGGTCCGCTTCCTGCCTCTCAACTGCCGCGCCGGCCCGACCGCGTCGGCGCCGCCGCCGTGATCGAGTTCGACGCCTCCGGCCTCGACAGCGCGAGCCTGCGCTCGGCCGGCAAGGAGCTGCTCTCGCTCGCCTTGATCGATGCGCGCAACCACACCCTGCGCTGGGCGAGCGCGCTCGAAGCGGCCGCCGACGGCCAGGGGCTCGTCCTGCCGGGCGACCTCGCGCCCGCGCTCGCCGGCGAGCTCGACCCGGCGCTCTGGACGCTCGGCCACATCGGCTGGTTCCAGGAGTACTGGATCGCCCGCAACGTGCAGCGCGCGCGCGGCGAGCGCGCCGACCCGACGCACCCGCGCCTGGCGTCGGTTGTTCCCGAGGCCGATGCCTGGTACGACCCGGCGATGGTCGACCGGGCGCGCCGGCGCGCGCTCGTCGGCGGCGAGCTGCCCGACCTTCAGGCGACGCGCGCGTACCTCGTCGACACGCTCGAGACGACGCTCGAGCTGCTCGCCGGGATCGGCGTCGAGGACGATGCGTCGCTCTACTTCCATCGCCTCGCGCTCTTCCACGAGGAGATGCACGCCGAGGCGTTCGCGGTGCTCGCGCAGTCGCTCGGCATCGATACCGGCCTGGCTGCGCGGATCACGACGCGCCCGGCGCGGCCGCCGCTTCTCTTCCCGGCGACGCGCTGGCTGCTCGGAACGAGCAGCGGTGGCTTTCGCTTCGACAACGAAGCCGAGCCGCATCCGGTCGACGTGCCGGAGTTCGAGATCGACGCGCAGGCGGTGACCTGGGCGCAGTACGGCGAATTCGTCGAGGACGGCGGCTACGACGAGCGCGCGCACTGGAGCGACGCGGGCTGGGAGTGGCTCCAGCGCGAAGGTCGGCGCACGCCGCGCCACGTCGACCAGATGCGTCACGGCGTCCTCCAGCGGCGCTTCGGCGTGCTCGCGCGCGTCGCCGCGTCGCATCCGGCCGTTCACGTGAGCTGGTACGAGGCCGACGGGTGGTGCCGCTGGGCCGGACGCCGCCTGCCGGGCGAAGTCGAGTGGGAAGCTGCGGCGCACCAGGGGGCGACGCGGGGCTTTCGCTGGGGCGACGTCCACGAGTGGACGGCGAGCACGTTTCGGCCGTACCCGGGCTTCGTCGCCGGCCCTTGGCGCGACTATTCGGAGCCCGCGTTCGGCTCGCACAAGGTGCTGCGCGGCGCCTCGTTCGCGACCCGCCCCAGCCTGCACAGCGCACGTCTGCGCGGCTTCGAGCGGCCCGAGCGCGACGCCGGCTTCTTCGGCTTTCGCAGCTGCGCCGGCTAGCGGCGGCCGACGCGGCTGCGCCGGCGTGGCGGCGCATTAGGGGAAACCCATCCTTGCGATGCCTCCCGCCCCTCCAACAATCGTTCAAGCACCCCTCAGCAGCAGCGGCACCGTCGCGGCGAGCCGCTTCAAGACAACCCGCAGGAGACCGGCGTGGACATTCCCATTTCCCTCACCGTCAACGGCAAGTCGGTCACGAAGACCGTCGACTCGCGCACGCTGCTCGTCCAGTACCTGCGCGAGCAGCTGCAGCTCACGGGCACGCACGTCGGCTGCGACACCGCGCAGTGCGGCGCCTGCACCGTGCACATGAACGGGCGCGCGATCAAGTCGTGCTCGATCCTCGCCGCGCAGGTGCAGGGCAGCCAGATCACGACGATCGAGGGCCTCGCCAAGGACGGCGAGCTGCACCCGATGCAGGCCGCCTTCCGCGAGTGCCACGGCCTTCAGTGCGGCTACTGCACGCCGGGGATGGTGATGTCGGCGGTGCAGCTGCTCGCCGACAACCCGAAGGCGAACGAAGAAGAGATCCGCGAGGCGCTCGACGGCAACATCTGCCGCTGCACCGGTTATCACAACATCGTCAAGTCGATCCAGTTCTGCCAGTCGGGCAAGACCCCGACGACGGTCTGAGGAGCAGAGCATGGGCAACATGAACGAAGCCGTCGACCTGAGCAAGAGCCCGATCGGCCAGAGCGTGCGCCGGCGCGAAGATCGCCGCTTCATCACCGGCGCCGGCAACTACACCGACGACGTCGTCCTGCAAGGGCAGACCTTCGGCGTCTTCCTGCGCAGCCCGCACGCGCATGCGCGCATCCGCTCGATCGACCTGACGGCGGCGAAGAAGGCGCCCGGGGTGATCGACATCATCACCGGCGCCGACCTGGCCGAGGCCAAGGTCGGGGGGCTCCCTTGCGGCTGGCTGATCCACAACAAGGACGGCACGCCGATGAAGGAGCCGGCGCACCCGGTGCTGGCGCAAGGCAAGGTGCGCCACGTCGGCGATCAGGTCGCGCTCATCGTCGCCGAGACACTGCTGCAGGCGAAGGACGCGGCCGAGCTCATCGTCGTCGACTACGAGGAGCTGCCGCCGGTGATCGACATCAGCGCCGCCGACTCGATCGGGACGAGCGTGCACGACGACGTCACCGACAACGTCTGCTACGACTGGGGCCACGGCGACAAGGCCGCGGTCGACGCCGCGTTCGCGAAGGCGGCGCACGTCACCAAGCTCTCGTTCGTCAACAACCGGCTGATCCCGAACGCGATCGAGCCGCGCGCCGCCAACGCCAGCTACAACCGCAGCGACGAGAGCTACACGCTCTATGTCGCCAACCAGAACCCGCACGTCGAGCGCCTCCTGATGTGCGCGTTCGTGCTCGGCCTGCCGGAATCGAAGGTGCGCGTGATCGCTCCCGACGTCGGCGGCGGCTTCGGCTCGAAGATCTTCCTCTATCCGGAAGACGTCGCCCTGGTTTGGGCGAGCAAGCGCGTCGGCCGGCCGATCAAGTGGACGGCCGAGCGCAGCGAATCGTTCCTCACCGACGCGCACGGCCGCGACCACGTCACGACCGCCGAGCTGGCGATGGACAAGGACGGCAACTTTCTCGCCCTGCGCGTCAAGACGATCGCCAACATGGGCGCATACCTGTCGACCTTCGCTTCGGCGGTGCCGACGATCCTGTACGCGACGCTGCTCGCCGGCCAGTACAAGACGCCGGCGATCTACGCCGAGGTGAAGGCGGTATTCACCAACACGGCACCGGTCGACGCGTATCGCGGCGCCGGCCGTCCCGAGGCGACCTACGTCGTCGAGCGCATCGTCGAGCAGGCGGCGCGCGACATGAAGATGAACCCGGCCGAGATCCGGCGCAAGAACTTCATCACCACCTTCCCATACGCGACGCCGGTCGGCCTGACGTACGACGTCGGCGGCTACGCGGCGCACCTCGACAAGGCGATGGAGATCGCCGATGTCGCCGGCTTTCCGGCGAGGAAGGCCGCGTCGGCGGCGAAGGGGAAGAAGCGCGGCCTCGGCTACGCCTGCTACATCGAGGCGTGCGGCATCGCGCCTTCGAACATCGCCGGCGCGCTGGGCGCGCGCGCGGGCTTGTTCGAAGCGGGCGAGGTGCGCGTCCACCCGACCGGGACGGTCACCGTCTTCACCGGCTCGCACAGCCACGGCCAGGGCCACGAGACGACGTTCGCGCAGGTCGTCGCGGCGCGCCTCGGCATTCCGGTCGGCAACGTCGAGATCGTTCACGGCGACACCGGCCGCGTGCCGTTCGGGATGGGCACCTACGGCAGCCGCTCGCTCGCGGTCGGCGGCACGGCGATCGTCAAGGCGGTCGACAAGGTGATCGCCAAGGGCAAGAAGATCGCTGCCCACCTGCTCGAGGCGGCCGACACCGACATCGAGTTCGAGAACGGCGAGTTCAAGGTCGCCGGCACCGACAAGAAGGTCGCCTGGGGCAACGTCACGCTCACTGCCTACGTGCCGCACAACTTCCCGCTCGACAAGCTCGAACCGGGGCTGAACGAAAACGCGTTCTACGACCCGACCAACTTCACCTATCCGGCCGGCAGCTACATCTGCGAGGTCGAGGTCGACAGCGACACCGGCAAGGTGAAGATCGAGCAGTTCGTCGCCGTCGACGACTTCGGCAACATCGTCAACCCGATGATCGTCGAGGGCCAGGTGCACGGCGGCATCGCCCAGGGCCTCGGCCAGGCGATGATGGAAGCGTGCTGCTACGACGTGCACTCGGGGCAGCTCGTCACCGGCTCGTACATGGACTACGCGATGCCGCGCGCGATCGACATCCCGAGCTTCAAGGTCGCGACGACGAACACGCCGTGCAGCCACAACCCGCTCGGCGTCAAGGGCTGCGGCGAGGCCGGCGCGATCGGCTCGCCGCCGGCCTACATGAACGCACTCACCGACGCGCTCGGCGTCGTCGACCTGGCGATGCCGGCGACGCCGGAACGTGTCTGGCGCGCCGCCAACGGCATGCCCGCCGCCTGAAGCAAGGAGAACGACGATGTACGCATTCGACTACCAGCGGCCGACCAGCCGCGACGCCGCCAAGAGCGCCGCCGCCGGCGCAGACGCCCGCTACCTCGCCGGTGGCCAGAGCCTGATCCAGGCGATGCGGCTGCGCCTGTCGCAGTCCGAGCGCCTGGTCGATCTCGGCGCGATCGCCGATCTGAAGACGATCAAGGCCGACGCCAGCGGCGTCACGATCGGCGCGATGGCGACGCACGCGAGCGTTGCGTCGAACGCCGACGTCAAGCGAATCGCGCCGGCGATCGCAGAGCTCGCCGGCGGCATCGGCGACCCGATGGTGAGGAACATGGGAACGATCGGCGGCTCGATCGCCAACGCCGATCCCGCGGCGTGTTATCCCGCCGGCGTGTTGGCCTTCAACGCGACGATCCACACCGACCGGCGCACGATCGCCGCCGACGATTTCTTCACCGGCCTGTGGGAGACGGCGCTGCAGCCGGGCGAGCTGATCACCGCGGTCACCTTCCCGGCGGCGCAGAAGGCGGCTTACGTCAAGTACCGGCAGCCGGCGTCGCGCTTCGCGCTGATCGGCGTCTGCGTCGCGCAGACGGCGGGCGGCGTTCGCGTCGGCGTCACCGGTGCGAAGGGCCGCGCGTTTCGTGCCACCGAGATCGAGAACGCGCTCGCGAAGAGCTTCACGCCCGGCGCCGCCAAGGCGGTGAAGATGCCGACCGGCGGCATCAACGCCGACCTGCACGGCTCGGCCGAGTACCGCGCCGCGATGATCAGCGTCATCGCCTCGCGCGCGGTCGCGGCGGCGCTCGCGCGCTGAGGTGTCCGCATCCGGCCGGCGTCCGGCGCGGGCGCCGGTTAGGATGACTCGATGATGAGTCCCGCTCCTGCCGCGCCGACCTCGGTCGACGATGTCATCGCCGCGCTCGCCGCCGAGAACTACGTCGCCGACCGGCGCCTCGCGACGTCGGTCTTCCTCGCCCTGACGCTCAAGCGCCCGCTCTTCGTCGAGGGTGAGCCCGGCGTCGGCAAGACCGAGCTCGCCAAGGCGTTGGCGCGGGCGCTGCAGGCGCTGCTGCTGCGTGTCCAGTGCTACGAGGGTCTCGACGTAGCGCAGACGGCGTACGAGTGGAACGTCGCGCGCCAGATGATGGAGATCCGCCTCGCCGAGGCCGCGCACGACGTCGGCGACGCGGCATCGCGCGAGCGCCTCGCGAAAAGCCTATATGCGCGCTCGATGCTGATCGAGCGGCCGCTGCTGCGGGCGCTGACGCAGGCGCACTCCCCGGTTCTCCTGATCGACGAGCTCGACCGCGCCGACGAGCCGTTCGACGCCTTCCTGCTCGAGGTGCTCGCCGAGAACCAGCTGACGATCCCCGAGTTCGGCACGGTCAAGGCGGCGCCCGACGCGGCGCCGATCGTCGTCATCACCAGCAACCGGACGCGCGAGATCCACGACGCGCTGAAGCGCCGCTGCCTTTACCACTGGGTCGACTACCCCGACCTCGAGCGCGAGCTCGAGATCGTCCGCATCCGCGCGCCGGGCGCTTCGGAGCGGCTCGCCGCGCAGGTCGTCGCCTTCGTGCAGCGCATGCGAACGCTCGATCTGTTCAAGGCGCCCGGCATCGCCGAGACGATCGACTGGAGCAATGCGCTGGTCGCGCTGAACGCGATCAGTCTGGCGCCCGACAACGTCCGCGACACCCTCGGCGTGCTCCTCAAGCACCGCGACGACATCGCCAAGATGCAGGGCGGCGACGTCAGCAAGCTGCTCGCCGAGCTGCAGGCGACGGCACGCGGCGAGGCGCCGCACGCGGCGCCCGCCGATGCTCGCTGACAACGTCGTCCATTTCGCGCGCGTCCTGCGCAACGCCGGCCTGGCCGTCGGCCCCGACCGCGTCCTGGCGGCGCTCGAGGCGATCGAAGCCGTCGGCCTGGCGCGGCGAGACGACGTCCATGCCGCGCTCTCCGCCGTGATGATCGACCGCCACGAACAGCAGGCGCTCTTCGACGACGCCTTCGCGGCCTTCTGGCGCGACCCGAAGCTGCTCGAGCGGTTCATGGCCGAGCTGCTGCCGAAGATCACCGGGCGCGGCGACCGCGCCAACAAGCCGCGCTCGCATCGGCTCGCCGACGCGCTCGCGCCGACGGCGGTGCCCGCGGCGGCGCGGCCGCCGCCGCGGCCCGACGAGCAGATCGAGTTCGAGACCAGCTTCGCGTTTTCGGACCGCGAGCGCCTGCAGCGCGCCGACTTCGAGTCGATGACGGCGGCCGAGTTCGAGCTCGCCAAGAAGCTCGCCGAGGAGGTGCCGCTGCCGTTCGCGCCGGTGCGCAGGCGCCGTCATGCGGCGAGCGCGCGCGGCCGGATCGACCTGCGCGCGACGATGCTCGCGATGGCGCGCCAGCCCGAGACGCTCGTGCCGCGCTTCAGCCGGCCGAGGAGCGAATTGCCGACGATCGTCGTCCTGCTCGACGTCTCCGGCTCGATGGACCGTTACGCCCGCCTCATGCTGCACTACGTGCACGGCCTGACGCGGCGTTACCTCAAGGTCCACACGCTCACCTTCGGCACGCGCCTCACCAACATCACACGGGCACTGCGTCATCGCGACCCCGACCTCGCCCTCGAGCTGGCGAGCGCGCAGGTGCAGGACTGGAAGGGCGGCACGCGGATCGCGTCGTGCCTCGACGACTTCAACCGGCACTGGGCGCGGCGCCTGCTCGGCGCCAACGCCGCGCTCCTCCTCGTCAGCGACGGCCTCGACCGCGACGAGCACGGCGAGCTGACGCGTGCGGCGCAGCAGCTGCGCCTGTTCGCGCGCCAGATCGTCTGGCTCAACCCGCTGCTGCGCTTCGACCGCTTCGAGCCGCGCGCCGGCGGGGTGAAAGCGCTGCTGCCGTACGTCGACCGTTTCCTGCCGGTCCACAACCTGGCGAGCCTGGCCGACCTGGCGACGGCGCTGCAATCGGCACCGGCGCCGCGCCGGTAGCAGAATCGACGGATGGAACTGAACGGCGAACGAATCATCCCGGCGTCGGTCGACGCGACCTGGGCCGCGCTCAACGACCCGGAGACCCTGAAGGCGTGCATCGCAGGCTGCGAATCGCTCGAGCGCGTCGGCGACGACGGCTTCGCCGCCGTCGTGGCGATGAAGATCGGCCCGGTGAGCGCGCGCTTCAAGGGCAACCTGAAGCTGACCAACGTCAACCCGCCGCTCGGCTATACGATCAACTTCGACGGCCAGGGTGGCGTCGCCGGCTTCGGCCGCGGCTCGGCCGACGTGTCGCTCAGTCCGGTCAGCGACACCGCGACGAAGCTCGCCTACAGCGCGCGCGCGACCGTCGGCGGCAAGATGGCGCAGATCGGCTCGCGCCTCATCGACGCGACCGCCGGCAAGATCACCGACGATTTCTTCAAGGCGTTCGAGGCGCAGCTGCAGGCGCTCCTCCCGGCCGGTGCGGCCCCTGCGCCGGTCGTCACGACCGCGCCCGTGCGTCCGCACGAGCCCGCTGGTGCGCTCGGCTGGGCGTTGGCCGCGATCGTCGTCGCCTTCACGCTCTTCATGACCACCCGCTGACCGCCCTCAAGCGGCCCCTGCGGGGCCGGCCCCTCCCTCGCGGAGGGAGGGGAGCGAAGCGGGGAGGGAGCAACCCTGGAAAGCGAAGCGAAGTGAGGGCGACCGGCAACGCTACGCGTTGCTGGTGGCCCTCACTTCCTCGATCGTCGTGTGGCCGGCCAGCACCTTCTCGATGCCGTCCTGGCGCAGCGTCCGCATGCCTTCCTTCATCGCCGTCGCCTGCAGCGCCTCGGCGCGCGCGCCGTTCTGGATCAGGCGGCGGATCTCGCGCGAGACGACCATCATCTCGTGGATGCCGGCGCGGCTGCGAAAGCCGGTCTGGTCGCACTTCTCGCAGCCCTGGTTCGAATGGAAGACGAGGCGGCCGTCGACGGCGTGGCGCTGCGTCCAGCCGGCGAGGACCTCGCTCCTCGTCGTCGGCGCTTCGGCGCCGAAGGCGTTCATGTAGTCGCCTAGCAGCTCCTCGATCTCGTCGTGCGTCGCCGGCCGCGTCGTCCGGCACGCGGCGCAGGTCTTCCTCACCAGGCGCTGCGCCAGCACGGCGAGCAGCGAGTCGCCGAAGTTGAACGGGTCCATGCCCATGTCGAGCAGGCGCGTCACTGTCTCCGGCGCGCTGTTGGTGTGCAGCGTCGAGAGGACGAGGTGGCCGGTGAGCGAGGCCTCGATCGCCATGTGCGCGGTCTCCTCGTCGCGGATCTCGCCGAGCATGATCACGTCGGGGTCGGCGCGCATGAAGGCGCGCAGCGCCTTGGCGAAGGTCCACTCGATCTTCGGGTTGACCTGCACCTGGCGCAGCCCCGGCTGGGTGATCTCGACCGGGTCCTCGGCGGTCCAGATCTTCCTCTCCGGCACGTTGATGTGGCTGAGCGCCGAGTGCAGCGTCGTCGTCTTGCCCGATCCGGTCGGGCCGACGCAGAGGACCATGCCGTACGGGCGCTCGACCGCCTGCAGCAGCGCCTTGTGATTCGCCTCCGAGAGGCCGAGCATGTCGACCGGGATCGGCCGCGCCGAGGCGAGCAGGCGCAGGACGACGTCCTCGAGGCCGTTGTTGGTCGGGATCGTCGCGACGCGCAGCTCGATCTTGTGCTGCGGAACGAACTTGGCGAAGTTGATCTTGCCGTCCTGCGGGCGCCTGCGCTCGGCGATGTCGAGATCGCACATGATCTTGACGCGGGCGATGAGCGCGTTGCGGTAGTTCGCCGGCAGCTCGAGGTAGGTGCGCAGGATGCCGTCCTTCCTGAAGCGGACGCGGATCTTTTCCTTGCCGGGATAGCTCTCGATGTGGATGTCGGAGACGCCGTCCTTGTGCGCTTCGACGACCATGTTGTTGAGCAGGCGAACGAGCGAGTTGTCGCTCTGCTCGATCGGCTTGTCGTCGTCGCCGGTGAGTCGCTCGAGGCCTTCCTTCTCGAGCGTCTCGACCAGCTCGTCGGTCGTCGCCGCTGCGGCGGCGGGCGAGAAGTCGGGCTCGAAGGCGATCGGCGCCGACAGGTCCTCGGCGACGCGCGACTTGCTGGCCGAGCCGATCTTGTCGTAGGCCGCGTGCAGCGCCGCCTCGATCGACTGGCTGAGCGCGAGCACCGGGATCACCTTCATGTCGGCGTTGAACTCGACCTCGTCGACGGCGGCGCGGCGCGACGGGTCGTCGAGGGCGACGACCAGGCGGCCGTCGCGGACCAGGAGCGGCATGACGCGCAGCCGCGCGGCAACGCCATAGGGCAGGCGGCGCAGCGCGTTCGCCTCGACCGGGAAGGCGTCGAGGTCGACGAGCGGGTAACCCATCTTCCTCGCCAGCGCGGTCTGCAGATCCTCGCGCGTGACCACGCCCATCCGCACCAGCACCTCGCCGAGCGGCACGCTGCGGTCGAGCTGCTGCTGGACGAGCGCTTCCTTGAGATGGGCGTCGTCGATCAGGCCGAGCGAGAGCAGCGCTTCGCCGATCCGCACCAGCGGCATCTTGTGCTGGCGCTCGATCGCCTCGAGCAGCTGCTCGGGCGAGACGATCTGCTTGCTGACCAGGATGTCGCCGAGCTTTTGCGTTCGCAGCTGCTTCTGCACCTCGACCGCCTTCTCGATCTCGCCGAAGTCGGTGACCTGGGCGTCGACCAGCACCTCGCCGATCTTCGGGCCGAGCTCGAAGGTGGTGTACGCGGCGCGCGGGATGAACGTGCGCTTGACGCAGCCGTCGTCTTCATACGGCGGAAAGATGAACAGGCCGAACTCGGCCTCGACGTGGCCGATCGTCATGCCGCTCAGCTCGCCGCCGACGGTGAGCTGGATCCGGTACGGCGAGCTCTGGCGCTGGCCGAGCAGTGCCGCGTGCGGATCGGCGCGTGACAGCGGCAGCGGCTCCAGCGGTGTCGTCAGGGTCAGCGCAGTGAACTTGTCGAAGCGCAGCGCCAAGGTCGTTCGCGCCGGCGGCATCTGCACATGGGCGACCGAGGTTTCCGGAACGAAGAACGTCAGTCGCGCCGAGATCAGCTTCAGCTCGTCGCCGACCAGGATCTGGCACGGCAGCGTCTCGGTCTGCTCGGTCGCCGCGGGATAGCTCGCGTAGGGCGGTGTTGGCCACATGAAGGCGTCGCGGCTGCCCTTTTCCTTCGCTGTCGACACGTCGGCGGCCGGCGCGGCGCCCGCGGCGCGCGCCGGACCCGGCTGGGCCTTCCAGCTGAGGGGGGTAGAAAGATCGGCCATCGCGGTCCTCTCGCCGACCGCAGCGGCGACGTCCGCCACTGGACGTGCGCATGCCTTGCGGAAGGCCGGGCCATGATGGCCACCAGCGGCCACGGCGGTGCGGGGAAATGCGCGACTTGTTGCCGCCAGTTCGCCGATTCGGCGCCGGCCGGCGCCGCGCCTAGCGCCTCATCTGCTGCGGCAGGAAGGTGACCAGCTGCGGGAAGGCGTAGAGCAGGACGACCATCAGCACCATCAGCAGGAAGAACGGGAAGGCGGCGCGGGCGATGGTGCCGATCTCGCGCTTGGTCATCCCCTGCAGCACGAAGAGGTTGAAGCCGACCGGCGGCGTCACCTGCGCCATCTCGACGACGATGACGATGAAGATGCCGAACCAGAGCGGATCGATTCCGGCCTTCTGCACCGTAGGCATGATGACGCCCATGGTGAGAACGACCATCGAGATGCCGTCGAGAAAGCAGCCGAGGATGACGTAGAAGGCGGTCAGGGCGAGGATCAGCGCGAACTTGCTGAGGCCGAGCGTCGCGATCCATTCGGCGAGGTGGCGCGGCAGGCCGATGTAGCCCATGCTGAGGGTGAGGAACGCGGCGCCGGCCAGGATCAGCGCGATCATGCAGTACAGGCGGGTGCCGCCCATCAGCGCGTCCTTGAAGGTCTGCCAGTTCATCGAGCCCTGCGCCATCGAGATAAGGAGCGAGCCGAGCACGCCCAGGCCCGCCGCCTCGGTGGCGGTGGCGATTCCGGCGTAGATCGAGCCGAGCACGGCGATGATCAGCAGCACCACCGGGATCAGGCCCCTCGATTCGCGCAGCTTCTCGGCCAGCGTCATCGGCGCGTCCGGCGGCGGGATCAGGTGCGCGTTCCTGATCGACCAGCCGGCGATGTAGAGCGAGAAGATGCCGGCGAGGACGATGCCCGGGATCACGCCGCCGATGAAGAGCTGCGAGATCGAGACGTCGGCGGTGACGCCGTAGACGATCATGATGATCGACGGCGGGATGAGCAGGCCGAGCGTGCCGGCGCCCGCGAGCGAGCCGACCGACATCATGTCGGGGTAGCCGCGCCGGGCCAGCTCCGGCAGGCTCATCTTGCCGATCGTCGCGCAGGTCGCCGCGCTCGACCCCGACACGGCGGCGAAGATCGCGCAGCCAACGACGTTCGTGTGCAAGAGGCGCCCGGGCAGGCGCTGCATCCACGGCGCCAGGCCGCGGAACATGTCCTGGCTGAGGCGAGTGCGAAAGAGGATCTCGCCCATCCAGATGAAGAGCGGCAGGGCGGTCAGCGTCCAGCTCGACGCCGAGCCCCAGATCGTCACCGCCATCGCGTCGCCGGCAGGCCGCGAGCTGAACAGCTGCATGCCGATCCAGGCGACGCCCGAGAGCGTCAGGCCGATCCAGACGCCGCTCGCGAGGATCGCGAAGAGCGAGAGGACGAGCAGCGCGGTGATCGCGAAGTCACTCATTGCGCAGCGCCTCGTCGCTGACCGGGATGAAGCGCCTGCCGCGGATCTCGAGCACCAGCTCGTCGACGAAGGCGATCGCGAAGACGACCGTGCCGATCGCCATCGCGAGCTCAGGCAGCCAGAGCGGCGTCGCGTCGTTGCTGGTCGAGATGTCGTGGAAGGTGTACGACTGCCAGGCGAGCTTGCAGCTGTAGGCGGCGAAGAGCGCGGCCAGCAGTGCCGCCGCCGCGAGCGCCCAGATCTCGAGGCCGCGGCGCGGGCCGCCGTGCAGCGCCGACAGGAGCAGGGTGACGCGGATGTGCTCGCCGCGCTTCAAGGTATGCGCCAGGGCGAGGAAGCCCGCGGCGGCCATCATGTAGCCGGCGTAGGCGTCGACGCCCGGCACGTTGAAGCCAAGCTGGCGCGAAGCGATCGAGAGCAGCACCATGACCAGCAGCATCACCATCGCCACCGCGGCGAGCGCCGCGCTCGCGTCGTAGAGGCGGTCGAGGGCGCGGCCGACGGGGCCGCGCGCCGGCGTTGACGAAGCTTCCGGCACCGGCCGTGCCCGCGTCTAGAGCTTCTTGTAGGCGTCGACGACGGCCTGGCCTTCGGGGCCGGCCTTGTCGAGCCATTCCTTCAGCATCGTGTCGCCGACCTTCTTCATGTCGGCCTTGAGCTGCGGCGACGGCGGCAGGATCGTCATGCCGTTCTTCTTCAGCAGGTCGATGTACTCGCCGTTCTTCTGCTGCGAGAGCGCCCAGCCCCGCGTCTCGGCGTCGGCACCGGCCTTCAACAGCGCAGCTTGCGATGCCTTGTCCAAGGCATCGAAAGCTGCCTTGTTGACGAGGACGGCGTTCTTCGGAAGCCAGGCCTGCGTGTCGTACCAGTACTTGATGTGCTCGTAGGTCTTGCTGTCGTAGCCGGTCGAGCCCGACGACATGTAGCTCTCGACGACGCCGGTCGCCAGCGCCTGCGACAGCTCAGCGGCCTGCACCGTCACCGGCTGGGCGCCGACGAGCTCGGCGATGCGCGCCGTCGCCGGGCTGTAGGCGCGCCACTTGACGCCCTTCAGGTCGGCAGCCGAGGCGATCGGCTTCTTGACGTAGATGCCCTGCGGCGGCCACGGCACCGTGTAGAGCAGCATGAGTCCCTGCTCGGCGAGCTTCTTCTCGAGCGCCGGCTTGCTCGCCTTGTAGAGCTTCATCGAATCGGCGTAGCTGTCGGCGAGGAACGGCAGGCCGTCGATGCCGAACAACTGCCATTCGTTCTGGAAGTTGACGAGCAGCACCTCGCCGATCTGGGCTTGCCCGCCCTGGACGGCGCGCTTGATCTGGTCGGCCTTGAACAGCGACGCGTTGGGATGGACCGTGATCTTCAGCTTGCCGCCGGTCACCTTGTCGACGTCGTTGGCGAACTGGACCAGGTTTTCGGTGTGGTAGTTCGTCGCCGGGTAGGCGGCGGGCAGGTCCCACTTGGCCTGAGCATGGGCCGTGGTCGAGACGACGGCCATCGCCGCGGCGGCGCCGAGGCCGGCCAGGACCGAATGAAGACGGACGAGAAGTTTCATGAGCACTCCGGCCAGCGGTTGAATGGGAAGCGGAAAAGCATAGAGCGGCCTCGGGCATCGGACATCGGTTCTTGCCCGAGGCGCTTGCAGTCTAGGAAGGATGGAGATAAATTGTCAATAAGTTTTCAACGTTTCGAGGGAACGCCCGATGTCTTCGAAGGTCGCGCCGCTGCCGGCCCGATCCGCGCCGCGCAAGGCCAGGTCGGCCGGCATCGTCTCGTCGTCGCACCTGGTCTCGGCCAAGAGCGTCGAGCTCTCGGAGCTCGAGTTCGGCCTCATCGTCGCCTGGAACGCGTTCTCACGCTGGGCCGTGCGCTGCATGGCCGCCGCCGGCTGCCCCGAGCTGACGATCACCGACGTTCTCGTGCTGCATCACATCTGCCACCGCGCGCGCAACAAGAAGGTCGGCGACATCTGCTTCGTCCTCAACGTCGAGGACACGCACGTCGTCGGCTACTCGCTGAAGAAGCTCCTGGCGGCGGGCCTGGCGCACGGCGAGCGGGTCGGCAAGGAAGTCTTCTACAGCCCGACAGCGACGGGCGAGACGGCGGTCGCGAAGTACCGCGAGGTGCGCGAGGCGTGCCTGATCGCCAACCTCGACGCCGAGCGCAACGCCGACATCGGCGAGAGCGCGCGCCTGCTGCGGACCATGTCCGGTCTGTACGACCAGGCCGCGCGCGCGGCGACCTCCTTGTGATCGCACGCCTCGGCGTCGTGATGCTCGAGACGCGCTTCCCGCGCCCGCGCGGCGACATCGGCAACGCGGCGACGTTCGCCTTTCCGGTCCGCTACCGCACCGTGCGCGGCGCCTCGCCGCGGCGCGTCGTCGTCGAGCGCGACCGGGCGCTGCTCGCGCCGTTCATCGACGCGGCGCGCGCGCTCGAACGCGACGGCGTCGCCGCGGTGACGACGAGCTGCGGTTTCCTCGCCCTCTTCCAGGAGGAGATGGCGGCCGCTCTCGCCGTGCCGGTGTGGACGTCGAGCCTGCTTCTCGTCGCCGAGATCGAGGCCGGATGGCGCGACGGCCGCCGCGTCGGCGTCGTCACGGCCGATGCCGCCTCGCTCACGGCCGACCATCTGCGCGCGGTCGGTGCGTGCGCCGACACGCCACTCGAAGGGCTCGCGCTCGACTCCCGTTTCCGCACCACGGTGCTCGAGGATCGCGCCGAGCTCGACATCGACGAGGCCGAGCGCGCGACGGTGGCGGCAGCGCAGCGCCTCATCGCGCGCCACCCAGAGGTCACGACGATCGTTCTCGAGTGCACCAACATGCCGCCGTATGCCGACGCCGTCCGTTCCGCGACCGGCCTTCCGGTGCACGACATCACGACGCTGGTCAACGCGCGGCTCGCCGCGGCGACGACGAACCGGAGCACGCCATGATCCAGGCACCCGCTCGGCGCTGGCAGTTCTGGATCGACCGCGGCGGCACGTTCACCGACATCGTCGGCAAGCGTCCCGACGGCACGCTGACGACGCTGAAGCTCCTCTCCGACAACCCCGAGCAGTATCGCGACGCCGCGGTCGCCGGCATCCGACGCCTGCTCGGCATCGCCGCCGCTGTGCCGATCACGTCGGCCGAGGTCGAGTCGGTGAAGATGGGAACGACGGTCGCGACCAACGCACTCCTCGAGAGGAAGGGCGAGCCGACGCTGCTCGTGACGACGCGCGGCTTTCGCGACGCGCTGCGAATCGCGTACCAGGACCGGCCGCGCCTGTTCGAGCGCCGCATCGTCCTGCCCGAGCTGCTCTACGGGCGCGTCGTCGAGGCCGACGAGCGCATGTCGGCCGGCGGCGACGTCGTCCGCCCGCTCGACGAGGCGCTGCTCGAAGCCGAGCTGCGCGCCGCCTTCGACGCCGGCATCGGCAGCGTCGCGATCGTCTTCATGCACGGCTGGCGCCACACCGCGCACGAGCTGGCGGCGGAGCGGATCGCTCGCGCGACCGGGTTCGCGCAGGTGAGCGTGTCGCACCGCGTCAGCCCGATGATGAAGCTCGTCGGCCGCGGCGACACGACCGTCGTCGACGCCTACCTCTCGCCGATCCTGCGCCGCTACGTCGACGAGGTCGCCGCCGAGATGCCCGGCGTCGAGCTCTACTTCATGCAATCGTCGGGCGGCCTCGCCCAAGCGAACTCGTTCCAGGGCAAGGACGCGATCCTCTCCGGCCCGGCCGGCGGCATCGTCGGCATGGTGCGCACGGCGGAGCTCGCCCTCGCCGATCTCGGCTCGCCCCGGATGCAGGTCATCGGCTTCGACATGGGCGGGACGTCCACGGACGTGAGCCACTACGCCGGCGAGTTCGAGCGCGCGTTCGAGACGCGTGTCGCCGGCGTTCGCGTTCGCGCGCCGATGATGGCGATCCACACCGTCGCCGCCGGCGGCGGCTCGATCCTCGCCTTCGACGGCGCGCGCTTTCGCGTCGGGCCGGAGAGCGCGGGCGCGAATCCGGGCCCGGCGTGCTATCGCCGCGGCGGGCCGCTGACCGTCACCGACGCCAACCTCGCGCTCGGCAAGATCCAGCCGGCGTTCTTCCCGCGCGTGTTCGGGCCGCGCGGCGACGAGGCGCTCGACGGCGACGTCGTCGCCGTGCGCTTCGCCGCGCTCGCGGGCGAGATCGCCGCGGCGACCGGGACGGCGATCGCGCCCGAGGCGGTCGCCGCCGGCTTCGTCGACATCGCCGTCGGCAGCATGGCCAACGCGATCAAGAAGATCTCGGTCGCGCGCGGCTACGACGTCACTCGCTACACGCTGCAGTGCTTCGGCGGCGCCGGTGGCCAGCACGCCTGCCTCGTTGCCGACGCGCTGGCGATGGAACGCGTCTACATCCACCCGCTCGCCGGCGTGCTGTCGGCGTACGGCATGGGCCTGGCCGACCAGACGGTGATGCGCCAAGCCGCGCTCGAGCAGCCGCTCGCGGGGGCGCACGACGACGTCGTCGTGCGGCTGGCCGCACTCGCCGACGATGCGGTCGCCGAGCTCGAGGCGCAGGGCGTCGCGCCGGAGCGGATCGTCGTCCACGCCCGAGTCCACCTGCGCTACGAAGGCACCGACTCGGCGCTCGTCGTGCCGTTCGCCGACGAGGCCGGGCTGCAGGCGGCGTTCGAATCCGCTTACCGGCAGCGCTTCGCCTTCCTCATGCACGAGCGCCGCCTGATCGTCGAGGCGGTCTCGGTCGAGGCGGTCGGCGCCGGCGACGCCGCGGAAGAAGTCCGCCACGAGCTCGTCGATTCCGGGCCGGCGCCGGTTGCGGCGACGGTGCGGATGTTCAGCGACGGTCGCTGGCACGACGCCGCGCTCGTCGAGCGCACGAGCGCGCGCCCCGGGCAGACGATCACCGGCCCGGCGATCGTCGTCGAGAGCAACGCGACGACGATCGTCGAGCCGGGCTGGACCGGCCGGGTCACCGCGCTCGATCACCTGATCCTCGAGCGGACGACGCCGCGGCCGGCGCGCCGCGCCGCGGGTACCTCGGTCGATCCGGTCCTGCTCGAGGTCTTCAACAACCTCTTCATGAACATCGCCGAGCAGATGGGGCTGCAGCTGCAGAACACGGCCTACTCGGTGAACATCAAGGAGCGGCTCGACTTCTCGTGCGCGCTCTTCGACGCCGACGGCAACCTGATCGCCAACGCGCCACACATGCCGGTGCACCTGGGCTCGATGAGCGAATCGATCAAGACCGTGATCGCGAGAAACGCTGGCACGATGAAGCGCGGTGACGTCTACGCGCTCAATGATCCGTACCATGGCGGCACGCATTTGCCCGACGTCACCGTCGTCACGCCGGTGTACCTCGAGGACGAGAGCGCGCTGCCGACCTTCTACGTCGGCTCGCGGGGGCATCACGCCGACATCGGCGGCATCACGCCCGGGTCGATGCCGCCGTTCTCGACGCGGATCGAGGAAGAGGGCGTCCAGTTCGACAACGTCAAGCTGGTCGAAGGCGGCCGCTTCCTCGAGGGCGAGACGCGCGCGCTGCTCGAGAGCGGCCCCTGGCCGTCGCGCAACCCGGCGCAGAACATCGCCGACCTGAAGGCGCAGGTCGCAGCCAACGAGAAAGGCGTTCGCGAGCTCGCGGCGATGGTCGGCCAGTACGGCCTCGACGTCGTCAGGAGCTACATGCAGCACGTCCAGGACAACGCCGAGGAGTCGGTGCGCCGCGTCATCACCAAGCTGAAGGACGGCGCCTTCACGCTGCCGCTCGACAACGGCGCGCGGATCAGCGTCGCGATCCGCGTCGACGCGAAGGCGCGCAGCGCCGAGATCGACTTCACCGGCACCTCGCCTCAGCTCGAGAACAACTTCAACGCGCCGACCGCGGTCTGCATGGCCGCGGTGCTGTATGTCTTTCGCACCCTGGTCGACGACGAGATCCCGCTCAACGCCGGCTGCCTGAAGCCGATCAAGGTGATCATTCCGGAAGGCTCGATGCTCAACCCGCGCCCGCCGGCGTCGGTGGTCGCGGGCAACGTCGAGACCTCGACCTGCATCACCAACACGCTCTACGGCGCGCTCGGCGTGATGGCATCGGCGCAGTGCACGATGAACAACTTCACCTTCGGCAACGCGCGCCACCAGTACTACGAGACGATCGCCGGCGGCTCGGGCGCAGGGCTCGTCTTCGACGACGCGGGCCGCGCGACCGGCGGCTTCGACGGCACCGCGGTCGTGCAGACGCACATGACCAACTCGCGCCTCACCGATCCCGAGGTGCTCGAGTTCCGCTTCCCGGTCCGCCTCGACAGCTTCGAGCTGCGCGCCGGCTCGGGCGGACCGGGGCGCTGGCGCGGCGGCGACGGCGGCGTTCGGCGGGTCCGCTTCCTCGAGCCGATGACCGCGTCGATCCTCTCGAACGGGCGCCACGCGGGCGCTTTCGGCGTCGCTGGCGGCAGCGCCGGCCAGCCGGGAATCAACCGCGTCGAGCGCGTCGACGGCAGCGTCGAGGCACTCGACCACATCGCCAGCGTCGAGATGGCCGCGGGCGACGTGTTCGTGATCGAGACGCCCGGGGGCGGGGGCTGCGGGGCGGCCTATCGCGCGACGCCGCGCAGACCCGCGCGAGTCAGGGGTCCGCCGGGGTGACAAGCACGGCACCGAGCGGCGACACTCGGGGCATGAGCTTCGACCTCCGCGCCTCGCCGCTGCGCCGGCACTTCGTGCCGGCGTTTGCCTTCCTCCTCCTCGCCGCCGGCAGCGCGTTCGCGGCCGAGCCGGCGCTTGCGCCGCTCGGCGCCGCCGGCGGCGCGCCGGCCGTGCCGTGGCACGTGGTCGGCCTGCCGCAGCAGACCAAGCCGTTCACGCGCTTTTCCGTCGTCGACATCGACGGCAAGCGGGCGGTCAAGATCGAGGCCGACCTGTCGTACGGCAACTTGGTGCACCCGCTCAAGGAGTACGCCGCTCCCGCGCACCTCGTCTGGCAATGGCGGATCGAAAAGCCGATCGAGGCCGCCGACCTGCGGCAGCGCCGCGGCGACGACACCGCGGTGAAGGTCTGCGTCTTCTTCGACCTGCCGATCGAGAGCCTCTCGTTCACCGAGCGGCAATTGCTTCGCGTCGGCCGCTCCAAGTCGGAGGAGCCGGTGCCGGCCGCGACGGTCTGCTACGTCTGGGATGCGAACTTGCCCGCCGGCACGACGCTCGACAACGCGTTCACGCGGCGCATGCGCTACATCGTCCTCGAGTCCGGCACCGACCGCCTCAACAAGTGGGTCGCCGAGCGGCGCGACGTCGGCGCTGATTTCATGAAGCTCTTCGGCGACGAGAGCAAGGTCGTGCCGCCGATCGTCGGCATCGCCGTCGGCGCCGACGCCGACAACACTCAGAGTCACAGCGTCGCCTACGTGAGCGGCGTCTCGCTCGAGCCCTAGCGCGCCCTCGTCTTAGCCGGCGCGCTCCCGCTAGTCGAGCGGTCGAAAGGTGATGCTGATCGCCGGCGGCACGCGCCCGTCGGTGTCCTTGGGCAGCACCTCGGTCTTGTCGATCGCGCGCAGCACGGTCTCGTCCCACGCCGCCGAGCCGCTGCTCGTCACGAGCTTCCTGGCGACGATCGTGCCGTCGGGCGCGACCTTGACCTCGACCGTCGCCGACGGGTTCCCTGCGACGGTCGTGGTGAGGACGATGTTCGGCTTGATGCGCGCCCTGATGCGTCCGGCATAGCTCGCCGAGGGACCCGAGGTGCGCGCCGCGTTGCCGGCCGCGGCTGGGTCGTCGCTCGTGCCGGCCTGGCTCATCATGCGGCGCAGGTTGGCCTCGCGGATCGCCGCCTGGCGCGCCTCGTCCTTCTTGGCCTGCTCGGCGAGCTGCTTCTTGTCGGCCTGTTCGCTCGCGACGCGCTGGCGCTCGGCCTCGGCCCGCTTCGCCTCGGCGCGCTTGGCGTCTTCGCGCTTGGCGTCTTCGCGCTTGCGCAGCTCGGCCTGGCGCGCCGCCTCGACGCGCTCGGCTTCCTCGCGGCGGGCGCGCTCGCGCGCGGCGCGTTCGATCGCGATCTGCGCGTCGGGGCGCGGCGGCGGCGCCGGCTCGGGCTTGACGACCGGCGCCGGCTTGGGCGCGAGCACCGGCTCGGGCTTCGGCTCGGGTGGCGCCACGCGCGGCGCCGCGGTTTGCGGCAGCGCCGACCAGAGCTCGGCGACGACGCCCTCGGGCTCGCTCGCCTTCCAGTTGACGCCAAAGGTGAGGGCGATGACCAGGAGGACGTGAGCCAGGATCGCCAGCGCGAGGCCGGAGCGCATGCCCGGCGGCTGCTGCGGCGCGAACAGGTCGCGCTCGAGAACGGCGGTGTTCATCAGCTCACCGTTCGCCGCGCTCAGCCGCCGCGCTGGCTCTTGACCGACAGGCCGACGCGCTGGATGCCGGCGCGCTGCAGCGCGTCCATCACCTTGACGACCGACTCGTAGCGGACGTTGCGGTCGGCCGAGATGACGACCGGCGTCGTCTCGACGCCGCCTTGCGCGTCGTGCACGCGCGCGGCGACGTCGGCGAGCGCGAGCGGGGCAACGTCCTTGCCGTCGAGGCGCAGGCGCAGCGTCTCGTCGGCGCCGACGACGAGCTCGATCACGTGCGGCTCGCTCCTCTGGCGCGCCTTGCCGACCGTCGGCAGGTCGACGACGCCGGTGGTGATCAGCGGTGCCGTCACCATGAAGATGATCAGCAGCACCAGCATGACGTCGATGAACGGGACCATGTTGATCTCGCTGATCGTGCGGCGGCGCATGCCGCGGTGGAGGACGGCGGGCATGTCGTCGGCCTCAGCGCGTCGCACTCACTGCCGGCGGCGCGGGCACCGGCGCCGGCATCGCGCCGGCGTTTCGCTGCAGGATGTTCGAGAACTCCTCGATGAAGCTCTCGAGCTGGCCGGCGATGCGGTCGATGTCGCGCGCGAAGCGGTTGTAGGCGATCACCGCCGGGATCGCCGCGAACAGGCCGATCGCGGTGGCGACCAGCGCCTCGGCGATCCCCGGCGCGACCGTGGCGAGGGTCACCTGCGTCATGTTCGACAGGCCGATGAACGCGTGCATGATTCCCCAGACCGTGCCGAACAGGCCGACGTACGGCGACACCGAGCCGACCGAGGCGAGGAACGACAGGTTCGACTCGATCGCGTCGAGCTCGCGTTGGAAGCTCGCCCGCATCGCCCGGCGCGCGCCGTCGAGCAGGGCGCCGGTGTCCATGACGCGCTTCTCGCGCAGCTTGAAGAACTCGCGCATTCCCGAGGCGAAGATGCGCTCCATCGGCGCGTCGCCGACCCGCTTGGTCGCGTCGGTGTAGAGGTCGTTGAGGTTGCGGCCGGCCCAGAACTCGCGCTCGAACTCGTCGTTGGCGGCCTTGGTGCGGCGCAGGCCGAAGAGCTTGCCGAAGATGACGGTCCAGCTGGCGAGCGACGCGACCATCAGCCCCGCCATCACCACCTGCACGACGAGGCTCGCGTGCAGCACGAGCGTGACGATCGAGAGATCCTGGTTCATCGATGAAGTGAGAGGCGAATGTCGTTGGGGATGCGGCAGGGGCGGAAAGTTCCAAGCTCGACGCAGCCGATGCGGATCGTGCCCTCGGCCAGCAATTCACCGGCCCGGCGCGCCTCTTGCGCGATCTCAAGGCTCGCCTGGCCGAGGTGGACGACGGCGACGCTGACGTCGATGACGTCGTCGAGGCGCGCCGGGCGACGATACCTGAGCTTCGTCTCGCTGACGACGAAGGCGATGCCGGCGCCCGTTCGCAGCGCCTCCTGGCCGAAGCCGAGCCCGCGCAGCCACTCGGTGCGGGCGCGCTCGAAGAACTTCAGGTAGTTGGCGTAGAAGACGATGCCGGCGGCGTCGGTGTCTTCCCAGTAGATGCGCATCGCCACGCTGAAGACGGCTTCGCTTCGCCTCATCGCGCCGACTCGCGCGCGGACGGGGAGCGCCGCGCCTCAGGGCTGCAGCTTCTTGTAGACCGGGCCCCAGACCGGGTGGCCGGCCTCGGACTTGTCGAGCGCGAAGTTGCGGTCGGCCTGGCGCGCGAGCCTGAACTCGAGCTCGCAGTCGGGGAGACGGCCGGCCGCGCAGTGGATGAAGGCGAGCCGCTTGTGGGCCTCGGCGCGGTCGCGCGGCGAGGCCAGGCCGGCGCCGAGGGCTTCGCGGAAGAGGCGGTCGGCAGGTTCGTATTGGGCGTCGTCATAGGCCTTGAGTCCGGCCAGGAGGGCTCGCTCCGCCGGCCGGGCGCTGACGTCGAGAAGGCCGAGCGGCGGCGCCGCCTGCATGCAGGCGGTGAGCAGCCAGGCGGCCGATGCTATCGCGACGCGCAGACGCATCCAGATCCGCGCGTGCAACGCCCGCCGGGCTGCCCCAAGGGCGTTGCCGCCCCCTCGGGGGGCAGTGAACGCAGTGAGCGGGGGGCCCCCACCAGTCACGAACCGAACTTGTGGCGCACGGAGATCGTCTGCCCCGCCGTCACGTTGACCGACGCCGTGTAGGGCGCGTAGTCGCCGTTGCGGACGACGATTTGGTGCCGGCCTTCGGCGAGCGTGAGCTCGGTGATCGGCGGCGCCGCGCCCGACGGCGCGCCATCGACCTCGACCAGGCCCCACGGGCTGATCGCGATCCTCACCGTGCCGGTCAGCGGCGCGACGAGCTTGGCCGCGGCAGCGACGCGAGCGTCGTTCTCGCGCGCTTCGCGCTCGCGGCCTTCGCGCGCCTTGCGATCCTTCGCCGACTCGCGCGGCGGCGTCGTCGTCGTCGCGGCGGCGGGCTTGACGGTTCCTGCCGGCGCTTGCAGCGCCGCGACGACGGGCGTGTGAGGCGCCTTGGGTGACGGAACCGCGGCGGCCGGCGCGGTCGCCGGTGTGGTCGCCGGCGCGGGCTCGGCGACCTGCGGCGTCGTCGCCGCGACGTTCGTGTCCGGCGTCGTCGTGGGTGTGGCAAGTGGCGTCGGCGCGGCAGCCGTGACCATGAGGCTCGCAGGCGCGGTCGGCGCCTGCGTCGACTCGGCGACAAGGGTCTCGGCGGCGGGTGGCGTCTCCCTCGCCTCGACGCGCGCCGGGCTCGCTTCCGCCAGCGCCGGCGCGGCCGGCGCCAGCACGACCCACGTCGCGATCGCCGCCGTCAGCGCGGCGACAGCGGCGGCTGCGGCCGCGCCGAGCATGACGCGCGTGCGCTTGGGCTCCGGCGGCGTGGCCGGCGCGGTCTTCTCGCCGTCGGCGCTGGCCGGGTTGTCGTCGAGCCATTGACGCAGCTCGCGCGCGAACGAGCGCGCCGAACGGAAGCGCTGCTCGGGATCCTTCGCCATCGCCCGTGCGGTGATCGCGGCCAGCGCTTTCGGCACCGTCGGGTCGACCTTGCTCGCCAGCGGCGGCTCGTGGTGAAGCACGGCTTCGCGGATCTGCGCCAGCGACTCGCCGTGAAACGGCTTGACGTCGGTGAGCAGCTCGTAGAGGACGACGCCGAGCGAGAACACGTCGGCGCGCCGGTCGGCGAGCTCGCGCCGCACCTGCTCGGGCGCCATGTAGTAGGGCGAGCCGGCACCGGAGTGCGGGTCGGTGCTTTCCTGCTGGTGGGCGACGCGGGCGATGCCGAAGTCGAGCACGCGCGGTTGCGTGCGGCCGACCATGAAGATGTTGGCCGGCTTGATGTCGCGATGGATCACGCCCTTCGAATGGGCGAAGGCGAGCGCGTCGGCGACGCGGCGGATGATCAGCGCCGCTTGCGCCGGCGTCGCCCGCCAGCCTTCCTGGCGCAGCTGGCGCAGGTCGCGGCCCTTGAGCAGCTCCATCGCGATGTAGGCGCGCTCGTCGCTGATGCCGGCATCGAAGACGGTGACGATGTGCGGGTGGCTGAGGCCGCCGGCAGCGCGGGCTTCGTTCAGGAACAACGCGTTGAACGACTCGCGCTCGTCGTCGGCGACCTTCACGTTCAGCGTCTTCACCGCGATCAGGCGCGACAGCAGCGGATCGTGCGCCGCGAAGACCGTGCCAAGGCCGCCTTCGCCGAGCTGGTACTTGAGCGCGTAGCGGCCGATGTGGCCGATCGTCGGCATCACCCGGTCGGCCGGCGACGCGACGAGGCCGCTGAACGCGACCGGCGTCGTTCCCGCCACCGGCGGCGGATCGGAATCGCTCCAGAGCGCGACGCCGGGAAGACTCGCCGCCGGGGCAGGCTCGGACTCGGCGGGAGGAAGGGTAGGCGGGGGCGAACTGCTCACCGCGCCAGCTTAAGTGAGCCGATTGCCGCGGGACCGTGAAAAACGCTCGCGCGCCTACGTTCGTAACACAAGTTCACCAATGACCGAGGGCGTGTCACGCCTCTGCCGCGTCGGCGCCACAGCGACGCCGGAACGGTGCGTTCGCGCCGTCAGCCGCGCGCCGCGCGCGCCGCCTCGACCTCGGCGCGGCGCAGGTCCGCGGCGGCCTTGTCGAGGACGCCGTTGACGTACTTGTGGCCGTCGGTGCCGCCGAAGCTTTTCGCCAGCTCGACCGCTTCGTTGATCGCGACCTTGTAGGGCACCTCGACGCAGCTCATCAGCTCGAAGGTGCCGATCATGAGCGCCGCGTGCTCGACCGGCGAGAGCAGCTCGGCCTTGCGATCGATGTGGCCGGCCAGCACCGCGTCGATCGCCGCGGCCTCGCGGATCGCGCCGTGCAGGAGCAGGTCGAAGTAGGCGACGTCGCACTTGTCGAAGCCGTCCTGTTCGCGCACATGCGCATCGACGACGCCGGCATCGGCGCCGCCGAGGAGCCACTCGTAGAGTCCCTGCAGCGCGAACTCGCGCGCCTTGCGCCGCGCCGACTTCGGCGCCGCGCGGCGAGCGCCCTGACGCGGGCGCCGATCGGGCGTTGCCGCTTCCTCGCCGGTCACCTGGGCACCCTCGCGCTGCGCGCGGTCCCGCCAAGCGGGACGGAGCGGCCCCTTCGGAGCGGCCGTGCGGGGCCGCTCATCACGACAGCTCGTCGAGCAGGTTGGCCATCTCGACCGCGACGCGGGCCGCGTCGCGGCCCTTCTCGCCGGCGCGCGCTTCGGCCTGCGCCGGCGTGTCGCAGGTGAGGATCGCGTTGGCGATGGCCATGCCGTGATCGATGCCGACGCGCGTCACTGCCGCCGCGCTCTCGTTGGCGACGAGCTCGAAGTGATAGGTCTCGCCGCGGATGACGCAACCGATCGCGACCAGCGCGTCGTGGTCGTCGGCGTCGGCGAGGGCGTTCAAGGCGGCGCCGATCTCGAGCGCGCCGGGAACGGTGACGTGGGTGATGTCGCCCGCCGCGACGCCGAGTGCGATCAGCTCGGCGCTGCAGGCGCGCGCGATGGCGTCGGTGAGCTCGGCGTTGAAGCGCGCCTGGACGATGCCGATGCGCAGGTCGCGGCCGTCGAGGCGCGCCGGCTCGCCGCGTTCAGCGTTGCGCATGGACGACCGGGGCCGATGCGACGACGGGCTCGTCGGCCAGGTAGCCGGTCACTTCGAGGCCGTAGCCGAACAGGCTCGGCATGCGCCGCGGGCTGCCGAGCAGCTTCATGCGGCCGACGCCGAGGTCGCGCAGGATCTGCGCGCCGATGCCGTAGGTGCGCAGGTCCATCGGCAGCGACGGCTGGCGCGCGCCGCGGCTGCGTGCGAGCGCGCGCGGCAGCAGCGCGGCGGCGTCTTCGCCGCAGTTGAGGAGGACGGCGCAGCCGCGCTCGCCGCGATGCAGCGCCGCGAGCGCGCGCGGCAGCGGCCAGGAGTGGTCGCCCGGGCCGGCGTCGAGCAGGTCGAGCACCGAGAGCGGCTCGTGCACGCGCACCAGCACTTCGTCGGTCGGCGACCAGCGGCCGTGGGTGAGGGCGAGGTGCAGGCCGCCGGTGCGGTCGTGGTACGCGGTGCAGGTGAACTCGCCCTGCTGCGTCAGCATCTTGCGCGTGCCGGTGCGCTCGATCAGCGATTCGTTGCGGCTGCGGTGCTCGATCAGGCTGGCGATCGTGCCGACCTTGAGGCCGTGCTCGGCGGCGAACCCCATCAGGTCCGGGAGGCGCGCCATCGTTCCGTCGTCGTTCATCACCTCGCAGATCACCGCCGCCGGCGTCAGGCCGGCCATGCCGGCGAGATCGCAGCCGGCTTCGGTGTGGCCGGCGCGCATGAGGACGCCGCCGTCCTGCGCCTGGAGCGGGAAGATGTGGCCGGGCTGGACCAGGTCGCTCGCCTTGGCGTCGCGGCGCACCGCCGCCTGCACGGTGCGGGCGCGGTCGGCGGCCGAGATGCCGGTCGTGACGCCGGTCGCCGCCTCGATCGAGACCGTGAACGCGGTGCCGTGCTGGGCGCCGTTCCTCGCCGTCATCGGCGGCAACTGCAGCCGCTCGCAGCGCTCGCGCGTCAGCGTCAGGCAGATCAGGCCGCGCGCGAAGCGCGCCATGAAGTTGATCGCTTCCGGCGTGACGTGATCGGCGGCGAGGACGAGGTCGCCTTCGTTCTCGCGGTCTTCCTCGTCGACCAAGATGACCATCCGGCCGGCGGCCAGCTCGGCGACGAGCTCGGGAATCGGTGCGATCGACATGCCTGAAATTGTAGGTGGCGGGGCCGGCGCGTGCGCCGGGATGGTCAATCGGAGCGCGCAGTCGTGTTCGCGAGCATTCGCTCGACGTAGCGCGCGATCTGGTCGACCTCGAGATTGACCCGGCGGCCGACGGCGAGGCGGTGCAAGGTCGTGTGCTCGACCGTGTGCGGAATCAGGTTGACGCTGAACTCGCACGCGCCGTCGCCGTCGACGACGCGATTGACCGTGAGGCTGACGCCGTCGACGGCGATCGAGCCCTTCAGGGCGAGGTAGCGCGCCAGCGCTGCCGGCGCAGCGACGCGAAGCTGCCACGATTCGCCGGCGCGCTCGAACTTCGTCACCGTGCCGACGCCGTCGACGTGGCCGCTGACGAGGTGGCCATCGAGCCGGTCGCCGGCGCGCAGGGCTTTCTCGAGGTTCACCTCGCCGGGGGCGTCGAGGCCGTGCGTGGCGGCGAGGCTTTCGGCCGAGACTTCGACCTGGAAGCGATGGTGCGCGGCGTCGATCGAGATGACGGTCATGCAGGCGCCGGCGAGCGCGATGCTGTCGCCGATCGCGGTCGTGCCGAGCCATCCGGCCGGTGCTTCGATCGTCAGCGCGTTGCCGAACGACGCGTCGGTGCCGAGCGCGTGGACTTCGACGATTCGGCCGATGCCGCTGACGATGCCGGTGAACATGCGTCGATTGTCGTCGCCGCCGGCCGGCGGCGCCGTCGCGCAGGCGTCAGGCTGCGCTCACGTCGGGGTGGGCCGCAGCAGCAGGCGCAGGTCGGCGCCGACGCGCTCGATTGCCGTGATCGAAAAGCCCAGGGCGTCGTCGAGGCGGGCGATCGGCGCGAGCGCCGCCAGGCCGCGGCCGGGGCCGATCAGGCGGGGCGCGACATAGACGAGCAGCTCGTCGACCAGGCCGGCGGCGAGCAGCGAGGCATTGAGCTTCTCGCCCGCTTCGACGTGGAGCTCGTTGACGGCGCGCTGGCCGAGGTCGGCGAGCATCGCCGCGAGATCGACCTTGCCGGTGGGATTGGGCAGCAGCACGACCTCGGCACCGCGATCCTCGAGCGCTTGCCGGCGCGACGCGTCGTCGACCGCCGCATAGACGAGCACCGATCCCGGTGGCGCGACGATGCGCGCCGTCGGCGGCGTTTCGAGGCGCGAATCGACGATCACGCGCAACGGCTGGCGCGCGCTTGCGACCAGGCGAACGTCGAGGCGCGGATCGTCCTCGCGCACCGTGCCGACGCCGGTGAGCACGGCGCTCGCGCGCTTGCGCCAGGCGTGGCCGTCGGCGCGCGCCGCCTCGCCGGTGATCCACTGGCTGGTGCCGTCGGCGAGCGCCGTGCGGCCGTCGAGCGAGACCGCCGCCTTCAGGCGGAGCCACGGCCGGCCGCGTTCCATGCGCGAGACGAAGCCGATGTTGAGCGCGCGCGATTCGTCGCCGCCGCTGCCCCATTCGACGGCGATGCCGGCCGCCTCGAGGCGCGCCGCGCCGCGGCCGGAGACGAGCGGGTTCGGGTCGCGCAGGGCGATCACGACCCGGCCGACGCCGGCGGCGACGAGCGCGTCGGCGCACGGCGGCGTGCGGCCGTGGTGCGAGCACGGCTCGAGCGTGACGTGGACCGTCGCGCCGCGGACGTCGACGCCGCGCGCCGCGGCGTCGCGCAGCGCCATGACCTCGGCGTGCGCGCCGCCCGCTTCCTGCGTGTGGCCGCGGCCGGCGAGCGTGCCGTCGGCGGCGACGATGACGCAGCCGACGCGCGGGTTCGGGTCCGACAGGCCCACGGCATGGGCGGCGAGCGCGAGCGCCTCGCGCATCGGCGCCGTCACGTCGGCCGAGGAAGTCGCAGTCATCGCTTTCGTGCTCGTTGCCGTCTCGCTCAGGGTTGGTGCTGCTCGGTTCGGGGCTCGCCCGGACACCCGTCGCTGCCGCGGACGACGAGGAAGTTGCGGCCGAGCAGCGCGCCGCCGACATCGGCAAAGTTGCCCGCAGTCCCGATGTTCGCATCGATCGCGTGGCCCGCAGGTTCGGCGAAGCGACAGACTCGACGCTGGTCGGCGCCGGTGCCGATCGCCCAGCCGCCGGCGACCAGCGCGACCCGGCCCGACCAGCGCCCGTCGGCGCGCGGCGTGACGATGCAATGCCAGGCGAGGAAGCGATCGCCGGTGTCGTCCCAGCCGGCGCGACCCGCCGACGCAGGGGTCGCGTCGGCGGCGACATCGTCGAGGCGCAGGCTGCCGTCGACGAGAAAGCGCACGGTCTTCCTCGCTTCGCTGAAGCACGCCGCCGGCGCCGGGTAGTCGCCGTCGCGGAGCGCGACCGCGATCGTGGTGGCGAGCGGCGGCTCGCGAGCGGCGGCCGGGTCCGGCGGCGTCGTCGAGGTGAAGCGGATCGTCCCGGCGACGAGCAGCCAGCGGCCGGTCTCGCACCCGGACAGCGCCGCGGCCGAAAGGTCGCGCGTCGCCGTCGTCGCGGCGACGGCGTCGCAGCGGCCGACGACGGCGCCGCTGCGGTTGTCGAAGACCAGCGCGGTCGGGCCGCGCTCGATCGGCTTCCAGGCGCTGCGACCGTCGCCGAGGTTGCGCGCCGTCAACGGCACGGTCGGCGCGCGCTCGGAAGCGCCGCGCGGTGCGCGGGCGATCGCACCGTCGGCGAGGGCGAGCGAGCCGGCATACGCCGGGGCGATCCCCGCGATGAACGAGTGCAGAACGACTTCGCGCGCGCTGCCGCTGCGATCGCTCCAGTGCACGGCGACGCGGGTCGCCTTGGTGGCGGCGAAGCCGAGGTCGTCGATGCTTCGCTCGATCCGGTAGTCGGCGTGCGCCGAAGGCGAAGACGCGGCGCCGATCGACGCGTCTCCGCTCGCGATGCCGGCGTACGTGCGTTGTCCGGGCGCGCCATCGAGGGCGGCGAACGACCGCATCTCCTCGATCGCTTCCTGACCGAGGCGGAGCGCCTCCGAGCGCTCGCGCGCGACGTCGCCGGCCAGGCGCAGCTGGCTTTGCAGCTGGGCGACAGCGGCCGTGCCGAGCGCGAGGACAACAAAGGCGACGAGCGATTCGAGCAGACTCACGCCGCGCTGGCGCCGGCGTGGCGACGTCGAGGTGCGAGGCGAGCCCATGGTCAGAAGTCCTTCCAGCTGCCGTTGACGCGAACGAAGCTGCCGTTGCCGGAGGCCAGGCGCGCCAGCACCGCCGCGTCGCGACGCAGATCGACGGCGCCGTTGCCGCGGTAGCCGCCGCCAACGAGCACGGCGCCGCGAACGAAGGCGCGGCCGGGAGTCGCGTCGTTCCATTCGAGCGACGTGGCGTGAACGACGCCGTGAACGGCGACGTCGCCCGAGATCCGCAGCGCGCCGCTGGCGACGATGACGACCGGATCGTCGACGCTGCCGAAGGTCGCCGGCCCGCTGATCGTCGCGTCGCCGTCGACGGCGAGGAGGCGCGTGCCGGTGACGATCGCGGTGTCGATCGCCCGAGCGCAGTCGCTCGCGCAATCGATGCGGCGCGCCGCGGGTTGTGCCGCCCACGCGGATGCGCCCATGCCGAAGGTGCGCGCGAAGAAGCGGTTGCCGGGCAGCGCGCGCAGGGCGGCGTCGCCCGAGGCGAGCGATGCGCCGAGCGCAGCTCCGGGCGGTGCGCCGACCCGCAGCGCGCTGGCGGCGATGCGGCCGCCGGCGTGAACGGCGAGAGCGCCGCTGGCGGCGTCGACGTTGTGAACGCCGAGCGAGGCGGCGCCGACATCGACGTCGCCCTGGACCGTCAGCGCCGCGGCCGGAGCGGCACGCAGCGCGGGCAGCAGCGCCCAGGCGGCTTCGAGCCGGGCAGTCGCTTCGCTGGCTGCGTCGATGCTCGCCGCGCACGTCGCGCCGGCACTGGTGCGGGTGCAGCCGGTGGCGACGACGCGAACGACGTCGGGTCGGGGCGACACGGCGAGCTCGACGACGAATGCCGGCGCGATGGCGGCGCTGGCGAGCACCGGCAGAACGGGCCGGCCGCTCGCCGGGCAGCTGCAGGTCCAGCCGGCGGCGCCGCGCACGCATGCGGCCTGCAACGGCGCCTGCGTGCCAGCGTCGTTCCAGGTCCGAGGGACGAGGTCGCCCGAGGGAACGTCGATGCGAACCATGCGCTGGCGAAGCGAGAGTGCCGCCCCGTCGGCGCTTGGCAGGCAATCGGCGCCGGTCCGGGTCGGGTCGTTGATTCGCGCGAGCGCCCATTCGAGACCCGCCTCGGCGGCCTCGAAGGCGCTCGCGGCGTGCAGCTCGTTCGCCGATCTCTGCTCCTCGACGACGACGTTGCGATGCGCGACGGCGACCGCGAGGACCATCGCGAAGCAGAGCATGACGGTGACGAAGAGCGCGGCGACACCGCGCTGGCCTCGCCGCGAGCGAAGCGATGGGGCCATCGTGCGACCGGGCGAGCGATGCGACATGGCCGTCATGCCTCGCAGCTGCCGACGACGACGTCGTTGCGGACGCGAACGGCGCTGCGCAATTCGCGCGTCACCAGCGGGTCGATCGCCGAGCGGCCGGCGACGCTGATCGCGTAGCTGCGGATCTGCTGACGCGGCGGGCAGGTCGTGCTGCCGGCGGCGCACGCCTTGGCGCAGAACGTGGCGAGGTCGGCTTCATCGACGCGCGGGACGACGCTGAACGACGTGACGACGACGGTCGCCGGATCGCTCAGCGCCTGCCAGTTGCGCGTGCCGAGCTGCATCTCGATCGCGCCGTTGCGGAGACGAAAGCCGAACCGTTCGCTGTCGTCGACGCTTGTCGCATCATCCGCACCGGTCGAGAAGCTGATCTCGACGACGCCTGCGGCGGCGCTCGCCGGCGCCACCGCGGCGTGCGGATTGACGGCGACCGGCTCGTCGCCCCTGCGCACGCCCGACGCCGCGGCGGCCCAATGGCCGGCCCGGCGCAGATCGCGGCCGACGAGCTCGGCCGCGCCGCGCAGGTCCTGCATGAGGCGAGCCTCGAGCTGCACCCGCCGCGCCGCGACCGCGTGCGCGGCGACGACGCTGCCGGCGGCGGCGACGACGATCAGGCCGATCGCCGCGCCGACCATCAGCTCGACCAGCGAGAGGCCGCGCTCGCGACGGCGCGCCATCACCGGCTCCAGCACGCGCGGTTGACGTCGGCGGGATTCGACGACGTCGCGTCGCTCCCCGATGCGTACGTGAGCGCGGCGTCGACGAGCGCCAGGCGCAAGTGACGGCATCTGGCGTCGCGCGTCTGGCCCGCGACGGCGGACGCGAGCAGCTCGTAGCCCGCGGCGCCGACCGACGCCACTTCGATCCGATAGTGGCCTGCCGGCGACGTCGCTCGCACGCCGGTCTCGGCGAGGCTGCCGTAGCTCGCGTTGTTGGCGCGAAAGCGCTCCTGCGCGAGCTGCGCCTGCATGAGGGCGACCAGCGCGTCGGTGCGGCGCGCCCGCATCACCTGGCCTTCGAGGCTCGGGTAGGCGACGCTCGAGAGCACGCCGGCGATGCCGATCGTGACCATCGTCTCGATCAGCGTGAAGCCGGCGGCGCGCCGGGCGCGATGGGCGAAGCGTGCCGCAGGGTGGCGAGGGGTCGGGTTCATGGGCGTTCCTTCGTGGATCAGCAAGGCGAATAGCCGGGCACGGCGCCGTCGGGCGAGCACGAACGCACCCGGCCGACGACGTTGACGACGTGATGGACCGCGCCGCCGCGCGCACCGACGAGGCGCAGCGTGCCGGTCGGCGTGCTCGTCCCGTGCAGCGGGTCGAAGACGATCGAGGCGACATTGGCGGTGACGCCGATCCGCTCGTTGCCCGGCAGGACGACGCCCTTGAGCGCGCGCGCGCCGCCGCCGCACACGGCGCCGGCATCGCTGCTGCAGCGGCAGTCGGCCGCCGCGCCGCTGTGGACGATCCAGCAGCTCGCGTCCGCGCCGGTCAACACGCTGAGGCGAAGCGACCGGTTGCGCGCGATCGCCTCGCTGCGCGCAAGCTGGATGTCGGCGGCGAGGCGCGTCGCGGCGCTGTCGAGGCGACGCGCGTCGATCAGGGCGGTGAACGATGGCGCCGCGGCGGCGGCGCCGATCGCCGTGATGGCGACGACGATCGCGACCTCGAGCAAGGTCAATCCGTGCTGCCGGTTCTTGCCGGTGTCGTGTGCGTCGTGCGTCGTTGCCATGCGAAGCACTGTAGGAACGCAGCGCTTCGAAAGCGATCCCTCGGGAGGGGAAACGCCGGGGGTCCGCCCGGTGGGGGTCCCTCGGGGGGAGCGGTCAGATGTCCCGGATCAGCTGCCTGAACTCGTCGACGTCCTCGAAGCTGCGATAGACCGACGCGAAGCGCACGTAGGCGACCTTGTCGATCCGCTTGAGCTCGCGCATGACGTGCTCGCCGAGCTTGGCCGATAGCACTTCCTTCGCGCCGCTGTTGAGGAGCTTGTCCTGGATGCGCTCGATCGCGGCGTCGATCTGCTCGACGCTGACCGGGCGCTTGCGCAGGGCGAGCGTCATCGACGCGCGGATCTTGGCCGGATCGAACTCGGCGCGCGTGCCATCCTTCTTGACGACCGACGGCAGCGCGATCTCGGCGTGCTCGTAGGTCGTGAAGCGCTTGTCGCAGCTCTGGCAGCGGCGGCGCCGGCGGACGACGTCGCCCTCGTCGGAATCGCGCGTCTCGACGACCTGGGTGTCCTCGTGGCTACAGAAAGGGCAGCGCATGGATGTTGGAAGGACAGCGGGGTCGCGGGCGCGACCCCTTCAAGGTCTACCGGTAGACCGGGAAGTCTCGAGTCAGCGTCGCGACCTTGGCGCGCACCGCGGCGATGTTGGCCTCGTCGTTCGGCCGGTCGAGCACGTCGGCGATGAGGTGCGCGGTCTGGCGCGTCTCGCTCTCGCCGAAGCCGCGCGTCGTCAGCGCCGGCGTGCCGAGGCGGATGCCGCTCGTCACCATCGGCTTTTGCGGATCGTTGGGGATGCCGTTCTTGTTGCACGTCATGTGCGCCGACTGCAGCACTGTCTCGGCTTCCTTGCCGGTGATTCCCTTCGGCCGCAGGTCGACGAGCATGACGTGGCTCTCGGTGCGGCCGCTGACGATGCGCAGGCCCCGCTCGGCGAGCGTCTCGGCGAGGACGACGGCGTTCTTCGCGACCTGCTGCTGGTAGGTCTTGAACTCGGGCGCGAGCGCTTCCTGGAACGCCACCGCCTTGGCGGCGATCACGTGCATCAGCGGTCCGCCCTGGATGCCGGGGAAGATCGCGCTGTTGATCTTCTTGGCGACCGCCTCGTCGTTCATCAGGACGATGCCGCCGCGCGGGCCGCGCAGGCTCTTGTGCGTCGTCGAGGTGACGACGTGGGCGTGCGGCAGCGGATTCGGGTAGACGCCCGCCGCGATCAGCCCGGCGTAGTGCGCCATGTCGACCATGAACCAGGCGCCGACGTCCTTGGCGACCTGCGCGAAGCGGGCGAAGTCGATCTTCAGGCTGTACGCCGACGCGCCGGCGATGATGAGCTTGGGCCGCGTTTCGTGGGCGAGCCGCTCCATCGCGTCGTAGTCGATCTCCTCGGCCGCGGTGAGCCCGTAGCTCACGACCTTGAACCACTTGCCGCTCATGTTGAGCGCCATGCCGTGGGTGAGGTGGCCGCCTTCGGCGAGGCTCATCCCCATGATCGTGTCGCCGGGCTGGATCAGGCCGAAGAAGACGGCCTGGTTCGCCTGTGAGCCGGAATTGGCCTGGACGTTGGCGTACTGCGCGCCGAAGAGCTTCTTGACGCGGTCGATGGCGAGCTGCTCGACGACGTCGACGAACTCGCAGCCGCCGTAGTAGCGCTTGCCGGGATAGCCCTCGGCGTACTTGTTGGTGAGCTGGCTTCCCTGCGCCGCCATCACCGCCGGCGACGCGTAATTCTCCGATGCGATGAGCTCGATGTGCTCTTCCTGGCGCCGGTTCTCGGCGGCGATCGCCGCGGCGATCTCGGGATCGACGTGGGCCAGGGTGGAAGTGGTGCGATCGAACATGGAGGGCCGTCCTTCAAGGCAATCCGCGCGAATCGAATGCGACGGCTCGCGGGGCGGCCCAGGCGAACGGCTCGACCGACACGAGCGACGCAGGTGCCGACCGTGCTTCCCGGTGGTGACCCACCTCGGGCTCCATGACGGAGCCGCATCGCCAGTCGCACGGCGCCGTCAGTGTAGCGGAGCGGGTCGTCGCGCGAGACCCGCAGAGCACCGATCAGCGGCGCTCGTCAGTGCAAGAGGGCGATCTTTTCGGGCGCCGGCGTGGGATCGGCCGGCGTGACGACCTGCGGCTCGGACGTCGTGGTCGCAGGCGCGGCGGCATCGGCGGTCGGACGCGCCCGCGGCGCCGGCGCGGCCGACGCGGTCGTGCGGACCTTGCCGCCGCTGGCGACCTGGCGAAGGATGCTCTGCTGGGACAGGACCTTCGCGGCGTAGCCGCCATCCTCGCCGGAGTTGCCGGCGCCGACGTAGGAGCGCAGGCCCGCCTCGAGGCTGCCGGTTCGGGCGATGCACTCCTTCAGCACCTGGACGCCGACCCGCAGGTTGGTGACCGGGTCGAAGGCGGCGTGGCTGCCGCCGAACGCCTCGTACTTGTCGTCGTGGAGCTTGGTCATCACCTGCATCAGCCCCTGCGCGCCGACCGGGCTCTGGGCGAACGGGTTGAAGCTCGATTCGACGGCCATCACGGCGAGGATCAGGGTGGGGTCGAGGTCGACCAGCGCGCCGACCGTCCAGGCCTCCTGGACCAGGCGGCTGACCGGCTCGGGGGCGACGTGATAGCGGCGCGACAGCCAGAGCGCGACCGACGCCTGGGCGCGGCTCAGGTCGCGCGGGTCGGACGCAGTCGCGCGCAGGATCGCGTCGGGCTCGCCCAAGTCAGGCTCGGCTTGGGGGTCCGCGGTCGCCTGCCAGCGGGCCTCGTGGCGCGCCTGCAGCCAGCTCAGCGTCTGCGCCTCGACGGCGTGCCGGATGTCGGAGCGGCTCGACGCGAACAGGGCGATGCCGACGATCAGCAGGCCGAACAGCGCCAGCGAGTTGTGGCCGACCTCAAGCAGGCCGTGACCGGCGTCGCGCAAAAAAACGGCTCCCGAGCGGGCGGCCGCGGTCCGCCAGGAGCGGGCAAGCGAACAGACCTGCGTCAATGAAGTCATGGCTCTCACTTCCAATTCGACCGCCTTGCCCGGCCTGTCTCAGGGGAAGGCCGGCGCACGGGGATAATTCGCACGGGTCGAGCCGACGCGAGGTCCGCAGAACCGCTTTCGGCCGGACCCCGCCGGGAAGGCAAGGCAGCCGCGAAAACGGCGCGATTCTAGGAATCGCTTTAATTCCTGGTCAACACTTGTCCTGGCATCTCTTATAGCGATTTCGTATGGAATATTCGGATTTGCGCCATTTCCTGAGCTCGCTGGAGGCCGAAGGCGACTTGGTACGGGTCGCAGAGCCAGTCTCCACGCGGCTTGAGATGACAGCGGTCGGTGACTTCGTCCTGAGGAACGGCGGCCCGGCACTTATCTTCGAAAAGCCCGTCGGTTACACAATTCCGGTCCTCGCCAATCTCTTCGGAACCACAGATCGGGTCGCCAAGGCGATGGGCGCCACCGAGGTGAGCGGGCTGCGCGACATCGGTGTCCTGCTTGCCAACCTGAAGGAGCCCGAGCCGCCGAAGGGGCTGCGTGACGCAGGCCGTTTGTTACAAATGGCGAGGACGCTGTGGACGATGCGGCCAGTCTCGACGCCGCGCCCGGCCTGCCGCGAGGTCGAAATCCCGAGCGATGAGATCGATCTCGGCCGGCTGCCGGTCCAGACATGCTGGCCCGACGACGCCGGGCCGCTGATCACGTGGGGCCTCGTCGTCACCCGCGGGCCGCAAGGCCTGCCGGGATCGCGCCTGCGCCAGAACCTCGGCATCTATCGTCAGCAGGTCATCGGCCGGCACCAGGTGATCATGCGATGGCTCGCCCATCGCGGCGGGGCGCTCGACTTCCGCGAGTTCGCAACGGCCCGCCCCGGTGAGCCGTTTCCCCTCGCGGTTGCGCTCGGTGCCGACCCGGCGACGATGCTCGGCGCCGTCACCCCCGTGCCCGACACTCTCTCGGAATACCAGTTCGCCGGGCTGCTGCGCGGCAGCCGGACCGAGGTGACCGACTGCGCCGTCGGCGACGCCGGCGTCTTCCTCCAGGTGCCGGCGAGCGCCGAGCTCGTCTTCGAGGGCCACATCCCGGTCGCAGCGCCCGGCTTCACGGGGACGAGCGAGCTCGGCGTGCCGACGCGCGAGATCGGCGGCTACCTGCACGCCCTCGAAGGCCCGTTCGGCGACCACACCGGCTATTACAACGAGCCCGACTGGTTCCCGGTGTTCGAGATCGGGCGGATGACGCACCGGCGCGACCCGATCTATCACTCGACCTACACCGGCAAGCCACCCGACGAGCCGGCGGTGCTCGGCGTGGCGCTGAACGAGGTCTTCGTGCCGATCCTGCAGAAGCAGTTTCCCGAGATCGTCGACTTCTACCTGCCGCCCGAGGGCTGCAGCTACCGGATGGCGATCGTCAGCATCAGGAAGCAGTACCCCGGCCACGCCAAGCGCGTCATGTTCGGTGTCTGGAGCTTTCTGCGCCAGTTCATGTACACCAAGTTCATCGTCGTCACCGACGACGACGTCGACATCCGCA
>JADGRJ010000363.1 GCA_017881025.1 Rhizobacter sp. | reverse complement strand
TTGCAATGAGGCGCAGGATGCGCTTGTCCGCGATACGGTGCTCGAGGAAACGGATAATCCATGAGTGGGCCATGGCATCGAAGGAAGCGGCCACAGACTACCCATCACCGTGATATTCCAGATTCGCTGACCATCACCCGCGAGCGCCACGTCTTCGAAGGCCAGTCGCTGGCCGTGATCAGCAGCATCCGGCGGCGCGGCGTCCTCCTCGTTCTCGTGGTCTTGCCAGACGGTAGCCGCTCGCTGATTCCGGCCAGCTGGACCGACTGGAACGCCGAGCAGGCAAGGCGAACGCCGGCGGACGATGCTGGTGGTGCCCACGATCTCGGCCGGCTCGGCGATTTGCTCCACCTGCGCAAGATCATTGACGCTCTCTACGACCGACCCATCGAGTCGGTGCAGTGCAAGGAGAGCAGCCATGCAACTGAACCTGGCCTTTCTCGACCGCCCCGATCTTCCACCGAACCCTTTTCCAGCAGCCCCGTCGGCGACGACGTGGGAGCAGCTCGACGAAGCCTCGCGCATCGCGGCGCTCGAGATCCTCTCACGTCTCATCGCCCGCATGATCTCGGCCAGGTCGACGAGGGAGGCAAGCGATGAATGAACGCGCCAAGATCACGGCCAGCCATCTGTCCCGCCAGGCCATCGTCTACCTGCGCCAGTCGAGCGCCGCCCAGGTCGAGCACAATCGCGAGTCGACCGATCGACAGTATGCGCTTGCCGCCAAAGCCCGTGAACTTGGCTGGCCCAATGATCGCATCATCGTCATCGATGAGGATCTTGGGCTCTCCGGTTCCGGCTTTGTTGCGAGATCGGGCTTCGCCCGCCTCACCGCCGAAGTCGCACTCGCCCACGTCGGCCTCGTGCTCGGACTCGAGGTCTCGCGCCTGGCGCGCAACAACGCCGACTGGCACCGCCTCATCGACCTCGGCGGCCTCACCGACACGCTGATCGGCGATGCAGATGGCATCTATCATCCAGCCCTCTTCAATGATCGCCTCCTGCTCGGGCTCAAGGGCACCATGAGCGAGGCCGAACTTCATGTGCTGAGGGCCCGCCTCAACGGCGGCATTCGCAACAAGGCAGCACGCGGTGAACTCCGCCGAGGATTGCCGGTCGGCTTTGTCTGGGGCGAGGCCGATGGCGAGGTCCGCTTCCACCCCGACGAGGCCATTGTCACCGCCGTCCGCAACGTCTTCGCGTGCTTCGCCGAGACGGGCTCGGCGCGCCGCGTCTGGCTATGGTTTCGCTCGGAAGGGCTCACATTCCCTCTGCAGATGCACCAGAACGCAGAGATCCGCTGGGTCGAGGCCAGCTACACCGCCATCCACCACGTGCTCACGAATCCCGTGTATGCCGGCGCCTACGCCTATGGCAAATCACGCCAGGAGACGATGCTGGATGCAGCGGGTGCACGCACAAAGCGCGTGCGACAACTGCCGCGCTCCGAGTGGCAGGTGCTCATCCCGGACCATCATCCGGGGTTCATCGATTGGCAGACCTATGAGGCCAACCAGGATCGCATCGCCAAGAACACCCGCCCCGGACCGCACAAAGTGGGCGGCGCCGTGAGGGAAGGCAGCGCCCTGCTGCAGAGCCTTGCCAGCTGCGGGCACTGCGGACGCCGCTTGCACACGCACTATCGCGGGCGCAGTTCCGCACCGGGGTATCATTGCCCCGGCAAGATCCTGGTCGAGGGCCGCGGCGTCTATTGCCTCAACATTGGCGGCATTCAGATCGACGAGGCCGTCACGCGGGCCTTCATCGCCGCCCTCGAGCCGGCAAAGCTCGCTGCCACGCTCGCCGCTGCCGAGCGGCTCGAAGCAGATCGCGAGACCTCGCTCAAGCAATGGCGTCTCGGTGTCGAGCGGGCAAGCTACAAAGCGAGCCGCGCCGAGCGCCGCTACCGTGCCGTCGATCCAGACAACCGGTTGGTCGCTCGCGGCCTGGAGCGCGAGTGGGAGGAGAGCTTGAGCGCACTCGAAGCCGCCAAGGCCGAGCTTGCACGCCGCGAACTGGAGCGTCCACGCGTGCTCTCCCAAGAGGAGCGCGACCGTCTGCTCGCGCTCGGGCCCGATCTTGCCACCGTCTGGCACGCGGCAACGACCACGCCGCGTGACAGGAAAGAGCTGCTGCGAGCATTGCTCGAGGAGGTCATCATAAAGGTCGAGCGCGACAAGGCTGCAGCCCACCTCACGCTGCGCTGGAAGGGCGGCGCGCTCAACGAGATCGATCTCGCGCTGCCGCGCTCGCGGCCGGCCACGATACGCACCGATGAGGACACGATCGCACTCGTCCGCCGGCTGGCCGTCCATTATCCAGACACCGTGATTGCCGGCATCCTCAATCGCCAGGGGCGCACCACGGTATACGGCCATCGCTTCGAGGCGGGCCGTGTCGGCAATCTGCGTCGCCACTGGGACATCCCGTGCTTCGAGGCCGGGCCGTCCCCCACCAAGGGCGAACTGGCGTCGATCAAGAAGGCAGCGGTCGCGCTCGGCGTCGCGCCTTCGACTTTGCACCGCTGGCTCAACGACGGCATCATTCCGGGCGAACAGCTGACGCCCGGCGCACCCTGGCGCATTCGCCTGACCGATGACCTCATCGCCCGATTCAGCGAAACTGCTGGGGACGGCTTCGTGACCATGCACGAGGCAACCCGCAAGCTCGGTGTCTCGCGCCAAACCGTGTTGCAGCGTGTCAAGCGCGGCGAGCTCGAAGTCGTGCACGTCACGAATGGCAGGAAAAAGGGAATCCGGATCAAGGTGATAACCCGGCAATCCGAACTCTTCGATCAAACCTCATGAACCAGGGGGCATTATGAAGCGGTGTCCAAGAACGAGCGGATGTCGGCGTCCAGTATCCAGTTCACCTTTGTGCTGGTGATCCCGACCACGAGCGCATCCATCGCATCGTGCGTGCTGCGTCCGGGTCGGAATCCATACGAGAACCCGAGGAAATCTTCCTCGTAGATCGCGCTCAGCACCGCAGCCGTGGCCCTCTGGACGATCTTGTCCTCAAGGGCGGCGACCGCGATCGGGCGCTGCCGACCATCCGGCTTGGGTATGTAAACGCGCCGCGACGGCAGTGCCCGATACGCTCCCCGATGGACGCGGGCATGCAGGTCCTCGAGATTGCGCTCAAGGTGCTGCTCGTAGTCCCGACATGTCAGCCCATCCACCCCAGGTGCAGCATTCTCCTTGAGTTTAAAGAATGCCTCTTCGAGGTGATCGATACTGACGTGGTGGAAGAGCGCGGTGAACTTCTCTTTCTTCCTTTGCCTTGCAGCTTGCCGTATGCGCTTCAGCGCCTGTGACACGGTTCCCCGGTACTGTGCCCGGCCCGTGCTTTGCTGACTCACATTCCCCTCGGCCCCCGCCCTTGGCTCCACCAACTCCGCAGCCGGTTGCCCGGCTTTGTTCGTCGGCTTCACAGCTACTATGGCGGGGTCAGACTTCTCATGATCGTACATCATCGGCTACGGCTCCTCGCCTTCCCGAC
>JADGRJ010000362.1 GCA_017881025.1 Rhizobacter sp. | reverse complement strand
ACACCGATGACATGAACCGGCTTATGGCCGCGAGTCCCGTTGACCGTCGGCAGCTGCGCCGCGCGATCTCGACGTTCCTCTGCGAAGGCGAGGCGGATCAAAAGGCACGCGACTGCCTGGTGGCTCAGTCCGACGTCGAGATGGGACTGCCGTGCGACATTGGTGACTACACCGATTTCTATACAAGCATCCATCACGCGACGACCGTGGGCAAGCAGTTCCGCCCCGAGAACCCGCTGCTGCCAAATTACAAATGGGTCCCGATTGGTTATCACGGTCGCGCATCGTCGATCGGCGTCAGCGGTGAATCGTTCCCGCGGCCCAACGGGCAGATCAAGGCGCCGGATGCCGAAGCGCCCAGCGTTGGCCCCACCCAGCGCCTCGACTACGAGCTCGAGATCGGCGTGTTCATCGGCACGCCGAATGAGCGGGGCGAGGCCGTGTCGATGGACGACGCCGAATCGCGCGTCTTCGGCATGGCCCTTTTCAACGACTGGACCGCGCGTGACATCCAGCCATGGGAGTACCAACCGCTCGGCCCCTTCCTCTCGAAGAATTTTGCAAGCACGCTGTCGCCGTGGATCGTGACCACCGAAGCACTTGCGCCGTTTCGCAGCGCGTTCGTGCGGCCCGTCGGAGACCCGCAGCCGTTGCCCTATCTCGACTCGCCGATCAATCGCGAATCCGGCGCGTTCGACATCCAGCTCGAGGTCTGGCTGCAGACCCCGAAGATGCGCGAAGCGGGGCATGCGGGCGAGCGCCTCGTGAAGTCCAACTTCAACGATGCGTACTGGACCGTTGCGCAGATGGTCGCGCATCACACCGTCAACGGTTGCAACCTGCAGTCGGGTGACCTTTTTGGCACGGGCACGCTGTCAGGACCAGACGCCAACCAGGCCGGTTCGCTGCTCGAACTCAGCCAGGGTGGCAAGAAGCCGATCCATCTGGCCAACGGCGAGACGCGCACGTTTCTGGAAGATGGCGACTGCATCGTCCTTCGTGGTTATTGCGAGCGCAATGACGCGCGCCGCATCGGCTTCGGCGAATGCCGCGGCACCGTCCTGCCGGCACGCAGCCATCGCTGATCTCACACCTTCGTTCAAACACACAGGAGACAAGATTCGATGGGTACCACCACTACGGCGTCAACGCCGGTCGACATCGGACGCGTCCTCGACGACGGTCCGTACACGACGATGCAGAAGGTCGTCGTTTTTATGGCCGCGATGGCCATCGTCGCCGACGGCTTCGACGGTCAGATGATCGGATTTGCCATCCCCTCCATCCTCAAGGAGTGGGGAATCACCCGCGGCGCGCTTGCGCCCGCGGTCGCCGCCGGCCTGCTAGGCATGGCAATTGGCAGCGCTTGCGCCGGCCTGTTCGCGGATCGCTTCGGGCGGCGGATGGCCGTCATCGGCAGCGTTTTCCTCTTTGGCGCGGCGACATGTTCGATCGGGTTTGCGCCTGACGTGATCACCATCGCTGCTCTGCGTTTCGTCGCCGGGCTCGGTATCGGTGGCGCGCTTCCGGGGTCGACGACGATGACTGCCGAATTCACGCCAGCCCGTCGGCGCACCCTTGCGGTCACCGCAACGATCGTCTGCTATCCACTGGGAGGGATGATCGCTGGGCTATTTGCAAGCGCAGTCCTTCCTGTCTATGGCTGGCGCGGCCTGTTCTGGATCGGCGGCTTGGTTCCGATCGCGTACAGCGTGCTGATGTTCTTCGTCCTTCCCGAATCGCCCCGCTTCCTGGCCCGCAAGCCGAACCGCTGGCCTGAATTGAGCACGCTTCTGTCGCGCATGGCTCGCCCGGCGGCTGCATCCACCACATTCGTGGATGCAGCCGAGCAAAAGGCCGAGCAGCATGCCGGGTTCAGCTCGTTGTTTGACACCGGTCGGGCGCGCGACACGGTTGCCATCTGGGCGGCGTTCTTCATGTGTCTGCTGGCCGTGTACAGCGCCTTCAGCTGGCTGCCCACGATGCTGGCCTCGGAAGGCCTCTCTCCGGCCATCGCGGGCTCGGGGTTGACGGCGTACAACCTCGGCGGTGTTTTCGGTGCGCTGATCTGCGCCGTGGTCATCACCCGCTTTGGATCACGCTGGCCGATCATCATCTGCTGCGCAGGTGCCGCCGTGACGGCGTACCTTTTGCAAGGGGTCAATGTCGCTCAGGACACGAACCTGTTCATCGCCGGCATCGGTCTTCATGGGCTCTTTGTCAACGCAGTCCAATGTTCGCTCTACGCGCTGTGCGCTTTCTTCTACCCGACGCTGGTGCGCGCCACCGGCACCGCCTCGGCGCTCGCGTTCGGCAGACTGGGAGCGATCCTGAGTTCGTTCGCCGGCGCTGCAGTTATCACGGCCGGCGGCGCGCATGCCTACCTGACGCTTCTCGGCTCCGCCATGGTCGTCACGTTGGTCGCGATGTTGATCATGCGCAGACACATTCCGCGAGTCGGGTCCGTCGCGATGGCCCCTTCTGCGGCAGTCGCCTCGCACTGAGTTCGAGGCCGTCATGCTGACCCTGCAGATGTACTTCCGAAGCTCGGCGTCGTACCGGGTGCGCATTGCGCTCGAACTCAAGTCGCTGGCCTGCAGATCGGTCCCGGTGCATCTCGTGCGGGGCGGCGGTGAGCAACATTCCGCTTCCTTTGCAGCCCTCAATCCGGCACAACTCGTGCCCGTGTTGGATCACGATGGATTCACGCTCACGCAATCGCTGGCCATCATCGAGTACTTGGATGAGATTCACCCGGTGCCTTCGCTGCTGCCTGGAGACGCTGCGAGCCGCGCACGGATACGTGCGATCGCCCAACAAATCGCCTGCGAGATCCAATCTCGGGCGTTTCGAGGTCCGCAACCTCGGCACGGTCCACGCCATCACGCGCAAGATCGAGGCGACCCTTGTGCCGTTGAACCGACGCGTTCATGCCGTAGTGAACTACGAAGGCTTCGTGCTCGAGCGCGACATCGCGATGCCTGGGCGGAAAGTATCGATCGGACCGTGGCTCGCTCTTACGACAGAGTCACCCGCTACACACCAGTGCATTTCTGCGCGCCAAGCTCGGCGACGCGCTTTCCCGACGGAAACTGTCCCCGCACGTTTTTGAGACCGAAGGCGAAGCACGGGCGGCACTTGATCCGATCGACACGTGAGCTAGCTTGCCACCGTCCAGAGCAGAGCCTGCTTCGAATGTGCTACGCGCTGCCCCTGATGACGAGTGCAACCACAGACGTGATTGCCATAAAGCGGCCGTTGCCGAAGGGCCGCTTGTGGCCGACTGCGTGAGTTCGCAGCCAAGCCCGTGAGCTGACCTTCGCCGCAAGAGCCTGATTCTCCAAGGGCCGCTTTCGGCGAACACAGCGAACCAACGCTCCCGGCCACAAGCAGTCCCTCGTGGCCGGCAGCTTCTCGGCGAGTCAAACTCATCACCGGCATCCCGGAGGTGCCGGTCGCGGCGGGCACTTTCAGAGCCGGGGCGAGGCAGCCTGATCCTCCGGAC
>JADGRJ010000121.1 GCA_017881025.1 Rhizobacter sp. | reverse complement strand
CCGGTCCGACCGGCCGGGATGTCCTGGCCGCGATCCAGACGGCGCGGTCGGCGTGCAGGGTGTCGATCACCAGGTGCAGCCAGCGGCCGTGGTCGCCGCGGTCGGCGGCGAGCGCGTGCCAACGCGGCGCGTCGAGGCGCAGCTCGCCGACGTTGCCGACGACGTAGACGATCCGCGTCGCCGCGAAGTCGCCGACGAGCGATCCCTTCGGTTCGACCACCGTGAGGCCGGGAACGAGGCCGAGCAGCCACGCGCTTGCGCTCGCCTGATGCACTGCCCAGAAGAGCGCACCGAGCGCCAGCGCCACGGCCATCGCGACGATGGCGACGGCGGCGCCGAGCCACAGCGCGAGACGTCGTCGCCGCGGCCTCGCGGCCCTGGAGACGGCAGCCGGCGCGATGGCGCGCGAAGAGTCGTCGGCGCTCATCGTCGCGGCCTCAGAACGCGACGCCGACGCTCAGGTGCAGGCGCAGCTGGCGCACGTCCTGGCCGTAGGCGACGTCGAGCCGCAACGGGCCGACGGGGCTGCGGTAGTGCAGGCCGACGCCGTAGCCGAGGACGGGACGGAGCTTGTTCCAGCGGTCGGCGGCATCGCCGGCGTCGACGAACACGGCGCCGAGCAGCGCCGGCAGCCGGTCGAGCAGCACATGCTCGAACTCGACGCTGCCGGTGACGAGGACACGTCCGCCGACGACGGCGCCATTGATCGTCGGGCCGAGCGTTCGGTAGCCGTAGCCGCGCACCGAGTTGTCGCCGCCGGCGCGAAACAGGATCGGGTCCGGAACCCCGATCGGGTTGGTGACGAAGACCTCGCCCGCCTCGACGCGGGCGTTGGCGAACCAGGCGCCGACCGGGCGGTAGCCGTTGAAGCGCGCGTAGGCGCGGACGAACGGCGCGCGGCTGCTTTCCGTCCCCGGCACATCGGAACGCTCGAGCGTTCCGCGCCCGTAGCCGACGCCGCCCTGCAGCGCCAGCGCCGTGCCCGACGTCGGCACCAGGATGTTGTCGAGGTCGCGGCGCAGCCAGTGGTAGTTGAGCGAGAGCGCCTCGCTCGACAGCGTCAGCGGCGCGCTCTGAACTTGTGCATGCGACGCTTCGAGGTAGTAGAGGCGCTCGAAGTCGGTCGTGTCCTTCGAGCGGCCGGCGCGAACGCTCCAGCTGTTGCGCGTCTCGTCGGCGGCGCGCAGCTGCTCGACGTTGGCGGCGGCGAGCTTGCGCCACAGGTTCTCGTTCGGATACGAGGTGAGCTCGGTGCCGAGCGATTTCAGGTCGGGACCGAAGGTGAGCGTGGTGTGCGAGATCCAGGGCAGCCCGAAGACCTTGCGGTCGTAGTGCTCGAGCGAGACCCGCGGTCCGGTATTGGCGCTGTAGCCGACGCCGACCGTCGCCTGGTGCTGCGCCAGCTCCTTGACCTTGACGAGCACCGGCGCGGCGTCGGGCGGCCCGCTGGCGTCGAGCTCGACCGAGGCGCCCTCGAAGAGTCCGAGCTTGAGGATCCGGTCCTGGAAGTCGAGCAGGCGCTTTTCGCTGTACTCGGTGCCGGGCGAAAAGCCGGCGACGCGCCGGATCGCCGCCTCGTCGTAGCGGTGCGTCCCTTCGATGCGGACCGGGCCGACGTGAAAGAGCGGCCCGGGATCGACGCTGACCGAGAGCGCCGCCGACTGCTCGACCGCATCGACTCGCGCCTTCGTCGACTGCCACTCGGCGCGCGGATAGCCGTCGCCTCGCAGGGCGCCGAGCGCCGTGTTCTTGGCGCTGCTCCAGGCCGGTTGGCGGAACGGCTCGCCCTCGCGTAGCGACCAGATCGCGCGGAGCCTGTCGAGTCGATCGCGCCACGGCTCGTCGCGCGTCGGCGTTCGCGGCGCGAGCGGCGTGGTCGAATCGATCGCGACGCTGCGGACGACGACGCGCGGGCCGGGAACGACGTCGATCTCGATGCGGCCGAGGCCGCCGGCCCCGGCGCTTCGCGTCACCTTGACGTCGGCGTCGAAGTAGCCTTCGGTCTCGAGCAGCGTGCGCGCCTGCGCCGGCGCGGCCGCGGCGAGGCGCTCGAGCTCGGCCGGCGTGATCGCCTCGCTCGCCGGCGCGTTCTGGAAGCGCGCGAGGTCGAGGTAGTCGAGCAGCAGGGTTCGCAGCGGCCCCGGCGCGCGCACCTCGAGCTCGTAGAGCGCCACCTGCGGCTCGGCGGGGCCGGCGCGCCCGTCGGCGTCGGCGTTGTCGCCGAAGAACGGAAGGCTCGAGCAGGCTGCGAGCAACGACACCAGCAGCAGCATCGACAGCACCCGCGCGGGTGCTGCGCACCGATTCATTTCACGAGCAGTCGCATGGCTCCTTCGAGCCCGGGCAGGGTGAGCGGGAACATGCGCTGGTTCATCAGCTGCTGGATCACCGAGATGCTCTGCCGGTAGCCCCACACGCCTTGCGGCTCGGGGTTGATCCAGGCGAACTTCGGAAACGCGTTGGTGAGGCGCTGCAGCCATTCCGCACCGGCTTCCTCGTTGTTGTATTCGACGCTGCCGCCGGGCTGGAGGATCTCGTACGGGCTCATCGTCGCGTCGCCGACGAAGATCAGCTTGTAGTCCTTGTTGTACTTCCGGATCAGGTCCCAGGTGCTGAACTTCTCGCTGTAGCGGCGCCGGTTGTTCTTCCACATGAAGTCGTAGACGCAGTTGTGGAAGTAGTAGAACTCGAGGTGCTTGAACTCGGTCTTGGCGGCGCTGAACAGCTCCTCGACGCGGTGGATGTGCTCGTCCATCGTGCCGCCGACGTCCATCAGCAAGAGCACCTTCACCTTGTTGTGGCGCTCGGGAACCATCCTGATGTCGAGCCAGCCGGCGTTCGACGCGGTGGCGCGGATCGTGTCGTCGAGGTCGAGCTCCTCGTCGGAGCCTTCCCGCGCGAAGCGGCGGAGCCGCCGCAGGGCGACCTTGATGTTGCGCGTGCCGAGCTCGAGGTTGTCGTCGTAGTCCTTGAACTGGCGCTGATCCCAGACCTTGACCGCCGACTTGTTGCGGCCCTTGTCCTGGCCGACGCGGATGCCCTGCGGGTTGTAGCCATAGGCGCCGAAGGGCGAGGTGCCGCCGGTGCCGATCATCTTGTTGCCGCCCTCGTGGCGCGCCTTCTGCTCCTCGAAGCGCTTCTTCAGCGTCTCCATCAGCTCGTCCCAGCCCATCTTCTCGATCTTGGCCTTCTCCTCGGCGCTGAGCTCGAGCTCGAACTTCTTCTGCAGCCACTCGAGCGGGATCTCCTGGGTGAAGTCGGTGAGCAGCTCGACGCCCTTGAAGTAGGCCGCGAAGGCGCGGTCGAACTTGTCGAACTGCGCCTCGTCCTTGACCAGCGCGGCGCGCGCCAGGTAGTAGAAGCGGTCGATCGTCGGCCCTTCGTCGGCGTCGTCGATGACGCCGGCCTCGATCGCCTCGAGCAGGGTCAGGTACTCCTTGACCGAGACCTTGAGCTTGGCGGCGCGCAGCGTGAAGAAGAAGTTGATCAGCATGGGTGAGGTGCCGGCGGCGGCGCGGCGGAGCGGCCGTCGAGACAGCATAGCGGGTCGGCCGATCCTGCGTCGCGCGCCCGGGCGGCCGCGCGATGCCACGAGAAGCGCCCCATGGCCCTGCCGTCGCCGAATGCCGATCCGCGCGCCTTCCTGCGCGCCCTGTTCGACGTCGCCGTCGCCCAGGCGCTGCCGGGCCCCTCGTTCTCGACTTTCCTGCCGGCGCTGCCGCGCGGCCGCACGCTGGTGCTCGGCGCCGGCAAGGCCGGCGGCGCGATGGCGGCGGCGCTCGACGCGGCGTGGCCGGCCGGGGCGACGATGAGCGGCCTGGTCGTCACCCGCTACGACTCCGTGCCGCCGGCGTTCGCGGCGGCGCAGGCGCGCGGCGCGACTCGCGTCGAGGTCGTCCAGGCGGCGCATCCGGTCCCCGACGAGGCCGGCCGGCGCGCCGCGGCGCGAATCCTCGAGCTCGCCCACGGCCTCTCGGCCGACGACCTCGTCGTCTGCCTGATCTCGGGCGGCGCGTCATCGCTGCTCGCGCTGCCCGCGCCGGGCATCACCCTGGCCGAGAAGCAGGCGATCAACAGCGCGCTGCTGAAGAGCGGCGCGGCGATCGACGAGATGAACTGCGTGAGGAAGCACCTGTCGGCGATCAAGGGCGGCCGTCTCGCCGCCGCGTGCGCGCCGGCGCGCGTCGTCACCCTGCTCGTCAGCGACGTCCCGGGCGACTCGCCGTCGGTGATCGGCAGCGGCCCGACCGTTGCCGACCCGACCACCTGCGCCGACGCGCTCGCCGTCCTCGACCGCCATGCGATCGCCGTCCCGGCGCAGATCCGCGCCGGCCTCGAGAGCGGCGCGCTCGAGACACCGAAGCCGGGCGATCGCGTCTTCGCCGGCCACGAAGGGCATCTCGTCGCGACGCCACAGCAGTCGCTCGACGCCGCAGCGGCGCTGGCGCGCTCCATCGGGCTCGGCGCGCACGTCCTCAGCGACGAGATCGAGGGCGAATCGCGCGAGGTCGGCAAGGTGCACGCCGCCCTGGCGCGCCAGATCGCCCGGCGCCATCAGCCGTTCGCGCCGCCGTGCGTCGTCCTCTCGGGCGGCGAGACGACGGTGACGGTGAAGCAGAAGGGCGGCCGCGGCGGCCGCGCGAGCGAGTTCCTGCTCGGCTGCGCGCTCGCGCTGCAGGGGGAGGCGAACGTCTGGGTGCTCGCCGCCGACACCGACGGCATCGACGGCGTCGAGAGCAACGCCGGCGCCTTCGTCACGCCCGACACGCTGGCGCGGGCGCGCGCGCTCGGCCTGAGCGGCCGCGACCTGCTCGACCGCAACGACGCCTATGCGTTCTTCGCCGGCCTCGGCGACCTGCTCGTCACCGGGCCCACCTTCACCAACGTCAACGACTTCAGGGCGCTGCTTATCCTTTGAAGCCGACCGGCCGCAGCGCGCCGTTGCCACGACCGCCACGGCCGCGGCCGTCGGGGTGGTGGAAACGGCCTTGCAGTCCGCGCAGCCGGTTCGGCGCGAACAGCACGACGCTGTCGCCGAACGACGGATCGCGATCGGCCGCACGCTCGACGTCGAGGCGGGCGACGCGCAGCCGCTCGGCGTCGAGATCGGCGCGGCGCTGCTGTTCGATCGAGCGCTGGATCCGCTCGCTGATCAGATTCGCCTCGGCCTTGACGTCGAGGGCACGCCGGCGCGCGGCGACCGGATCCTCGACGTTGACCTGCCACGACCGTTCGGTCTTGGCGCCCGCCGCGGGGCGATCGGTGAGAAGAATGCTGCCGTCGGCGGTCCGCTGCTGCACGATCTTCGTGGTCGCCTGCGTTTCCGCGGCGGCGAGCGTGGGCACGGTGCCGGCTATGGCAAGGAGGGCGAGGGCGGCGAGGTGGCGCATGGGAAGCCTTTGCGACGAGTCCTGACGACGGCCTGACTGTGCCACCGGTCCGTGGCCGACAGGGCGGCGTGGGGACTTGTTACGCTTCGGCGTTCCTCACCCGCCGCATCGATCCGCCATGACCGAAACCTTTACGTTCCGCGCCGACGCGCTCGCTGCCGCCGTCCGCGCCATCGTCGCTGCCGCCGGCTCGCACGACGGCGAAGCGGCGCAGGTGGCCGCCAACCTGGTCGAGGCCAACCTGCGCGGCCACGATTCGCACGGCGTCGGCATGGTGCCGCGTTACATCGACGCGGTGCTCGAAGGCGGCCTCGCCGTCAACGCGCACGTCGCCGTTCGCCAGGACAGCGGCGCGCTCCTCACCCTCGACGGTCGGCAGGGCTACGGCCAGGTGATCGGCCAGGAGGCGATGGAGCTCGGCGCGTCGCGCGCCAAGGCGCACGGCGTCTGCGTCGTCGGCCTGGCCCACTCGCACCACCTCGGCCGGATCGGCCAGTGGGCCGAGCAGTGCGTCGAGCACGGCCTGGTCTCGATCCATTTCGTCAACGTGCTGTCGCGGCCGATCGTTGCGCCGTTCGGCGGCCGCGACGCGCGCCTCGGCACGAACCCGTTCTGCGTCGGCATCCCGCGCCCGGGCGGCGAGCCGATCCTGCTCGACTTCGCGACCAGCAAGATCGCCCAGGGCAAGACCCGCGTCGCCTACAACAAGGGCCTCGCGATCGAGCCGGGAACGCTGATCGACGACCACGGCGAGCCGACGACGAACCCGCGCTACACCGTCGTCGAGCCGATCGGTGCCCTTTTGCCGTTCGGCGAGCACAAGGGCGCCGGCCTGGCGCTGATCTGCGAGCTGCTCGGCGGCGCGCTCGCCGGCGGCGCGACCGGCCGTGCCGTCAGCGACGGCAGGCGCCGCGTCCTCAACAGCATGTTCTCGATCCTCGTCGATCCGGATCGGCTCGGCACCGCCGCCAACCTCGCCGAGGAGTTGGAAGGCTTCGTCGCCTATGCCACCGCGTCGCCGCCGCAGCCGGGGGTGGGGCGCGTCAGGACGCCGGGCGAGCCCGAGCGCGAGACGAAGGCGCGGCGCCTGGTCGACGGCATCCCGGTCGACTCGGTGACGTGGAGCGAGATCGTCGGCGCCGGCGCGAAGGTCGGCGTCGCCGCTGCGCGCGTCGAGGCGCTGGCACGTGGCTAGCCAGGGAATTGCGATGACGAAGCTTTGGTCGGTTCCTGCGCAGGGGTGGCGCGTTCCTGCGGTCTTTGTCGCCGGGATAGGCGCGTGCATGGTGGCGGCGGCGGCGCCGCAGCTCGACAAGCTGCGCGTCCCGGACGGCTTTCGCGTCGAGCTCCTCACCGACGCGGTGCCGAATGCGCGCCAGATGACGCTCGGCCGCAACGCCGACGGCAAGGGGATCGTCTACGTCGGCAGCGCGCAGGCGGGCAAGGTCTACGCGGTCGAGTACGGCGCGAGCGGTAGCGCCAACGTGCGAACCGTCGCCGCCGGTCTGCAGCTGCCGACGGGCGTGGCCTATCGCGACGGCGCGCTCTTCGTCGGCGCGCTGGCGCGCGTGCTCCGCTTCGACGCCATCGACGACAAGCTCGCCGCGCCGCCGGCGCCGGTGATCGTCAGCGACCGCTTCCCGTCGGAGACGCACCACGGCCGCCGCTTCATCGCCTTCGGCCCCGACGGCAAGCTCTACGTGCCGGTCGGCGCGCCGTGCAACATCTGCCTGCCCGACGACCGCCACGGCGTCATCCAGCGCATGAACGTCGACGGCAGCGCGATCGAGACGGTCGCGCGCGGCGTTCGCAACTCGGTCGGCTTCGACTGGAGCCCGGTCGACCGCACGCTCTGGTTCACCGACAACGGCCGCGACATGCTCGGCGACGACCTTCCCGCCGACGAGCTCGATCGCGTCACGCGCACGGGCGAGCATTTCGGCTATCCGTTCTGCCATCAAGGCGACTCGCCCGATCCGGAGTTCGGGTCGCAGCGCGCGTGCAGCGAGTTCTCCGCGCCGGCGGCCAAGCTCGGCGCCCACGTCGCCGCGCTCGGCATGCGCTTCTACGGCGGCACGCAGTTCCCGGCCGCGTACCGCGGCAACATCTTCATCGCCGAGCACGGCTCGTGGAACCGGAGCAGGAAGGTCGGCTATCAGGTCGTTCGCGTCGCCGTCGACGGCCAGGGGCGCGCGGGCACGCCCGAGCCGTTCCTGCAGGGCTTCCTTCAGGTGGACACCAGCGGCCGCGAGACGGTGTGGGGCCGGCCCGCGGACGTGCTGCCGCTGCCCGACGGATCGCTGTTGGTCAGCGACGATCTCGCCGGAGCGATATATCGGGTCCGTTACGGACCCGATATATCGCCTGGGCGCTAGCAGGACTGCTCCCGCCCCGCTTCGCTCCCCTCCCTCCGAGAGGGAGGGGCGGACTCCTTCGGAGTCCCTCTCTCAATACGTCGGACGGCGGTCGCGCAGGAGCTGCGCGGAGGCGATCGCGGCGAGCATCGACAGGACGAATCCGGCCCACATCACCGGCACGTAGCTGCCGGTGCGGTCGAAGACGGCGCCGGCGACGACCGGGCCGAGCAGGTTGCCGAACGCGGCGCCGCTGTAGAGCGTGCCGAGGATGCTCGAGACGGCGCGCGCGCCGAACAGGTCCATGCAGATGGCAGGCATCAGCGAGACGATGCCGCCGTAGCTGAGGCCGAGCCAGAGCGCGAAGACCGCCAGCGCGACGTAACCGTCGGCGCCGAGCCAGAGCAGGTAGGACGCACCGAGCGACGCTTCGAGCAGGGCGATGCTGGCGATGCGGCCGAGGCGGTCGGCGAGGCCGCCGATGGCGAAGCGGCCGACGATGCTGCCGATGCCGATCAGGCCGACGAGGCCGACGGCGCGCGCGTCGCCGATGCCGAGGTCGCGCGCCGCCGCCGAGACGTGCGCGAACGGAATGAACATCGCCGGCGCGGCGAGAACGCAGGCGGCATACATCCACCAGAAGCGGCGGTTGCGCAGCGCGTCTTTCAGCGTCATGCCCGCCGCCGCCATGCCGGGCGCGGCGCGCGTCGGAGCGCGGCGCAGGAGCAGCGTCGCGCCGACACCGACGACGAGCACGCCCGCGGCGAGCGCCTGCAGTGCATGGCGCCAGTCCATCGCGGTGATCGCCGCCGTCGCGAGCAGGGGCACGGTGAGCGTGCCGACGCCGATGCCCGCGCTGGCGATTCCGGCTGCAAAGGCGCGCCGGCGCACGAACCACGGCGGCACGCTCGCGATCGACGGCGCGTAGACGAGGCCGATGCCGATGCCGAGGCCCGCGCCCCAGGCGACGTAGATCGCCGCCATCGACTGCGCGAAGCTGCTCGCCAGCAGGCCGGCGGCAATGATGACCATGCCCGCCGCGCACACCAGGCGCGGCCCGAAGCGGTCGGCGAGCATGCCCGCGCCGGCGCCGAGCAGGAAGTAGATCAGGCCCGAGAGGCCGAAGACGAGCGACACGTCGGCGCGCTCGGCGGCAAACTCGACGCCGAAGGATCGGAAGAAGGCGGCGAACGAATAAGCGACCCCGAAGATGACCGCCACGCAGACGAACGCACCCCCCACGACCCACCATGCGCGTGGTTCTTCAATGGACTCCGAAGGAGTCCGCCCCTCCCTCGCGGAGGGAGGGGAGCGAAGCAGGGAGGGAGCCATCCTGTAAGAGGAGCGGAGCGCGAGCGAAGCTCACCGGCGCCGGGCTCGTGCTACGGCACGAGCTTGGCGCCCGTGAGCTGCTCCTGCGCCTCGACGAGCGACGGCACGTACTTCTTGCCGTGGCCGAGCGCGCTGGCAAGGACGAGCGACTGGTGCACCGCCTCGCCGACGACGGTCGGGATCGACAGGCCCTCGGCCAGGTGGGTGTAGTAGCGGACGTCCTTCCTCGCGTTGTCGAGCTCGAACTTGAGCGCGCCGAGGTCGCCCGTCAGCGTCTTCGCCATCATCTGGAACAGGCCCGAGTTGACGGCGCCCATCGAGACGATGTCGACCAGCTTCTTCGGGTCGATGCCGGCGCGCTGGCCGACCGCGAACGCTTCCGCGGTCGCGGTGCAGATCGCCTGGGCGATGAAGTTGTTGAGCAGCTTGATGATGTGGCCGGCGCCCGGGCCGCCGACGTGGAAGACGTTCTCGGCGAAGGCGCGCAGCACCGGCTCGAGCCGGGCGAAGGTCGCGTCGTCGGCGCCGACCATCACGTTGAGCTTGCCGGCTTCGGCCTCGATCGGCGTGCGCGCGAGCGGCGCGTCGACGAGGACGACGCCGGCTTGCGCACAGGTGTCGCGCAGGCGCGCCGTCGAGTCGGGCTCGCTGGTCGAGCAGTCGACGATGACCAGGCCGCGCTTCGCTCCCGCGAGCAGGCCCGACGGCCCGGTGACCGACGCTTCGACCTGCGGCGAGCCGGTGACGCAGAGAAAGACGATCTCGCTCGCGCCGGCGAGCTCGGCGGGGGAGCCGCACTGCGTCGCGCCCGCAGCGAGCAGATCGGCGACGCGTTCGCGGTTGCGGTGCACGGTGAGCGAGACGGCGTGGCCCTTGGCGAGCAGGTTCTTCGCCATGCCGTGTCCCATCAACCCCGATGCGCCGATGAATCCGATCGCTGCCATGTCAGCTTCCTCGCTGGTGGAACCCGCATTGTGCGAAGCGAGGCGGCTCCAGCCATCGGTGCTGACGCTAGGCGGCGGCTTTCACCCAGGCGACGATCTGCGCGGCCTGGACCGCGCCCGACTGACGCTTGACCTCCTTGCCGTTGCGGAACAGGACGAGGGTCGGGATGCTGCGGATTCCCAGGCGCGACGCCGCCTCCGGGCTGGCGTCGCTGTCGACCTTGGCGAGCACCGCGTCGCCCTTGAGCTTGCGCGCCGCCTGCTCGAACTGCGGCGCCATCGCGTGGCACGGACCGCACCACGCGGCCCAGAAATCAACGACGACGGGAAGCTCGTTGCGGGTCACGAAGCGCTCGAAGCGCGCATCGTCGATCGCGACCGGCTTGCCGTCGAGCAAGGCCGTGCCGCACTTGCCGCAGACCGGCTCGTCGTGCGCGCGGGCCGCGTCGAGCCGGTTGGCCGCGCTGCAATTCGGACAGACGACGATCATGCCGATCCCTCGGAACCTGCGAGACGTCGAGCGTAGGCGCGAACGCCCGCGCTGTCCTTCGATTCGTCAAAGGCCCGCCCGCCGACGCGGGCGCGACGCGCCGCTCAGCGGCCGACGATCGTGCTCAGCAGGCCGAAGCCGAAGTAGCCGCAGACCGCGGCGACGACCAGCGCCTCGACGACGCGGATGCGTGCCGAGCTCGCCGGTGCCCAGGCTGCGCGCGGCGCGATCTCGGCGCTCTCGAAGGTCTCGATGGCCGGTGCGGCGGCGACGCGGGCGATGACCTTGGCGGTCTCGGCCTCGGCCGGCGCGTCGATCGGCGCGCCTGAAGAGAAGGGGACGAAGCCGCTGTTCAGCGGGCCGAAGACGGACGGGGTGCGGAACATGTGTTCTTTCTTTTCGACGGGTTTCGCGGCGCGATCATTCGCGTCGCCGGGCCGGATTCTCGACAAGTCGAACGCGCCGCGTGCGAGTTCTTGCGTGCGGTAAACCACGCGCGCCTTGCGAGACAAGTTGGCACGAGGATTCGGTCACGCGCCCTGTTGCGCGAGCGCATTTCGGTAGACTGCGGCGCACCTCAGCGAGCACGCCAAAGGTGATCGACGCCAACTCGGGCCTGGCCACGTCGGCCTGGCTCGGCAAGACGCAGCAGGGCAACGACCCGATCGGCCGCAAGGCGGCGGTCGATCGCGGCAACACCATCCACACGCTGAGCTCCGCCGAGGCACAGGAGTTCATCAAGGTGGCGCAGGCGATCGACGACGAGTGGGTCGCCGACATGACGAAGCGCGGCTTCGACGGCAAGAAGCTTCTGCAGACGGCGCGCGATCTGATCGCCAAGCACGCCCGGACCTGATCGGTCCTGCCGCGCCGTGCGCCGCGACCGCGACCGCGGCGCCTGATCAGGGGAACGTGAACGAGACCGGTGCCGGGTCGCCGCCGGTGACGTCGACGTCGGCGCTCTTCGTCGTCGCGCCGGACGTCACGGCGATGGTGTAACGGCCGGCCGCCGCGCCGTCCGAGCCGAACGCGAGCGGGATGCTTGCCCCGTACGTAGCGCGCACCGGAGCGCCGTTGGACAGCGTGTAGGCCAGGGCACCGGTGCTCGCATCGACCGGAGCGCCGGCGACGACGACGTTCGGGCCGCCGGTGTACTTCTTGATCACCGTCACGGTCGCGTCGACCGGCGTCGTCCCCGTGCTCGCGGTTCCCGTCGCGGTGTGCGTGATCGACACCGCCGGATCGATC